>SKVW01000244.1 GCA_007129255.1 Bacteroidales bacterium
CCTTTATTTTTTTATGGAACTGATCATTTGCTCGCTTTCTTGCGAAGCTATGCCCATTACATCGGCGATCACTCCACCCATCATGTTGCCCATCATGGAAGTGTTCATCCAGGAAACGTAAACCTTTCCGTCGGACTTCTCATAAATAGACACCCGGCAGGGCATCATGGAGGAAACGATGCGCTCATCGTCCAGCTTTAATATTTCGTAAGCATGTTCGGGATGGCAAAGCTCAAATACCTTTGCGTTAAGTACTTCTTTGCCAAAACCGTCCATGGTTTCCTTCATGTCGTGCACGGTGGGGATCTTCCATCCCATATCGTGGGCAGTTTGCTCAAATACTTCCACCGATTGCTCAAAATTATACTTGCTTTCGGCTTCTTTCAGCATCATGCCGGGTGCTGCCCTGTAGGCAAACAGCGATGTCAATAAAATTCCTGCGACCAAACCAACAATTCCAAATATGATTTCTTTTCTCATTTTGCTATTTTTTATATGGTTAACATTTTCGTTCTGCTCGTTGTATGCTATTACTGTGCCATTGGCTCTTTTTGGTTTTAAACCAGGGAGTTAAACTTTTAAAGGAAGTAGGGTGTTAACTTTTTTAGTTAACAAAAAATGTTAACTTTGTTAACTTGATGTTAATCCAAATGACCATTTAATGACAAACTTTCCTGATTTCCAAAAACTCACCGAAGCAATGCCCTGTGGCATTGTTGTTGTCGACCGTCAGTTAAAGGTTCATTATCACAATCCCTTTGCAAAGAGGTTTCTTTATCCCGGAGCAAATCAAAGCCCTCCTGAAAAATTTTCGGAGCTGGTGTTTTTCACCACCGACATGCATTTATTTGATATGGATGATTGTATGAAAAACATAATCTCCTCCGTGAAAAGGAATTTTCATAAAACACTGATCCTGAAAAATGATGAAACCGAACGCCTGGTTTATCTTTCTGCCAACCGGCTTGTGGAGGAAGAACAGGAATTTTTTCTTTTTACCGTTTCGGATATCTCAGATGAAATGGATTGCATCACCCATTCACCGGGCACTTTTGGAAGGGGAGAATACCTGATCAGCCGGAAGATCATCGGCAGGGACCAGAAGATCAGGGATGTTTACCGCATGATTGCCCTGGCTGCCGATTCGGAGGTGAATGTGATGATCACCGGCGAAAGCGGTACGGGAAAAGAACTGGTGGCCGATGCCATTCATGAATTGTCGGAAAGGAAAGACCGTTCCTTTGTTAAGGTTAATTGTGCGGCACTTTCCGAAACCTTGCTTGAAAGTGAGCTGTTCGGACACGTGAAGGGAGCCTTTACCGGGGCTTATAAAGACAAAACCGGAAAGTTTGAACAGGCTGAAGGAGGTACCATTTTTCTGGATGAGATCGGTGAAATAAGCCCTGCCCTGCAGGTGAAACTCCTCAGGGTAATACAGGAAAAGACCATAGAAAAAGTGGGCGATAACAAGCCCATCCGGGTGAATATGCGCATTGTAGCCGCTACCAACCAAAACCTAAGGGAACGCATCAAGGAAAAAATGTTTCGGGAGGATCTGTTTTACCGCCTCAATGTTTTTTCCATTCATATGCCCCCTTTACGGGAAAGGAAACTGGATATCCCGCTGCTGTCCGGGCATTTTGTGGAGCGCTTCAACCGCTCTACCGGTAAGACGGTGAAAGGATTGAGCCGGCAGGCTTCCAAAATTCTAATGGAATACCCATGGCCGGGCAATATCCGGGAATTGCAAAATGCCATGGAGCATGCTTTTGTGCTGGTACAGGGCAGCCTGATAGAAGTCGAAGATCTGCCGGCCGAGGTCCGCAATTTTTCCGGAACAGACAACCGGGAAACATTTGCAGGGACTACATTAAAGGAACCGGGTGAAACCCCAATTCAGAAATCCAGGGGAGGGCAGCTTCGCATCAGCAGGGAGCAACTGAAGGCAGCACTGGAAAGGCATGACTGGAACCAGACCCGAACCGCCGAATACCTTGATATCAGCCGGGTGGCACTGTGGAAAAAAATGAAAAAAATGGGCCTTTAAGCCGAAGACTTGGTCAGGTGCATTTCAAACAGGCCGTTTTTCTTTTCCTCAAATCCAAGTTTCTTAAGGTATTTTTTGTGGGGGCGGGTATTGCCGGTGGTTACCACTTTGGAAAAACCGTCATCAATAAACCGCTGCCTTAAGCGGTGAAAAATGAATTTCCCGTTTTTATAATCCCGGTATTCGGGAATAACGTAATCCAGGCCGACCTTTAATATGTGTTCGTTTTCTCGATGGGCAAGAAAAAGCCCTGCAACGGCCATGTCTCTCAAAACAAAAAAGCTATAGGTGTTGAGTTGGGGCTGGTAACTGAAGCCCGGGAAAAACTGCTGTATTTCTTTGCTGTGGTAATCCAGAAATCGCAAAAGGTATTGATTGTCGCTACGGACTTTGATGGTCTCAAAAACTTCAGTTTTGGAGAAAATGCGGTACAGGTAATAGATGTCTACCACCACAATAAAGCCGTTAAGCAATGCAACGGGAGCTGAACCGATCAAAACCCCATAGGTTGAAAAAAGGGCCGCTCCCACCAGGTTGATGACCCTGAACTTGACAATGGAGCTCATGGCCATGCTTATGGCAATAATTGCCGATGCTATATAACCAATCCACTCCAGAATATTTATCTCCATAATCAAAGAGTTTTACTTAAAAAAAGGGGAATCCGGAAAGTCCAGATACTCAGAGGCGCAAAATTAAGCAATATCAGGGCAATTTAAAATGCTCGGGCTTAAGGGAATGGTTTTTTAACAGGGAGTTGGTTTTGGTAAAGTCCGGCGTAAATCCTAACAACAAACCCCCACCACCCGCGCCGCAAAGTTTTAAAAAGCAGGTTTTGGTTGTCAGCCCCTCTTCCCATATTTTTTCAAATCCAGCCGGTATCATTTCCCTGAAAAAAGAAAACTGAAGGGAGGAAAGTTTTTCCATTTTTTGGAAAAGGCTTTGGGCGTTTCCTTCCAGGCTTGCATCAATGCAGGTATTGTTGGCAGGGATGTAATCCTTTTGCATCATTTCACGAAAGGCTGTGATTTTCACCTTTTCGTTGAAAGTTCGCACCAGGGGTGCTGTTTTTCGGGCTTTCCCGGTGTTGACAATAAAGAAGCCGGATTGATCATCCGACCAGATGCCGGGCTGAACGGGGATGATCCCCCCGTATTCATCCTGCAGCAGGGGTTGATCAAGGAATGAGCTAAGAGGGTCAATTCCTGAACTATTCCCGTGAAAAAAGGATTCCATTGCTGAAAAAATGCTTTTTAGCCGGGCAAGGTATTCCGGAGCCGGAGGCTTCTCTCCCCGGGTGGCCGATGAATACCTTGCATAAACTGCAGCCACCAGGGCACCCGAACTTCCCAGCCCAAAACCTTCGGGAATATCCGAATCCAGGAAGAGCCCCTTTTCAATTTCTTTCTTAAAGGTTTTCAGATCCAGCTTCATTTCTCCACGCCAGCCCGGGGAAAGCTGTGCCAGAAAATCATGAAAAAGTGCAAGCTGGTGGTTGGACGCTGTGCCTTCAATCCATCCGCTTCCCGCTTCGTTTTCCGGAAAACGAAGGGTGGCGGCATATTTTCTGAATGGTACCGTCAATGCCCTGGATTGCAGCAAAAGGCTGTACTCTCCGAAAACCAGGAGTTTGGAATGGAAGTATTGGGAATGGGTATGCATTTTAGAGGTTGTTGATTTTTCCGGGTCCGGTTCCCATGCCGTCATCCATCCAAAGGCCATTCTGGCAATAGGGGGCAAGTCCCGAAGTGATAAAAGGCCTCACTTTTTTAGCGTCTTTTTCAAAATAGATCAGGTGGATGTTTGGCCCTGCATCCAAAGTGAATCCCACATTGATCCCGGTTTCCTCCCTGAAGTTCCTGATCTTTTCAATCATCTCCAGGGTGCCGGGTTTCATCAGCAGGTATCCGGGGTCGGAGGTCATCATCAGTCCGTGCAGGGTAAGGGCTTCATTTTCGATCACTTCCACAAAGGTTTTTTCATCTCCCTCTTTTATGGCATTCAGGAATTTTTGCATGTTCAGTTCAACCTGCTCAATGCGGCTTTCGCGAAACGGATGGTTTTTCATCATGGCGTGTCCACTGGAGCTGCTCACTTTTTTGGCACTTGAGTCGGCCACCAGAATGGCATCCTGAAGGGTGTTGAACAGGGGATTGACATCCTGCTCAAAAAGCCTGGTGGCAAAGAGGTTGCTTCCCGTCTGGTAATGCCGGGTCTCTCCCCATAGGGCAAACCCGTCGTAAACCGAACGGCAGGCGCTTCCACTGCCCAGGCGGGCCATGTAGGAAGCCTTCCTGAAGAAATCTTCATCCTGGTTTTTTCCCCCGTACAAAGCTTCTTCCAGGGAGCAAAGGCACAAAGCCAGCGCACTGAAGGCTGCGGCAGAAGAAGCGATCCCGGCCGAATGCGGAAAGGTGCTGTGGGTCTCAATTTCAAGATCCAGCCTTCCAAGGCAGGGGAAGTAAGGGTAAAGGCTGAGCAGGTAATCTTTTATGCGCCTGGCAAAAGTTTCATTTTCTTCGCCATTGACCTTAAAGGATTGAAGGCCGCCTTCTCCCGTTATGCTTACCTTGTAGCGCATACAGGCTTTGACCACGCTTTTTTTCAGCGAAAAGCTTAGGGAAGCATTCATGGGTATTTGCCCGGTTTCTTTGCCCCAGTATTTTATCAATGCAATATTGGCAGGACTTTTCCAGCATATTTTCCCTTCGGCATCATCCGGTATCTTTGTTTTGATGGCGTGGTCCTGGTAAAAGGTGGTGTACATACGTTTTGTTTTTTTCAGGACTTCAACACCATTTCTTCAAATGGAATAATGGTATAATATCCTTTTTGATTGAAATAATTTTTTAATTCTTTCGGTTTTGTCCCGGCTGCTGCCATAAAAAAATCTCCTCCCCATGCTCCCAGGGATTTTACGGAGCCGGGGAAATCCCTGAATAGTTTTTCGCCAATGGGCTGCCGACCCAAAGCTTTACCTGTTATCGCTTCGTGCTGTTCCATCATTTTGCAAAAATCTCCCAGGGAAGAAGTTTTGGCCATTTCCCGGGACAATCCGGAGATCTCTTCTACCCATTTTTTCGGAACATTTTCCGGTGAAAAATCCCTGATGCTTTCGGCACTGCTTTGTTTTTTACCCGAATAAACGAACCAGAGCCCCGAAGAAAAAGAAGGGAAAAAGTCCGCTTGCGCTATTTCCGGTATATTTTTTTCCCCCTTAAACCGATAAAGGATCGGCTGTTTGCTTCTGGCGCAGGCAATGTCATATCCCGATCCTCCGTTGATTTCGTGTAAAAGCCGGTAAGGATCCGTGCCGGACCACCATCCGATGTTGGAGATCAGCGAAGAGCTGCTGCCAAGCCCCCAGTTCATGTCAAAATTGATTTCCGTTATTATTTCGTAATTATTTTTGTCATTCAGAAAACCCGGGTTCAGGGTTTTGGCGGCCAGCAATATTTTTCTTATAAATTCTCCGGCTTCTTTATTCGTGCTTTTGACGGGAAAAAGCTCAGTATCCGAAAATTCAAAATAGAATTTCTCTTTCCCTTTTTCCAGAGTCTTCCAGGTGAGATAAAAATCGTCCGCTTTTTTTGAGATGCAAACCAGGGATTGGCCGTATTTTACCGGAACGGCAAGTGCCATGGCTCCGGACAGGACCAGGTATTCCCCGCTGATCATCAGCTTGCCGTTTGCGTAAAATTCCTGTCGGTCCATCCGGGCTGAATTGCTTTTTTTAATTTGGAAAATTTTTTGCGGGGTTGCTGCTTTATTCCTTCTCACTTCTTAAAGCTTGCAGGTATCCTGTTACGGCCTGGTAGCTGACTTTTCTTTCCTTAAAATAGGCGTATATTTTATTCTCTTCTTCCTTCGTGGCCTGAAGCTGCCGCATGATGTTGGGCAGATGCATCTTCATGTGGCCGGCCTGAATGCCGGTGGTGATGAGCGAGCGCACGGCGGCGAAGTTATTGGCAAGCCCTGCTGCAGCAGCGATCATCATGAGTTGTTTGGCATCGGGATGTCCCAGCAGCTCCATTGACCGGGCTGCCAGAGGATGCAGGCTGGTAAGGCCACCAAGGGTCCCCACGGCCATGGGCATTTCCAGGGAAAAATGAAACCGGTTATTTTCTAAGGTTGCCTTACTCAGGGACTGATACTTTCCGTTGCGGGAGGCATAAGCATGGGCGGCTGCTTCCACCGCGCGAAAGTCGTTGCCGGTGGCAAGGATCACCGCATCCACCCCGTTCATAATGCCTTTGTTGTGGGTGGTGGCCCGGTAAACATCGGTTTGGGCAATTTTTACTGCCTGCCCAAACCGGCGGGCAAATTCCTCCGGAGAAAAACCAGAAGCAATTCCCTTCAGGTTTTCCACAGGACAAGATGCCGAAACTTCCACCATGCAGTTGGGTGTGTAATTGGAAAGGATGGCCATCAGGGGTTCAAAATCTGCCGGAGAAAAACCGGTTGTTTGTTCAAAAAACGCCTGCATCCCTTTAGAAAAGGCCTCCAGGCAGGAATTGATAAAATTGGCTCCCATGGCATCCATGGTTTCAAAGGTGACGTGCAACTGGTAGAAGTGCTCAATTTCACTGCTGAAATCCTTCAGCTTCATGGAAAGGATACCGCCTCCGCGCTTTTCCATTTTGGCGGTGACGGGTGCCGCTTTTTCCCTGAGGAATTTTTCCATCTGGGGCATGGCATTTTTCAGGGCCGTTGGGTCCCCTGAAAACAGAAAATGCAACTGCCCGACTTTTTCCGTGCCGCTAACCCTTGCTTTAAACCCTCCTTGAGTAGCCCAGAACCTTGCGGCATAAGATGCGGCAGCTACCACAGAGCTTTCTTCTATGACCATGGGAACCACGTACATTTTATCGTTTATCAGGAAGTTGGGGGCCACATTGTAAGGCAGGGGGAAATTGGTAATGGTATTTTCGCTGAATCCCGAAAGCAGTTCCTGGGTGTTTTTATCGGGGTGGTAAAAGGACAGGAAGTCTTTTTTTGCTTCTCTGGGGGTTTTAAACAAACCTGTGGCCAGCGAAAGCTTTTCGTCCTGGCTCAGTTTGGAAAATCCCGAAATGATCTCTTTTTTTTTCATGTTCAGGCGCCTAAGTGCCTGGAAATTACGATCCGAAGAATCTCCGAAGTGCCTTCCCCGATCTGGAGCAGACGCTGGTCGCGGTAAAAGCGTTCCACATCTGTGGGTTTGAAAAGGCCTTTGGCACCAAAGATCTGTACGGCTTCATCGGCAACTTCCCTGGCGATTTCTGAGGTATAAAGTTTGGATATGGCTGCTTCCCTTGCAAAAGGCAATTTGTTATCCTTTCTCCAGCAAGCATGGTAAAGGGTGTTTCTAGCCAGTTCAATTTTTACATCCATGTCGGCCAGTTTGAATGCTACCGCCTGGAATTTGGAGATGGGCTGCCCGAACTGCTGCCTTTCCTTTGCATGAGCCAGGGCGGCTTCATAGGCTCCCCTGGCCAGGCCTAAGCCGATGGCCGCAATGGAAAGTCTTCCGGCATCCAGGGTGTTGAGCATGATGCGGCCACCCTGTCCGGGTTCACCAAGTAAGTTTTCTTTCGGGACCCGGCAATTGTCAAAAAACAGGCGTCCGGTGTCGCTGGCCCGCCACATTAGTTTTCCGGTCATACGTTCGGTGGTAAAGCCGGGGGTTCCCCGTTCTACCAGAATGGCCGAAAGCCGCTTGCGTCCGTCTTTCATGCCGGTTACCGCTTGAAGGGTCACCCCGGCAGATATTTCAGAGGCCGCATTGGTAATGTGCATCTTCGATCCATTGATCACCCATTCGTTACCCTGGAGTTCGGCAGTGGTTTCAGAGCCCATGGCATCAGAGCCTGCATTTTTTTCGGTCAATCCGAAAGCCCATGTTTTGCGCCCGGTGGTTAATGGGGGTACATACTTTTTTTTCTGTTCTTCAGTACCATAGTTTATTATGGGGGCAATGGCCAGTGAGTTTACCGCAGCAACGGTTGCAGCCTGCGAACTGTCAACCCTGGCAAGCTCTTCTACGGCAATAATATAGGAAAGGGTGTCCAGTCCCTTTCCGCCCAGTTCACGCGGAGTCTGAATACCAAACAATCCTAACTCACCCATTTTGGCAGTTAACTCTGTAGAAAAAATTTCCTTCTCATCCAGTTCAGCAGCCAATGGCTTTATTTCCTTTTCGGCAAATGCCCTGACTTTTTCCCTGAGTTTCTCGTGCGCCGGGGTTAAATATGGGCTCTGTGTCATCTTTTGTATAAATTAATTTGGCTTAATTTTAAATAACAATCATAACCGGCTATTGGTTTTTTTGATCTGCATTTTGTTGGTTTTAATCCTTTCTTTGTCTGAATTAAAACTTAAGGGTTATTCGACAAATGTATTAAAGTTTTATTACTTGCCACTGTTTCCCCCGCTTTAACATCAATTTTTTCAACTTTTGCATTCCCTGTGGCAATGATCCGGTTTTCCATTTTCATGGATTCCAGAATCAGCAGGGTATCTCCTTTGTTAACCTGATCGGCAACGTTCACATTTATTTTAATGATGCGGCCATGCATGGGGGCCTTTATCAGGAGCTCACCATCCAGCTGAGGGTTTTCGCTTAATTCGCTGATCCTCTCATTATCCAGTGCCCTGAAATGACCAACATGGTAAACCTGTTCTTCATTTTGGAAAAAAAAGGAACCTTCCTCCCCCTGACTGTATGTAAAGCTGTGCATTCCATGAGAATCTTCAAGGACCAGCTCCTGAGGGGTTTTCTTTAGCAGGGAGAAAGTTATTTTTTCACCTGCAGTTTCAACGGTTAGCTGTTCAGGTCCCACCTGCCAAACCCTTGACCTGATGATGCGCCGGCTGACCTTAAGCTCCGGGCTTATTTGCATGCGCCAGAAACCGATCTTTTCCCATATGGACAGGTTCTCCCCGGCCAGTCGGGCTGAGGCGAAAAGAAAGGCTGCAATCAAAGCCGGCTCATGATTTCGGGTGTGATTATCCTGAGAAAATCCATCCAGGATAAAGCGGTTGCAAAAACCTGTATCGGCTTTGCCATTGGCAAAAATTTCAGTCCTGAGTAACTGCGTAAGAAAAGGGATATTGGTTTGCACACCGTGTAAAATAAAGCCCGACAACCCCTGAATGAGCTTTTGAATGGCTTCCTGCCGGTTTTCCCCATGCGCTATGACCTTGGCGATCATTGGGTCAAATTCACTGCCCACCTCGGAGCCGTTTTCCAGGGCGGCATCAATGCGCAAGTCCTTAAGACGGGGTTCCTGGTAGCGAACCAGCTTCCCCGGCGAGGGCATAAAACCCTGTATGGGATCTTCTGCATAAACCCTAGCCTCAATGGCATGCCCGTTTATTTTCAAATCATTCTGCAAAAAAGGGATGGGGTTGCCGTTGGCAATATTTACCTGTTCCCTGACGATATCCACACCGGTGATCATTTCGGTAACCGGATGCTCTACCTGTATGCGGGTGTTCATCTCCAGGAAAAAGAATTCCCGCCCAGCCAGCAGAAATTCAATGGTTCCGGCATTGGTGTATCCGATCTTTCTGGCAATTTTCCGGGCAGCTTCCATGAGCCGCTCTCTCATTTCTTCGTCAATAAGCGGGCTGGGAGCTTCTTCAATAATCTTCTGGTAGCGGCGCTGGATGGAGCACTCCCGTTCAAACAGCGTAACCACATTTCCATGGGTGTCGGCAAGCAGTTGCACTTCAATGTGATGAGGGTTTTCCAGGTATTTTTCCAGGTAAACCTGCCCATCACCGAAATAATTTTTTGCCTCTCTGCTGGTGGATTCAAGGGTCTCAGCCAAGGCTTCCCGGCTTGCCACAACCTTCATCCCTTTACCGCCCCCTCCTGCAGCAGCTTTAATTAATACCGGAAAACCAATTCTTTCGGCATGTCCGGCAAGATCATGGGTAAGACCGGTTGCTCCTTCAATTAAGGGGATTCCTAAACTTTTTACCAGTTCGCGGGCTTCTACCTTATTTCCCATCATGCGGATGGCTTCAGGATCCGGGCCGATAAAAATCAATCCCGCTTCTTTAACGGCCAAAGCAAAAGCCGGGTTTTCCGAAAGAAACCCATATCCGGGATGAATGGCATCCACCCCTGAATGTTTGGCCAGTGCTACAACCTGATCTGTATTCAGATAAGTTTCCGCAAGGCTGTTGCCTTTCAGAAAAAGGCTTTCATCAGCCATCCTGCGGTGCAGTGAATCTTTATCGGCCCCGCAATAGAGGGCAATGGTCCTGATTCCCATTTCCCGCAAGGTTTTAAAGATCCTTACCGCAATCTCTCCCCGGTTGGCAACCAAAACCTTATGTATTCTTTTTTTCATAAATTTTCAGTCATTGTTTCCCGGCCATACCGGTTTTCTCTTTTCTAAAAAGGCCTGAATCCCTTCCTTTGCTTCTTTACTTTCCTGAACCTTTTGCAGCATATCGGCTGTGTAATCCGTCAGTTTTTTTTCCAGTTTTTCAGCACTTACTTTCTTTATCAAAGGTTTAACCAGCTTCATGGCACCTGGTGCATTCTCCGACAGCTGACCCGCAAGCTCTGCTATTTTTTCATCCATTTTTTCTGCCGGAAACACCCGGTCGGCCAGCCCGGTTTCTCTTGCAGTTTCAGCATTTATTCTGGCTCCGCTGAGCATTAACTGGCGCGATCTTAATTCTCCTATGCGCCTGACCACAAAAGGGGAGATGGTGGCCGGAATTAATCCAAGCTTCACTTCTGAAAAGGAAAAAACGGCTTCTTCTCCGGCAAATACAAAATCACCGCATGCTATCAGGCCAAGAGCCCCTCCCATGGCATGCCCGTTTACTGCAACCAGCAGGGGCTTGGTAAAGTCAAATAAAGCCATAAACAAACGGGGAAGCAGATAGGAAGGACGTTCTTCCGGTTTGAGATTTCCTACCTGCATCCAGTTCAAATCGGCCCCGGCACAAAAGTGGCTTCCCTTTCCCCTTAAAATCAAGACCCTGACCTTTGGGTTATTTTTCATAACAGCAATACAATCCAAAAGTTCATGAACCATTTGGGGGTTCATGGCATTTCGTTTCTCCTGCCTGTCCAGCCATACCGTGGCGGTATGGCCTTCTGTAAGGGTTTCTATGGTTTTGTAGGCCGACATTTTTTACATCCTGTAAACCCCGCTGCGGGGCTCTTCAAATTTTTTGTTTAATGATATGGATACGGCCATGGCCACCACCTCCCTTGTCTGGGTGGGTTCAATAATGCCGTCATCCCAGAGTCGCGAACTGCTGTAATAGGCCGAACTCTCTTCCTGGTATTTTGACAGTATTTCGGCTTTCATGGCTTCAATTTCTTTTTCGTTGACTTTTTTCCCGGAAGCGGCCAACTGGTCTATTTTAACCTGTGCCAATACATTGGCAGCCTGCTGCCCGCCCATTACCGAAATACGGCTGTTTGGCCACATAAACAGAAAGTGTGGATCGTAGGCCCTGCCTGCCATGGCATAATTCCCTGCTCCATAAGACCCACCTGTAATAATGGTGATCTTGGGCACGGTGGCGTTGGCCACAGCATGCACCAGCTTGGCACCGTCCCGGGCAAGCCCGGCATTTTCGTATTCCTTACCTACCATAAATCCGGTGATGTTTTGAAGGAAAAGAATGGGCACTTTCCGGAAATTGCACAATTCAATAAAATGGGTGCCTTTTAGGGAGGATTCTGCAAACAGCACCCCGTTGTTGGCAATGATGCCAAAGGGAAAACCCATGATACGGGCAAATCCGGTAACCAGGGTGGTGGCATACCGCTGCTTGAATTCATGAAAGAGGCTGTCGTCTACCAGCCGGGCAATTATTTCGTAAGGATCGGTTTGTCTTTTGGGATCGGAGCTGACCACTCCGTATAATTCTGCCGGGGAATAGGCGGGTTCTTTCGGGGTTTTTATGTCCAGGGCTTGTCTTTCTCCGGGTTGGAGGGTTTCAAAGATGCTGCGGCAGATGGAAAGGGCGTGTTCGTCATTTTCCGCCAGGTGATCTGCAACTCCTGACCTGGAAGTGTGCACCTCTGCACCACCCAGTTCTTCCGGGGTGACCTCCTCTCCGGTGGCTGCTTTAACAAGGGGTGGCCCGCCAATAAAAATGGTGCCCTGGTTTTTTACGATGATGGTTTCGTCGCTCATGGCAGGCACATAGGCCCCGCCTGCTGTGCAGGAGCCCATGACCACGGCAATTTGCGGGCAGCCCTGGGCCGAAAGCCGGGCCTGGTTATAAAAGATCCGGCCAAAATCATCCCTGTCGGGAAATACTTCGGCCTGCTGGGGCAAAAATACTCCGCCCGAATCCACCAGGTAAACGCAGGGCAGATTGTTCTGAAGGGCAACTTCCTGTGCCCGTATGTGTTTGCGAATGGTTTCCTTGATGTAAGTACCGCCCTTTACCGTGGCATCATTTGCCACAATTACCGTTTCATGTCCATGGATCACCCCAACCCCTGTCACCATTCCGGCCGATGGGAAGCCGTCATCATATTGCCCAAAGGCGGCCAAAGGGGAAAGCTCAAGAAAAGGCGTGTTGGGATCGGTAAGCAGATCGATGCGTTCCCTCGCCAGCAGCTTGTCGCGCGACCGATGCTTCTCAATGGCATGGTCGGGGCCACCGCTCATCACTTTGCGCATGATGCCCCGGTATTCTTCAAGCATTTGGCGGTAATGCCTTTTGTTCTCCTCAAAATCAGGATCACCGGGTTTGCTGTTTGTTGGGATTTGATACACGAATCAATGCTTTTTGGGTTTGAGTGAATAAGTTTTTGAAAACCAGTAAAATATTATGTATGGGTTATTTATGTATTTATTTTATTTTAACAATGGGTAAATTGTTTTGTTTAGAACTCAGCTTAAAATATTAAACAGGACCCCGGTTTTTGCCGCATTTCAGGCAAAAATACAAACTGCGCTCAATCAGGGGTTAACTTTCTGCATTTTTTTCCATAGCCGTTTCGCCTGCACTCTTGATTCTTCCAGTATTTCCTGCTGGTTTACCGTTTGAATCTCCCGGTCTTTGACAATGATGCGTCCGTCGGAGATCACATGCTTCACATGGTTGGAATTCAAGCCAAAGATGAAATGCCCGGTGAAGTTGCCCGGATTTACTTCTGTAGGGCTATCATAGTCCAGGATCACCAGGTTGTTGTCCCCGTCGCCCTTAAACTTGTTTTCTTTAAGGTAATGGTGCACATGCCGGAAGCGTTGATAAGCCGAAGAGAAGTCGATCATATCAAAATTCTGCCCGACAAAGAAGGCGGCTTTGGCACTTTGGAGCATGTCACTGTGCATGCCATCGGTGCCCAGCATGATGTTGTTACCCAGCCTTGCCCCGTTGAAGTACCCTACTTTGTTTTTGAGGTTGCTTTCCATGTTTTGTACCACCCTGCAAGGAAGTTCTCTCAGAATCTCCCTTTCCTGTTCGTCGAGGTGAAGACAATGGACAAGAATGGATTTGGAGGAGTTCAGTGCCCCTGCATTCAGCAGGCGGTGCACCACCCTTTTGTTGTAATGCTCCAGGCAATGTTCCTGATCGTAAAGCCCTTCGGCAGCGTGCATGTGCACCCCGGTATCAAAGCGCTGCATCAGGTCCATGGCTTTTTCAAGGGTTGGGTCGCTTACTGTAAATGAAGCATGCAGGCCTACCAGACCTTGTCTGTTCTTGAGGTAACGTTCGGTTTCCTGCAAGCCTTTTTCGGCCTTTTCCATTCCATCACGGTCGGTGGCTTCATAGCACAGCAGGTGTCCAATGCCCACCTCTTCAAAAGCTTCGGCGATGATGTCAAGGGCTCCTTCAATATAATGGGGTGAAGCATGGTGGTCGATCACAAAGGTTGAGCCGGCCTTAGCCGCAGCCATGGCCGTAACCAGGGCGCTGTAGCGGATGGTATCATGGTCCAGGCATTTGTCAAGGGTCCACCAGATGTAGCGAAGAATTTCGGTAAAATCTTCCGGAGATTTTTTGGGCGGAGGCATTCCCTTGGCCATGGCTGAGTAAACATGATGATGCCCTATGGCAAATGATCTGGTAACCAGCTTGCCGCTGCAGTCAATGGTGGTGCGGGCACTTTTCGATTTTTCTGCAGGCAGTTCATCAAAAAAGGTGATGCCTCCTTCTTTGCCTTCCTCAACCCAAAGGTTGGTTTTTCTGAATTCCAGATTTTCCCAGTTGATGAATGTTGCGTTTTTTAATAGAATGGCCATAGCTAATTCTTTTTTGAACTTTTTACAAATGCTGTAAATTTTGTCAATCTTTATTTTTCAAGGGAAGCCGGGTTCTTTTCTTCCCGTCAAAGGCGTAAAAGGCATTTGCAACTGCTGCGGCGGTTGGCACCATCCCGATTTCGCCAATTCCTTTTGCTCCGTAGGGACCATAAGGATCTTTTTCTTCAATGCCGATCACCTTCAGCAGTGGCATTTCCCTTGCCCTGAGGATGCCAAGGTCTTTGAACCGGAAACTTTCGGGTTGTCCCTCCTTCATAGGCAGACCTTCGGAAAGGGCATACCCCAATCCCATATGCAGTGCACCTTCAATCTGCCCTTCAAAAAGCATGCGGTTCATGATCTTTCCGGCGTCATGGGCGGCAATCAGCCTCTTAAGGTTTCCTTTTTCATCCAGTATGGCAACCTGGGTGGCATACCCATAAGCAAAATGAATTTTCGGGTCTTCCGTTTCTTCCCCGGGTTTGATGGTCCAGTCGCAAACATATTTCCCCTTGTAGGTTCTTCCTGTTATTTTTTCAAGATTGCCGGACTTCAGGTCTTCTTTTAATCTTTTGGCCGCATCAATGATGGCATTGCCCACCAGGGCGGTGGCCCTTGATGAAGTGGTCATTCCGGTGGGAATGCCGGCATCGGTATCTACCTTCACTACAATAGAGGCCGGGTTGATGCCGGTTTCTTCGTGAAGGGTTTGAATGGCTATGGTATGCACACCCTGTCCCATTTCGGTCCAGCCATGATGGATGATAACTTTTTCCGCTCCCGCCACTTCAATTTTTACTTCGCTGTCATCAATCATGCCGTTGCCCACCCCGGTATTTTTTATGGCGCAGGCAATGCCGGCATACTTTTCTTTTTGAAAGGCTTCTTTTACCGCTTTCAGGGTCTTTTTCAGGCCCACACCCTCCAGTCTTTGTCCGGTGGCGGTGGTAGCACCGTCTTCCAGGGCATTGTCATAGCGTATTTGCCAGCGGTCAAAGCCTCCTTTTTGGCATAGCTCATCAATGCATGATTCGATGGCAAAAACCACCTGCGGAACCCCAAACCCACGCATGGCCCCACCCGGAATGTTGTTGGTATACACCGTGAGGGATTCTATATCTACGGCAGGAATGGTGTATCCTCCCGTGGCATGTCCCACTACCCTTTCCATTACTTTGGTGCCCACCGAAGCATAGGCCCCGGTATCCCCAATAGCCTTAAGCCTGATGGCGGTGAACTTACCGTTCTTGTCGCAGGCCAGTTGCATATCCATTCTTACCGGATGGCGTTTGGGATGCATCCGGATGGATTCGGCACGGTTCAGATGAAGTTTGACGGGTCGCTTCAAAAGCCAGCAAAACAGGCTTACGTGCCCCTGTACGGTCATGTCTTCTTTCCCTCCAAAGCCGCCCCCGTTCTGCACCTGGGTAACCCTGACCTGCTCCGGCTCCACTCCCAGGATTTTTGCCACCAGCTTTTGGTCAACATATACTCCCTGTCCCTGTGAATAAAGGCGGATGCCGTCACCCTCAGGGAGGGCAATGCCCGTTTCCGTTTCCAAAAAGGCATGCTCAATGGTTTGTGACTGGTAAATGTCTTCGGAAACGTATGCAGCCTCTTTGAATGTTTTTTCCGTTTCCCCAAACCTTATGCTGCAGTTTTCCAGCACATTCGACTGCCCGGGGTGTACCTGACCGCTGTCGGGTTTGGCTGCATCCTGCACATCCGTAATGGGTTTCAATACCTCATATTCCACCCTGATTTTTTTGGCCGCTTCCCGGGCAATGGCTTCGGTTTCCGCGACCACCCCGGCCAGCACATCCCCAATATAATTTGTGGTTTGGCCTTCTTTAATCATCAGCGGCCAGTCCTGGAAAATTAGCCCGGTATACTGCTCCCCGGGAATATCCTTTGCGGTAAAAATCCTGACCACTCCTTCCATTTTTTCTGCTTCGGCGGTGTCAATTTTGAGTACTTTAGCCCGGGGGTGATCGCTAAACCTCAGTGCTCCATGCAACATTCCTTCAAAAAACAGGTCATCCACAAACGGCCTTTTGCCGATGGCGGTTTCGTATGCCTGGTATTTGGGATAGGGTTTTCCGATCCTGGCAGAAAGTTCTTTTTCAGCAGGATTACTGTTGCTTTTTATTTCCCGGAAGCCTGCCTCTATAGCATCCACAATTTTTACATAGCCAGTACAGCGGCAAATGTTGGGGTTGATGGCTTTGATGATCTCTTCCCTTGAGGGTTCCTTGTTGGTGTTGAAAAGGGCTTTGGATCGCATGATGAAACCCGGGGAGCAAAAGCCGCACTGCACGGCTCCTTTTTCTGCAAAACTTTTTCCGATGAATTCCCGGAAAGCTTCCGGAAGTCCTTCAGTGGTGATAACTTCAGCCTCATTCAGGTCTTTCATTTTGGTGCGGCAGGCCAGGCTTGCCCTGCCGTTTACTTCTACCGTGCAGGCCCCGCAAACGCCTTCTCCGGAACAACCGTCCTTTACAGATGTTATGTGGTTATCAAGGCGCAAATGACGGATCAGCAATTGAGCGAGATCGCCTTTGTATTCCTGCCTAAATCCATTGAGGGTAAAGGTGATCATAATTTGTTTTTTTTCGTGTATTCCAAATTAAAAGCCGGTAATATAACAGACTTTACCGGGTAGTTTGATGTTTTGGTAACAGCATTTTCAGTTCATCGATATCCGGTGCAATGGCAGCAGGCATTATAAGGGAGCCTTTTACTGCTTCCAGGTCTTTAAGCCCGCTTCCGGTGAGCAACACAACATTGTTGGAATTGGCTGGCAGTAAATCGTTAACCTGGTGGTGAAGCAGCCCGGCAAAGGCAGCAGCAGCTGCCGGTTCGGCAAAAATTCCGGTATTGCGCGCCAGGATGGCCGCAGCATCCAGGATTTCCTGGTCGCTTACGGTAATGGCTTCTCCCTGGTATTGGTGAATGTAATCCCTTGCCATCAAAAAGTTCCTGGGAACATCCACAGAAATGGAGTCGGCCATGGTGGTGCCGGGTTTGATCTCAAAAACCGACAGGTCCAGGTTTCTGACCAGGTTGTCGCTGCCTTCAGACTGCACGCCAACCACAACGGGCATGCGGTCGGTCAGCCCCAGCTTAAAAAGATCTTCAAACCCTTTGTAAACCCCTGAAATGATGACCCCATCGCCTACCGAAACAAAGACGCGGTCCGGTACTTTTTCTCCAAGTTGTTCAAACAACTCAAAGGCAACCGTTTTTTTCCCTTCAATGGTCAGGGGGTTGTAGGCAGTGTTTCTGTTATACCAGCCAAATGCTTCGGTGGCTTTGATGCTTAGCTCAAAGGCTTCATCATAAGTGCCTTTCACCGGGACGATCTGTGCTCCGTACATGATGATCTGGGTAAGTTTGGCCAGGGGGGCTTTTTCCGGCACCATAATCACGGCTTTTTGTCCCTGGGAAGCACAAATCCCGGCCAGGGAAGAACCTGCGTTGCCGGTGGACGCTGCCACAAGGGTTTCATAACCTTTTTCTTTGGCATA
>SKVW01000113.1 GCA_007129255.1 Bacteroidales bacterium
CCGCCGGGCAATATGGCACCAATCTGACTGGCAGTAAACTCCTGGTTAAATTGCACATGCCAGAATTCGGTTCCGGGGGTATTCATAATATCATGAACGTTTGCCCAGCCATCTTCTATGGTAAGATCAACAGTAATGCCTTCCCAGTCAGCATACCATACGAACCAGTCATTAATAAGGGCCGAGGCGGTGATGCCTTCCCAGTCGGCTACCCATACAAACCAGGTGTCTTCGAAATCCCGTGGTCCAAAATGGCCGTTATTAATAATATTTTCTCCGGCATCTTCCCCTTCTTCTACTTTTTTCAATATGGAAACATGACCAATTGTATAACTATGATCATCTTTACCGCCCTCAAATCCAAGCTTCATGGCATCAAAAGTTCCCGCTTCGAACTCAAAGGAAAAACTTTGTTCCTCTGTGGTAAGATCGATGACACCGACACCTTCCAGATCAGGATCCAGCAGGTTGTGAAAACTACCGCCGTCTTCTCCAAAAAACACGGCTACTTCTTTGTTATCTTCGGCTTTTGCATAAAAGGTCAACTCATAAGTTTCACCTACTTCTATATTATCAATCTGATCCTGGGTAAGGGATTGATTGAACTGCACATGCCAAAACTCCGCACCGGTTGTATTGGTGATCTCATGGATACTTACCCAGCCTTGCTCTACTCTGGGCCCCATAAAATCTCCATTTCTGACAAGGTTCTCCTGTGCAGTCACACTTAAGGTAAAGGCACCGCACAACAATAATGTTGCAAAAAATTGTAGTAGTTTTTTCATAATTGAAATAATTTTAATGAGTAATTGATTTTGGTTCAGTTGACGTTGGTTGCAGGTTTAATGGAAACGATGATAGTTTCCGCATTAAAAATTTATTTAATTGGCAGGAATTTTTATATTAAAAAAAATGCTATTTCAAATTAACAACTTTCTGCCATAATTAACAATTAAATAAATACATCTCTGATACATCATTTTAAAATCTTATTACACCATTAATACATCATATTATTTTCAGAAAATTTCCTGGGTATCATTAACCTGCAATTTACAGAATGATTAACCAAAACGGCTTTGAACTGCTTTTTACATCAAAATAATCAGAGGTTTGGTTTTCGATGGATTTCAATAGAAACAGAAAGGATTATTGTCCGGGTTGATTTTTTACCCGCCTGATTTGGATATTACGTAAGCGGAAATTTGCTTAGTGCACTACCGGGATCTTAGGTGGCTGAGGTGGATTCGCCTCCTGGGGATGAGTGGCAGGCAATGTGCACTACTGTTTTTTCAAAATTTTCATGATAGAAAAATTATGTTTTTTGGGCTATACTATTACAGAGCACAAGAAACTTACTATTTGGCAGGAGCAAATCAACCCGCACATATTTTTCCGGGGAGAAGCGTGCTTTTTATGAATACAGGTTCAAGCCGGAGCTTTAAAAAATTGGACATACCCACCCTTGTTCTGCAAGGAAACGAAAGCATCGAGCCTTAGATGCAAAGTATCCTTTTGCTGAATGTTGCTTTTCCGGAAAACAGACCGGGAATCCTGCCGACCAGGATCGGGTCGCAATGGTAAAAGCACCCTGTTTATTCACTGAAGAGGTGGTAAAGGTTTTAAAAGTCATGAAACACGAATAACCAATTTGTAAAACTTTAACAACAACAGCGTTGGAATATAATGAAACTGGAAGCAAATCTTTTTACACTTATTCAAAATACAAGAAATCATCATGAAAAAAGCTTCAGTATCGCTCATTATCAGAATAGCTATTATTCCGGTCCTTTTGATTGCATGGGGATTGGATCAAACAGTCTCTGCTAAGCCAAAGGTGGAAGATGGCGGGGCCACATCCGTTACGGTAAACGAGATACATCCCTACCAGGAATTCGAGGATTACACCTATGTGGAAGCAACAGTTCACGGTATTGTCAACCGTGAAGATGGTACGGAGGGTAAGTATGCCGTTCCAATTGTCCTGATCTATCCTAATGATGGCGGAAACGGTGTCGGTGTTGTCGATTGGCTGGTTACAATCGGCCTGCAGCATGGCGATTTTACTGCGACTGCCGACCGGTGGAGGCCACACCATTCTGCCCTGACTGTTACGGACGGCTATTTGTTCGAAAGCGGATTTACCTATGCGGCTGTACAGTGGGACAAGGCGGTAACGGACTATTTCGGGCCACCTGCTGCGGATCAGGGGGAGAAGCCCAACCACCTGATCTTTGGAACCATCGAAGAACCTGAGGATGCATTCGATATCCTTCTGCATACCGCCGGGTTACTAAAGTATCCCGACTTGCTTCAAACTGCCTTTGACATTATGCCGGTGGATGCGGTTCTGAGTTTCGGATACTCACAAAGCGCGGGACTGCAGATGGAGTTTATGTCGAGGGGAGTTAACCTCAGAAATAGCGAGCTTGCGTATGACGGCCATCTTCTCGCAAAGGTGGGCCTGCTTTGCCTGACATTCCACAACGAACCACCGGGTTATTACGTTCCGGAGGCCTGCAACGGGGTTCCGGTCGAAGACGGTACTAAGGTAATCCACGTTGCGGCACAGGGGGACGTAGAGGCAGTCCTTTACGCCGGACTTTCCCGCTTCCCCGACAATCCACACTGGCGACAGTACGAGCTGGCCGGTGTATCCCACCTTCCGTCACCCATCAGCCCGGGCCTCAATGAAAACCAGAACCCGGCAAGCTCGAAACCGGTGTTCCGGGCTGCATTCCACAACCTTGCCCGCTGGGTGAAGGATGGAGTTCCGGCTCCGCCTTCCCGATTCATCGAGGGCACACTCAACACCAATGGTACCTTCGACACCGACCTCGATGAAGATGGCAATGCAATCGGCGGCCTTCGCCTGCCCCACATGGAGCAGATCATTGATGGTACTCTGGCAGGAGCACCCCTCGGAAGGTATACCGGCAAACATCCTGAGGGCAATCCTGATGAACTGTTCTGGTTCGGCGGATATTTCGAGCCCTTCCCCCCAGAAGAGATTGCGGAGCGGTATCCGGACAAAGAGACATACGTAAAGCGGGTAACCCTTGCAGCCGATTACCTGCTGGAGGGCGGCTACATTCACGAAGAAGACCGGAACGCCTATGTGCAGGAGGCGAAGCGTACTGAGCTTTTTGGTACCCATCCAGAGCCTGATCATGGTTTTGCACCCGGGAAAAAGGAAACCGGGCAGAGGCTGATTCAGGGCAGGAAAGAATAGCCCACGGTTTAAACCGTGGGCTATTTTATCAAAATCCGTGTAATTTAATAAACTCATCGTATTCCTGCTCAAATGTTTTCTTTTGATGAAGTTTTTTCTGGTTTTTAATGTATTCAAATACCTTATCAACCGCGGATTCTGAAACGGAATAAGCTGCATAGCCTGTTTGCCATGCAAATTTTTCAGCAATCAGGTTATTTTGATTTACATTATGAGAGCTGGTGCCTTTAATTTGTTTAATGATTTCTGCAATGGATTTTGTGGGGTTTAAAAGAAAAAGACAATGAATATGATCGGGCATACCATAAATAATTCTTATGGGGCAGCCCTGATCCCGGAGTTGATCGGATATAAATTGATGGACTTTATTTTCAACGGTCGATTTAATCAATGGAGTCCTCCCTTTGGTTGACCAAATGACGTGAATCCAAATTTTATTAAACGAATGTGACATAATTTGATTTTTTAATGATGTGTTGAAACCGTTAAAACGGTTTTACTCCTGGATTGCCCCCATAGCCCACGGTTTAAACCGTGGGCTATGTTAATACGCCATAATAAATTTAATGGATTTATCCATTTCCCTTTTGTTGCCCCGGGGTTAAAAAGCCCGAACAGCACGAACCCTGTTAAAATTGTACTTAATGTTGCTGCTCGCGTTGCCGTTGTTTAAGTAGAAGTTCCACGCGTTGTTACTGGTGTGCTCCGACGACGACCAGTACCAACTTCTTGCAATTGGTGTAGTATCAGGATTACCATCATTGGTAAGTGCCTTTTGCACCTCGTAAAAATTATTCCAAATATGGTTTAGCTCGGCAACGCTCGGCAAGTACCAATCACTATATGTCCCTGTACCATAATCTGCATTTGTATAATTGGTACAGAGTTTTGCTGCACTTGAAGTGTGTCCACTTTGTTCTATTATAGCTGTGGTGTTATTTGCACCATCCCAGTCGTTGGTAGTGCCAATTAAAGTGCTTGCAATATTGCTCCATGCCTGAGATGTGCTAAGGTCAACCATGCTTACAATAAGACCGTGTTGCCTAGTGTGGTCAACCCAAAATACAACACCGCCACCGTAAAGTTCGCCTACATAACGTGAACCACTCCCCACTCCTGTGATGCTTTCGGCAGTTTTAGCATGTAAAGCATACGGCACACTCAATAGCTGTGTGGTGCCCATAATGGTTCCGTCAACAATTACCTGAATAAAATAGTCATCAGCACTCCAGTCAACCACTTCCAGCGACTGGTTCGAGCCGATCTGAAGATTTACCAAGCCGAATTCATTGGTAGCAGTATTGTGGGTTTCGGTGAAAACCTGCGGTCCACCGGCATCGCCCTTCACAATATCAATCCTGATGGTTACATCCTGCGAAGCCCTGGGCTCTCCGGCATCATTTCTAAGAACTGCCTGGTAGTTGAACATTTGTGGCGATTGTGCTAAAACGCTCAGGCTCAAAATGCCAAGTACCAGTGTGTAAAAAATCCTTTTCATCTTTTTATGGTTTTGGTTCAAAAATCTTTATTGCTCAGCAACTCAAACCCTCAACCTCTAAACCCCCTTTCAATTCTTAATTACTTTAATTGTTGTTAAATGTTTGTTTTGCTCTGTTATCCTAATAAAATACACTGCAGGCTTCAGCCCTTCAAACGAAATTCTGGTGTTTTTCTCATGAATAAAGCCTTGTTTTATAAGATTGCCATTAAAATCGTAAAGCATGAAATTCATGTTTTCATACTTATCAGCTTCTACACTTAGCGTCAAACAGCTTTTGGCAGGATTGGGAAATGCTGTAATATTGTAACCGGGCATATCAATCTCATCAACTGATACCACGGTGAGTTTTGACTGATGAAAGCCCTGTGTAAGTATGTTTTCATCTGCCTTAAAGGTTTCAATAACCGTTTCTCCGAGCGTCCAGCTGACGGAGATATCACCTGCTTTATGATGATTACCCCCGGTAGCGATCACTTCCTGTGCCTGGAGAGTTGATTGTGAAAAAAGAAAAGTTAAAAGTGTGGCTGCACAAACAAGCCTCCTGATAAATGTTGCTTTTAACCTGCATGGGTTTGGTGTCATAATGCCCCCC
>SKVW01000164.1 GCA_007129255.1 Bacteroidales bacterium
CTGATTGAAACAGATTTCGTGAGCCTGCTTCTGGCCGCAACTCGTGGTAAACTTCCTGCACATGAACTCTCTGTTTCCGGTAAGTGGTCAACCACGGTAATCCTGGCCTCCGGAGGGTATCCCGGGAAGTATGAAACAGGATTTAAATTGGAGAACACCCGGAAAGTTAAATCCGGACGCTTGTTTTATGCCGGGGTTACCCGTGAAGGTGAAGACCTTAAAACCAATGGAGGAAGGGTCGTTGCCGTGAACGCGGTTGGGGACACTCTTGAAATGACCCTGGCCATAGCCAATGAAAATGCCAGGATAGTCGATTTTAAAGGAAAATATTTTCGCCGGGATATCGGTAAAGACCTGCTGACTTAAACCCATCTTGAGATATGCTTATTCATAAATTCCGGAAATACCAGTTTTCAACGCCCCTGGTTCTTCTGCTGACGGGACTGGTACTTTGGCTGGATGGATTTATTTTGTATTCCCAGCTTAGCATTTCCCTTGCAGAGGCAGCGCCTCTTTACAATTTGGTGGGCCGCCTTTTTAAGGATTATCCTTTGTTAAATGTTTCCCTGGCTTTTGTTTTTCTTTACTTCCAGGCGTTTATGGTCAATCAGCTGGCAACCTCCAAAAACCTGATCGACCGCCAGAGTTTCCTGCCCGGATTTTTATACCTGGTGCTCATGAGCAGTTCCTTTGAAATGCTTTCTCTGCACCCGGTTTTGTTTGCCAACTTTTTCCTGATCATTGCCCTGAATAAAATCCTGAATGTTTATGATGAGAAGGAGGTTATGCTTGAAGTTTTTAATGTGGGCATGCTGATTTCCATTGCCGGATTATTTTACTTCCCTGCATTGACCTTTTTTCTGCTGCTGATCATTGCCCTTGGTATTTATTTTCTGGCCAATCTAAGGGGAATCATTGCTTCTATATTTGGTTTGTTGACTCCCTTTTTATTCCTGGGGGTCTATTATTATTTGCGCGATATGCTTGCCCTGAAAACTGAAGAACTTATATCCGGGTTTGGGCTTTTCCGGTTGTTTCAACAGGATTTTTCTGCTTTTTCAAAAGTTTACGGACTTTTCCTGGGTCTGTTGGCCGTTTTTACCTTTTTGAAGCTGTTTCAGTACCTCGGCGATAAACCCGTCAGGATCAGGAAACGCTATACGGTGCTGATGTATTTCTTTCTTGTTTCCCTGGTATCGGTTTTATTTGTTACGCATTATTTTAAAGTGCATCATGGCTTGTTGATGCTACCATTAAGTGCTGTTTTTGCCGTCTTTTTCCAGGAAATAAGAAGAAAGGCCTGGGCAGAGGTGTTTTTCAGCCTGATGATCTTTCTGATCCTTGCCGGCAAGTTTGCCAGGCTGGATTAGCAGGCTTTGCGGCCCGGGGAATATTATTCCCGCTTAGGCTTTAATTGTATTTTTCATAACTTTGCCGGGTGTTTCCCGTCGGGTGTCAGATCCTGTTTCCCGGGATGCGTTTTTAATCCGGTTTCCTAAAAGTATAAAAGTGAAACATCCATGTTTTACTTAAAACACACAAGAGGATGATTGTAGAAGATTGAATGAAGAGGATAGAGGATAGAGGATGGAGAATAGAGAATAGATAATAGAGAGTAGAGAGTAGAGGGTTTGTTAAGAAACGTTACCATCCACCTTCTAACCTCAATTCGGAATCCGGGATGCGTTTACAAAGTATAGATAATCAAATAGTTGTAAAATATTAAACACATGAAATTTGGCGTTGTGGTTTTTCCGGGGTCCAATTGCGACCATGATATGATCTATGTTTTAAAAAAGCTTATGGACCAGGAAGTGATGGCCCTCTGGCATAAAGAAAAAGATCTGCAGGGCTGTGATTTTATCATTTTGCCTGGTGGATTCTCCTATGGCGATTACCTTCGATCCGGGGCCATTGCCCGTTTTTCGCCCATCATGGAGCAGGTGATTGCTTTTGCACAGAAAGGAGGCTATGTGTTGGGGATCTGTAACGGGTTCCAGATTTTATGCGAAGCGCACTTGTTACCCGGTGCCCTGCTGCACAACCCAAACCACCGCTTTATGTGTCACAATGCGTTTATTCGTTGTGAAACAGATAATGCGTTGGTAACCCGCACCCTTTCTCCGGGGCAGGTGCTTAAAATTCCTATTGCTCATGGCGAGGGCCGCTATTATGCACCGGAAAAAACGCTCAGGTCACTCAATGACCAGGATCAGGTTCTGTTCAGGTATTGTGATGAAACAGGCAACCTTAATCCCTCTCACAATCCCAATAACTCTGAGGAATATATCGCCGGCATCTGTAACGAAAACCGCAATGTGTTTGGAATGATGCCTCACCCCGAAAGGGCTGCGGATCCTGAACTGGGTAATACCGATGGCCTGCTTGTTTTTGAGGGCATCCTGAATGCCATGATTAAAGAATAATCAATCTTATGAGTTGGTGTCTTTCCAATGAAAACTCAGGTCCATGAGAAAAAAAAAGGTGTTATTCCTGGTAGCCCATCGCCCGGGACGTTCTCCCGGTCAAAGGTTCCGTTTTGAACAATACCTTGACTTTCTTACTGACAATGGTTTTGAGTGCCACATTTCCCACCTGATCAGCCAGGAAGATGACCATGCCTTTTATGCCAATGGCCGATTGTTTGCCAAGCTTCGCATTTTACTCAAAAGTTTGCACAAGCGTTGGGGCGACATTAACAGAGCCGTTGAATACGATGCTGTTTTCCTTTACCGCGAAGCCCATATGCTGGGTACGGCATTTTTTGAGAAAAAGCTTCGTCAAAAGGGCATCAAAATGGTTGTAGACTTTGATGACAGCATCTGGCTTAAGGATGTTTCCAACGGCAACCGGCACCTGGGTTTCCTGAAACGACCTTCAAAAACTGCAAAAGTGGTCTCGTTATGTGATATGGTATTGGTGGGAAATGAATACCTGGCAAATTATGCCAGGCAATACAACAAGAATGTAAAAATTGTCCCAACCACCATCGATACAGATTATTACCAGTCCGCTGAAAAACAGGTAAAAGAAACCGTTTGCATTGGCTGGACCGGTTCTTCCACCACCCTGAAACACCTCACCCTGGCAACCCCGGTTTTGAGACGTATCCGGGAAAAATATGGAGAAAAGGTCCGGTTCCGGATTATTTCTGATGCGCCTTTCCATGAGGAGGTCCCCGGACTTGAAAATATATCCTGGAAACGGGAAACAGAAGTGGATGATTTGTCAGAATTGGATATTGGCATTATGCCCCTGCCTGATGATGAGTGGTCCCAGGGAAAGTGCGGATTTAAAGGCTTGCAATATATGGCCCTGGAAATACCTGCGGTCTTGTCGCCGGTAGGCGTCAATAAAGAGATCATCCGGGACGGAGAAAATGGTTTCCTGGCAAACACAGCGGCAGAATGGGAGCAAAAATTATTCATGCTTATTGAATCGGCTGAATTGCGGTCAACGCTGGGAAAAGCAGGCCGGATCACTGTTGAAAAGAAATATTCTTTCAATGCTCAGAAAGACCGTTATCTTGCGTATTTCAATGAATTAACCTCTGCCTGATGCCAAAAAAGTTAAATCCCTTTCATGAACCCCTGATCCTGGAAGCCGGATGCGATGAATCGGGCAGGGGCTGCCTGGCCGGCCCGGTGTTCGCAGCTGCTGTTATTCTTCCTCAAAAGACCGTTCCCGGGCTGGGAAAAACGCTCAATGACTCAAAATTACTACCGGCTTATGTAAGGGAAAAATTAAGAAAAATCATTGAAAAGAAAGCCCTGGCTTATGGCGTAGCTATGATAAGTCATGAGGAAATTGACCGCATCAACATTTTAAATGCCAGCATAAAGGCAATGCATCTCGCCATTGCCAAACTCGATCCCGTGCCCGAGTCATTATTGATTGACGGCAATCGTTTTATTGGATTTAATAATATCCCTTATCATTGTGTTGTTAAAGGGGACGGTCTTTACCAGTCTATTGCCGCCGCTTCAATTCTTGCAAAAACTTTCAGGGACGAATACATGCAGCAGCTTCACCAGGAATTTCCCCATTATGGATGGAACCAGAATAAGGGGTATGCCACCCCGGGCCATAAAGAAGCCATCTTAAAGTATGGGTTCAGCCCTTACCACCGCAGGTCTTTTGCCAGGGCTATGCAATTAAAAATGATGTTTTAAGAAACTTTTTTATGAGAATACCACTAAAACATATTAAACAGACCGCTATTGAAAGCAATTTGGCCGAATGGCAGGTTGAAAAAACGGCCGGATTACTGAAAGAAGGGGCTACGGTTCCATTCATTTCCCGCTATCGCAAGGAAGCCACCGGCAGCCTGGATGAGACCCAGATAACCTTTATCCGTGACCGCCTGGCGCGCCTTGAGGAACTGGACAAACGAAGGGAAGCCATCCTGGCATCGGTAAAAGAGCAAGAAAAGCTTACCCCTGAGCTGGAAGCAGCCATAAATGAAGCCGGCACGCTTTCCGAGCTGGAAGACCTTTACCTGCCTTACCGGCCAAAAAGAAAAACCCGCGCCACAATCGCCGTTGCCAGGGGGCTTGAACCACTGGCTAAAAAATTGATGGCTCAGCATTCCTTTGATTTGGAAGAAGCTGCAGAAGCTTTTCTTGACGAGCAAAAGGAAGTAAATACGATAGACGACGCATTGGCCGGAGCCCGGGATATAGTTTCGGAATGGGTAAGTGAGAACGCCCATGCCCGGAGTCGCCTGCGCCGCCTTTTTGAAAAAGAGGGAATTATCACCAGCAAGATGGCCAAAGGTAAAGAGTCCGAAGGTCAAAAATATGCGGCTTACTTTGAATGGTCCGAAAAGGTTACCAAAGCTCCCTCGCATCGCATATTGGCCATGTTCAGGGGAGAGAAGGAGGGTTATCTGAAAGTAGGTGTTGCCCCTGAAAAGGAACGTGCCCTGGAAATTCTGGAGCGCTTGTTTGTGAAAGGCAACACCCCGGCAGCCCGGCAAGTAAAGGAGGCTGTGCAGGATGCCTACAAAAGACTCCTGGCCCCTTCCATGGAAACGGAAGTACGAAATCACCTGAAAGAATTAGCCGATGAAAAGGCCATCCGGGTTTTTGCTGATAATCTTCGACAGTTATTACTGGCCCCACCTTTGGGCCAGAAGAAAATCATGGCCATAGACCCGGGTTTTCGCACCGGCTGTAAGGTGGTGTGCCTGGATAGTGAAGGGAAATTGCTGCACAATGAGAATATTTATCCGCATCCACCCCAGTCTGAAAAAAAACAAGCTGCCAACAAAATAAAAAGTCTTGCCGATGCCTATGATATTGAAGC
>SKVW01000070.1 GCA_007129255.1 Bacteroidales bacterium
GCCGATATCATTATGGCTTTTGACGAGTGCACGCCATATCCCTGTGAATACGACTACGCCAAAAAATCCATGGCGCTTACCCACCGCTGGTTAAAAAGATGTTGTGCGCATTTTGACAAGAATCCCCCGTACTATGATCATGGGCAGGCACTTTTCCCGATCGTTCAGGGAAGCACTTTCAGTGATCTGCGCAAAGAATCTGCCGAATTTATTGCAGGTTGCGACCGCCCCGGGAATGCCATTGGAGGCTTATCGGTTGGAGAGCCCGCCGCGGCCATGTATGAAATGACCGAACTGGTTTGTGATATCCTTCCCGAAAACAAACCAAGATACCTCATGGGAGTAGGTACCCCGGAAAATATCCTGGAAAGCATTGCCCTTGGGGTGGATATGTTTGATTGCGTAATGCCCACCCGGAATGCCCGCAACGGGATGATCTTTACCCGGGAAGGCATTATCAATATGCGCAACAAAAAATGGCAGGAAGATTTTTCGCCCATCGATGCAGATGGCACCGCTTTTGTGGACAATCATTATTCAAAGGCTTACCTGCGTCATTTGTTTGTGTGCAACGAAATGCTGGGGCCCATCATTGCAACCATGCACAACCTGAGTTTCTATATCTGGCTGGTTACGGAAGCCAGGAAGCAAATTCAACAGCAAACCTTTTCCGAATGGAAAAAAATGATGATCCCAAAGGTATCAAAACGCTTGTAAAATATGACTCCTTCAAACCCGTTGTTCATTAACGGGGAGAAAGAAGGCAGATATCCCAAAGGTCGGAAACCAATGTTAAAAAAAATAGACATCTATATCATCCGTAAGTTCCTTGGTACTTTCTTTTATGCCATTGGCTTAATACTGCTGATCGTAATCATTTTTGACCTTTCGGAGAAAATTGATGACTTTATCGAACACCGCACTCCCCTGCGGGAGATCATTTTTGTTTATTACATCAATTTCATCCCATATTTTGCCAACCTCTTCAGTCCGCTGTTCACCTTTATTGCCGTGATCTTTTTCACATCCCGCATGGCTTTTAACACTGAGATCATTGCGATCTTAAGCTCAGGGATCAGCTTTCGCAGGATGCTGTTGCCTTATTTTATTTCGGCGATCTTCCTGTCGCTTGCTTCGGTTTACCTTTCCAATATACTGATTCCCCCGGCCAATCAAAAACGCCTGGACTTTGAATATGAATATGTCCGAAACCCGCAAACCATAAGGGATCGCAACGTTCATATGCAGATCAGGCCCGGGGTTTTTATTTACATGGAAACATTTAACATGCGTAATAAAACCGGGCATCGCTTTACTCTTGAGAAAATTGAAAATGGGGAGCTTACCTATAAACTGATGGCCGACAATGTGCGCTACGACAGCATAAACGACCAATGGACCATTTCCAATTACAACGTACGTAACATTGATGGTCTAAAGGAGAGCCTGGATTTTGGAAGCCGAATGGATACGGTGTTGCCCATTACACCCAATGATTTCATACAGGATCTGAAAGAAATGGAAACCATGAACTTTAGCGAACTGCGAAACTTCATCGCCAATGAAAGGCTGAAAGGATCAGAAAGTGTAAGGTTTTACGAAGTAGAAATGCACCGCCGCATGGCTTTCCCATTTGCAACCTTGGTACTCACCTTAATCGGGGTTTCTTTATCCAGCCAAAAAGTAAGGGGAGGCATCGGCCTTCATTTGGGGGCAGGGCTTACCCTCAGTTTTGCTTTTATTTTATTTATGCAGGTATCCACAACCTTTGCCACAAACGGAAACCTGCATCCAATGTTGTCGGTTTGGATACCCAATATTCTTTTCGGGATTTTAGGGATATACCTTTTAAAAAGAGCTCCCAAATAGGGTTATATCACTTTTGTTCAGGTTTCACAAAAAAATCAGGGAGCAGGTATCCGACGGCCCCCCCCCATATCATGCTCATATAAGGATTGGACGTAATGGCACATCCACCGCTATGGCAACCGATCAGGGCATAATAAGCATAACCCCCCGCAACCCCAATAAAGGAAAAGATACCGATCACCCACAGGTATTTACTCCTGGGCAACCTGGCAGGCTTGTACCATGGTTTTTTTTCGGCGGTGGTTTTTTTTGTTTGGGGAGACAATTCTTTTTCCATAATTCCAGACGTATTAAAAAAAACCGGACAGGCCTTAAATCCTGCCCGGAGTAAATCACAAAACAAAATTATTCAACAGAAAGTACCTGCTCAATGGCTTTTTTCATCTCTGGCTTGGGCAAGGCCCCGGTCGCCATCTGCGGCTGCCCTTCTTTGGGGACAAAAAGAATTGAGGGGATGCTGCGAATCCCAAACATCCCGGCAAGTTCTTTTTCTTTTTCGGTGTCAATTTTATATACATCCACCTTTCCTTTATACTCTTCGGAAAGCTCTTCCAAAATGGGAGCTACCATCTTACAAGGCCCACACCAGTCAGCATAAAAGTCAATAATGCATGGTTTATCTCCTTCAAATTTCCATTCTTTGTTTTTTTCAAAATCGAAAACTTTTTCTTTAAAGTTTTCCATGGTTAAATGTTGCATAGCTTGTTTTAATTTTTGGTTTCCGGAAGTCCCCTGGAAGATCAATTGATCGTCCAACGAAATCTCCTATAATAATATTAAGTAATGTTAATTTTTTTTAACTAATGGTTTAATCTCTACAAATGCTGATTGATAGCCAGCTTCAGGGTTTCCTTTTGTTGTACGCCAACAAAACGTTCCACTACTTCCCCATCCTTAAAGATCAGGAGGGTAGGGATATTGCGAACCCCAAAGCGGGAAGCAATATTGGAATAATCATCCACATCAAGTTTGGAGATCGATGCTTTATGGCTTAACTCAGCGGCCAGTTCTTCAATAATTGGTCCCTGGATACGGCAGGGTGGACACCAGGTGGCCCAGAAGTCAACCAGTACCACACCATCGGCAATGGTTTCATCGAAGCTTGAGTCTGTTAAAATAATCACCGGGCTGTCTTCACTAACCTCATAGGTAGTGCTATTGGCACCTCCACGATCAATGATACTAAAAGTAAAAACGGCTGCGGCAATCACTGCAAGTCCTATGAATAAAGGACGGAAACTCTTTTTGTTTTGCTTTTTTTCTTTCATTGTTTATTTGGTTATGGGTAATTTTTTTCGGATTAAGAAAAATTCTTCACAACTTTTCATTTTTGTCTGTTTTTTGTATACTGGTTATCAAAACCTTAAAAACTTAACAGATTATGTTTTTTAAAACATAAAGATATATAAATGTTTTTGTTCTTGCAATAGTAGGATTGTTAAAAATTCTAAACGCCGGCAAGTCTTGGGCAACCAGAAAAAAAATCAGGCTGTTTTCTTAAAATAAAACAGCCTGATCCGCGAAATGTTTAGGGTATGCTATGAACCTTAATCAATTCCTGCAAAATGTTTCATAAACTGAACCCTGTGGTAAGCACCAGGATTTTCGGAAGCTTTATGGCTCATTTTTCCCTGGAAATCTTTGATGGATTTCATTTTATTTTTCTCCATCCATTCTTTCAATTCTTTATGGATAACACTGAGGTGCTCCAGTCCGTTTTTATATAGCACTGAACAAACCTGAACGGCGTTTGCTCCGGCAATAATTTGTTTTGCAACGCCTGGTCCGTCATGCACACCGGTAGAGGCGCAGATATCGCATTGCACTCTTCCGGACATCATGGCCACCCACCGCAGCGAGGTGCTGATCTCTTCAGGACGACTGTATAGGTTAGAAGCAATGATTCTGAACTTTTCCAGATCAATATCCGGGTTGAAGAAACGGTTAAAAAGAACGATCCCCTTGATCCCTGTCCAGGAGAGTTTTTTAATCATATGGGCCAGGTCGGTAAAATAAGAAGAAATCTTCAGTGAAATGGGGATACTGGTTTCTTGTTTAACTTTTTCAACAATATCAAAATAAATACGGTTGTAATCTTCTGCATTGTTATCTATATCAGCAGGGAGTATGAAAACGTTCAACTCCAGGGCATCGGCTCCGGCCTGCTCAATTTCTCTGGCAAAGGCGGTCCATTCTTTCGAAGATACACAGTTAATGCTGGCGATGACCGGGATGGAAAGTTCTTTTTTTGCTTGCTGTATCAGTTCAAGATATTCATTAACGGTATGGGTTCGGGCATAGTTTCGAATGTAGTCATCAGCTTCGGTATAGGCAGTCTGTACCTCATCATAAGAAAAGACTTTTTGAATTTCAAACCGGATCTGCTCTTCAAACAGCGATTTGAGAACCACGGCCCCTGCACCGTGACGTTCAATTTCTTTCAGATTCTCAATATTCCGGGTTAACCCGGAGCTGCCAACAATAACGGGGCTGCGAAGATCTAAGCCCATGTAGGTAGTTGATAAATCGGACATGCTCAGATTTTTTAAGATTATTCAGTTTTTCAGTCAACAAACCTACATGAATTTTCCCAAATTCACAATAACAAATTTTATTTTAATGGGCAGCTCACACGGCTTTTGCTTCAACCCTTTATATTAAAGCCAGTTTTTTTTAAAAAATGAATAAAGAACGGTTTAACCCATAAAGTTGGAGAAAACCATTGAACCTAAAACCATTTATTGCATTATATTTGCAGGCTTGCCGGTTTAAAAAATTGGTTTACCTCCGGCTATAATGAATTGATTTTTTTCTGAACATGAATCCTTCAAGCATACTAAAGTCGCACGAACACCCGGAAGCACTGAAGCTTTCCTTTCGCAATTTACTGGAGCCTTTGCTGGTACTGTTTAGTGCGGCTTCCGGTTCTGTTTTAAAAGATCGGCCATATTACATTGCATACAGTATTCCGGGAGGGGTATATGGATATTTTCAGGACTATGATGTAAAAGACCAAGAGCTAAAGCAAATTAAAGAAAAAATAAAAAAGCTGGTCAAAGAAAAGGCTGATTTCAAACATGAAGTTTTGCCCCGGGAGAAATTGTTGCGGTATTTCCAAAAAAACGGACGCCAGGACATCATCAGGCTACTAAGCTCTAAGGAAGATAATATCAGCAGTTATGAGGGTTTAAGGCTCGCCTGCCTTAATGGGCATGGTGAGCTCTTTCTGAATTATATCCATGAAAATTACGAAAAGCTGAAAAAATTCCGGTTGTTTAAATTCCAGAAAGGATTTTTCCTTGTGGCCGATCCGGAATTCTTTGACAGGGTAATGCCGGATCGTATTGAGTTGAGTAAATATTTCAGGCGTTTCAATGAAACGGAAGAAACCATGAAGCACCTCGGGTTGTCCAGCTTTGCCGAAC
>SKVW01000097.1 GCA_007129255.1 Bacteroidales bacterium
CCGGTGGCCACCTGGGAATACATCCTTGCGGCCCTGATCCTGCTGATCACCATCCTGCTGATCATCTGGATGGTAGTTCTGATGTACCATGCCTACAGGGTTTCTTCCAACCTGAAGGGCAGCCGGGCAGGGTTCAGCTTTGTGATGGCCATCCTCATTGCACAGGTGGTTTCCAATGCCTGCATTTATTTTCTCGCCCGAAGCGGGATCCTTCAGTTCTGAAGAATGACATTTTTTTAATACGAAGCCATGAAAACAAACAAAATGCTGAAAACTTTTCCGGTATGGCTGCTTTTCTTTTTTGCCATTACCGGATGGGGCCGGGATAATGAAAACCTGTTAAAGGAAAAATCCAGGGAATTTTTGAACTTAAAAGAGCTGGGAAAATTTGAACAGGCTTACGACTTCATCAGTCCACAGCTAAAAGAAATGGTTTCACCTGAAGCATTCAGGGAGGCCTGGCTAAGGGTGGAGCAAATGTTTGGCAATTACATTGCAACAGGAGAAGCCACCTATTCCGTATCAACCGAAGGCCGGATCGTAAACCAGCAGATTCTTTTCGAATCTGGCACTTACACCCTGAGGATCCGCTATGATGACAGCAACTTCATCACCGGTTATTTTTTCCGCGACATGGCCCATGCAGAAGCCATGCCTGCCCCGGACTATGCCAATACAGAGAAGTTCACGGAAAAGGAGTTGACCATTCCCTCCGGAGACATTGAACTGCCGGCAAAACTCACCATCCCACTGAATGCAGAGCAGGTTCCCCTGGTCATTCTTGTGCATGGTTCCGGGCCGGCCGACAAAGATATGGGCATTGGGCCCAACCGCCTTTTCAGGGACATTGGCTGGGGGCTTTCCAGCAAAGGGATTGCGGTGTTGCGTTACGACAAACGCACCTATGGCCATGCATCTTCCCTTGATCTTCAATGCTTTGAAATATGGGATAAAACCGGGCAGGATGCAGCCGCTGCGGTTAAGTTTGCAGCCGGTCTTGATGGGGTCGATCCTTCCCGGATATTTTTACTGGGGCACAGTTTAGGGGGTTATTATGCGCCCCGCATTGCTGAACGTACCCCTGAAATAGCCGGAATTATTATTGCCGCCGGCAACAGCGGTAAACTGCATGAGCTCATCCCCTATCAATACGAATACCTGGCCTCCCTTGAGGAGGATATGCAACCGGCCATGCAACAACAGATGGACTCCCTGCTTTTGGTGCTGGAAAAGCAGGCCCGTAGAATTGAAGCCAGGGATTTTGATAAGGAAACCCCTGCTTCAGAAATGATGATCGGTTGGAATGCCTGTTTGTGGATGGAAATACTGGATTACAACCAGGTTGAAACCGCATCCCGCCTTGAACTGCCCATCCTGATCCTTCAGGGAGAACGCGACTACCAGGTACCCATGCGGGAGTTCTTCGGTTGGCAGACCCCATTGCGCGGCAGGGACCACATCACGTTTAAATGGTACCCAGGCCTTAACCACCATTTTATCCGGGGAAGCGGAAAGCCCAATCCGCAGGAGTATTTTGAACCGGGAAATGTGAGTAAAGACTTCGTGAAGGATGTTGCCCAATGGATCAAAAAACATCCCTGAAGCATACAGATACGCCAACCCCCCCGAGGCTTTTACGTCCAGAATAACCCATTAAAAACTTTCAGCCATGATCACAAAAATTTTTTCTGAAATGCCCTGGCTCTTGCCCGTCATGATTATTGCCATTATCTGGGACCTTACCTGGACCCTGATCGGGCTGTGGAGATCAGCAAGGGCCGGCCAAACCGTTTGGTTTATCTGCATTGGTATCCTCAACACCATGGGTATTTTACCCATCATCTATCTTCTGCTGGAAAAAAGAAAGCCGGTAAAGCAACAATAGACCCATATACGAAATTTTCCAGGCTGTATTGCGGTATTCTCACCTGCAAAGCTTGGTTTATTTTTTTCAGAAAAAACGGGAATTAGAAAAGGACAGGTAGATTTACCCGTTCCGGGATATTTTTGAGGAGAAAAAATATTACCTAAATGGGTTATTTTTATCTTTTCAGCAACTGGTTTTTATTCTTTATCTATTTTTTTTGACAAAAAATCACTCTGGAATCCAAAAAACTGCATTTTTAAAAATTTGGCCTTCATTCAGACTTAAAAAAACCAAAAATCCACAACTTTCTATTATTTAGTTTTTTATAATTTTTTTAACAGGTGAAACCACCTGTTTTTTATTCTTTTTTAGGTGTTTTCACCTACTTTCTAAATAGGTGTTATATCTTATTGTAGCGTCCTTGCCGAATGTATAATTTTACCTGAATTAATCTAAGTAGTATACCGATTAATAAATTAATTTTGCTTTTACATCAAAACAGAAAACCTAAAAAATTACATATTTAACTAAAAATAAATACCAATGAAACAAATTTTACCCGCGCTGATGTTCTGGATTTTGGCAATGTGTTACCTCCCCGGCAACATTGCATTTAGCCAGACCATCGCTGAATCAAAACCGGAAATTCATGCAGCCACCCGGCCGGAACTGTTAGCAGATCTTTCAGGTTCTGAACCGGTATTGGGCAATGCCTTTTCATCTGCTGAATTTAATGGGGATGGGCTTAATATATCTTACAATAACAAAGGTTCAAACGAATTTCCTGCTTTGGATGGATCCTGGACTTCGGAAAGTGCCTGGGGTGGCCCGCATTTGGGCAATCCTCCCGGGCAGTGGTATTATTTTGAAACCTCCCTTCCCGGGGTTCAACCCATATATGCCGGACAGGACAGGTTGCCCGGGGCATGGGTCAGCCATTCTGATGAAGATGGTGGCACCATTACCATTTACTTCCCGGAGAATGTGACCCTGGAGGATACCAGCGAACCGGTTAAGATCAAGGGTTTTGACACGCCTCCTGACAGCAAACCTACCTATGGTCAGTTCTCCCTTAAAGGCAATGAGCTGATTGTGGAGCAGGTCGGCAATTACCCTTACTATGTTATTAAGCTGGATCTTAAAATTTATTCCGGTGACCCTGAAGAGGTGACCCTGGAGGATTTTGATCCGGTTTGCTACAATACCGAACCTTTTGAGCTTTTCGGAGGCTACCCTTTGGGCGGTGAATACAGCGGATCCGGCGTTGTAGATAATATTTTTGATCCTTACATGGCCGGCCCCGGCATTCATGAGATCACCTATACGGCAACTCTTGACGGGGAAGAAGGCAGCGCCACAGCCAACCTGGAAGTTTGGGAACTCCCTTGTGTTGAAATTGAATTTACAAATATTACCTGCTATGGTGCCAATAACGGAACCATTACCGTGACCTCGCAGGAATGCGGCAACACCCCTTACGATATCACCCTTGAAAATGTAAAAGAGGGAATTGTTATCAACCAGGAAGACAACAAAAGCCAGTTTGCCCATTTTTCCGGACTTATTCCCGGAGATTATTACATCATTATCACCGATCAGAACGGATGCACCATCGTTGAGGCAATTACTTTAACGGAGGCGGATGATTTATTACTGGATATTGATGTTACCCAGCCCTCATGCCATGGAGACCTGGGAAGTGCGGTCATTACCCCTTCGGGAGGAACGCCCCCTTACGAGATTCATTGGGAAGGACTTGATCCCGGCAACCTGCCTCCGGGCCAATACGAAATCCTGGTTACCGATGCCAATGACTGCTATGCATGGGCTGAATTTACCATTGTTGAACCCGATGAAATTGAATTGACCATAGAAACAACCGATGTTACTTGCTACGGAGCCATGGACGGTACGGCTACCCTAACCATTGAAGGAGGCACCCCTCCTTACGACCTGGATTGGGGAGGCGCTGACCCGGATGCCCTGGATGGTGGAACCTACCAGGTCGTCGTCACCGATGCCAATGATTGCATGGCAGTTGCAGAATTTGAGATTTTTGAACCCGAACTGCTCACCGTTGAAGCCATCGTTACACCCATCGTTTGTTATGGAGACCTTGCACAGGTGGAACTTATTATTGAAGGAGGCACCGAGCCTTACACCATTGACTGGGACGGTATAACCGATCCGGATGCTGTTGAGCCGGGCACCTATACCATTGTGGTAACTGACGATAATGGCTGTATGGCTGATGTAACCATCGAAATTGAAGGGACTTCCCCCATTGAAATAACCAATATTGCAGTAACCCATGTGGCCTGCTACGGAGAAGAAACCGGCTCCATTGAAGTGGATGCTTCCGGTGGAACCGGATTCCTTACCTACAGCCTTGACGGTGAAAATTACCAGTTCAGTAATGTTTTTGAAAACCTTACCGCCGGAATTTACACCTTATATGTAATAGACGAACTTGGCTGCGAAAAAATAGTGGAAGACATTGAGATCACCCAGCCGGATGAACTGGTTCTCAATCTTGAGGTAACCCATGTTACCTGTTTTGGTGCCGATGACGGGATCATTTCAGGAACCGTTGCAGGAGGCGTTAGCCCTTACGATGTATGCCTTGAAGTCGGATGTATTGACGATCTCAACATCCCCGATCTGGATTTTGAAAAATCCTCTGTCTTTGAGCATACAGGTCTTAAACCCGGAGATTATACCGTCGTTATTACTGATGCCAATGGTTGCGTGGTTTATGAGTGTGTAACCGTTGAAGAGCCTGAAGAGCTTGTTGCAGATGTAGAGGTGATCCAGCCGGTTTGCCATGACGATGTAGGTCAGGCAGAAATTACCGTATCCGGCGGTACCGCTCCTTACCAAATCCATTGGGACGGCCTTGATCCCGACAATCTGCCCGCAGGAGACTATAATATAATGGTAACCGATGCCAACGATTGCGCCATCTGGGTAGAATTCACCATCAATGAAGCCCCCGATGAGATTTTGGTAACGGTTGAAACCACTGATGCCAGCTGCTATGAAGCCGAAGACGGCACGGCCACCCTCACCATTGAAGGAGGTGTTCCTCCTTATGATGTGGATTGGGCCGGCGCCGACCCGGATGCCCTGGGAGCAGGAACATACCAGGTTAGCATTACCGATGCCCTGGGTTGCGAAGTGTGGGTGGAAGTAGAAATTTTTGAACCAGAATTGCTGACGGTTGAAGCCATCATCACCCCCATCGACTGCTACGGCGGACTGGCTCAGGTAGAGCTGGTCATTGAGGGTGGCATTCCACCTTACAACATCGACTGGAACGGAATTACCGACCCTGATGCCGTTGAACCCGGAACTTATACTATCGTGGTCACCGATGACAACAACTGCACGGCAGAAACAACCATAGAAATTATTGAACCCGACCC
>SKVW01000189.1 GCA_007129255.1 Bacteroidales bacterium
AAGCCATGCGCTGCCTGCAGGAAGCACTGAAAGTCTATCCTGGTAAAACCATTTAGGAACTTTTTTGATTAAAAAAATCCCGGGGTTAATTGCTTCGGGATTTTTTTGTTTTAACGGTTTTGGATCTTTTCTTTCAAAAATTTTCCGGTATAAGAATCTTCGTTTACCACCAGGTCTTCCGGGGTACCCTCAAAAACCAGGCTTCCTCCTTTTTCTCCCCCTTCGGGTCCTAAGTCCAGGATCCAGTCGGCACATTTGATGATCTCGGGATTGTGTTCAATGATCACCAGGGAATGGCCATTGTCCAGCAGGGCATTCAATGCCTGCAGCAACTTGTGGATGTCGTGAAAATGAAGTCCGGTGGTAGGTTCATCGAAAATAAACAGCGTTTTTTCCGGGGTGATCCCTTTTGTAAGGAAAGAAGCCAGCTTAATGCGCTGGGCCTCGCCCCCGCTAAGGGTACTTGAGGGCTGACCAAGGCGTACATATCCAAGGCCTACATCTGCCAGGGGCTGCAACCTGCCGGCAATCCGTCTGCAAGCCGCTGATTTTTTGCCTTTTTCCGAAAAGAAAGCAATGGCATCGTCAACGGTAAGTTCCAGGATATCGCTGATGGTTTTCCCTTCAAATACTACATCCTGTATCTCCTCCTTAAACCGGCTGCCTTTGCATTCTTCACAAATCAACGTAATATCCGCCATGAATTGCATTTCGATTTTTACGTTGCCTTCCCCTTCACATTCGGGGCAGCGCCCCCCCTCAATATTAAACGAGAAGAAGCCCGGGGTGTAGCCACGGGTTTTGGCAAGCGGCTGGTCGGCAAAAAGATTCCGGATATCATCGTAGGCTTTGATGTAAGTTACCGGATTGGAACGGGACGATTTGCCAATGGGGTTCTGATCAATGTATTCTACATTTTTCAGGCTTTGGGTATCGCCTTCCAGTTCGTCAAAGAGCCCGGTGCGCTCCCCGTAGCCACCGTAGAATTTTTTCAGGGAGGGATATAGAATGGTCTTGACCAGCGAGGTTTTTCCGGAACCGCTCACCCCGGTTATCACCGTCATTACCTGCAGTGGTATTTTGGCATCAAACCCTTTGAGGTTGTGTTGGCGCACGCCTTTGAGTTCAATGAATTCTTTCCATTTCCTTCGTTTGGGGGGCACCTCAATCTGAAGCTGACGGTTAAGGTAGCGTGCGGTAAGGCTTTTATTGTCTTTCAGCAGATCTTCCACGGTTCCCTGGAAAAGGATCTCTCCTCCTGCGGTACCGGCAAGCGGCCCGATATCGATCACCTGGTCGGCAGCCCGCATGATGTCTTCATCGTGTTCCACCACAATTACCGTGTTGCCGATATCCCTTAGTTTTTTCAATACTTTGATCAGGCGTTTGTTGTCGCGCTGATGAAGCCCGATGCTGGGTTCATCCAGGATGTACAGAGAGCCCACCAGGCTGCTGCCTAAAGAGGTGGCAAGGTTGATCCGCTGCGACTCCCCTCCCGAAAGGCTGGAAGAGAGGCGGTTCAGTGTAAGGTAGCCAAGGCCCACATCATTCAGGTATTCCAGGCGGTTGTTGATTTCGGTAAGCAAGCGCCGGGAAACTTCCCTTTCATGTTCATCCAGGGTGATGCTGTGAAAAAACTGTTGCAGCATTTCCAGGGGCATCAGCACCAGTTCGGTAATTGATTTCCCTCCTACCTTCACATAATTGGCATCCTTTCTTAAGCGGGTACCCTTACATTCACTGCAGGTGGTTTTACCCCGGTAACGCGACAACATTACACGATATTGGATCTTGTAAGTATTTTCCTCCACCATCCGGAAAAAATCTTTCAATCCTTTAAAGTAGCGGTTGCCTGTCCAAAGCAGGTCTTTTTGTTCCTGGGTAAGTTGAGCATAAGGTTTGTGTATCGGGAAATCGAATTTGTAGGCATTGTTGACCAGGCGGTCTTTCCATTTGCCCATTTTCTCGCCTTTCCAGCAGGCAATGGCTCCTTCATAAACCGAAAGGCGTTTGTTGGGGATCACCAGGTCGGGATCTATCCCGATAACGCTGCCAAAACCTTCGCAGGATTTGCAAGCGCCGTATGGATTATTGAAAGTGAAAAGATTTACAGAGGGTTTTTCAAAAGTAATGCCGTCCAGTTCGAACCGGTTGGAGAAGTGGGCTTCTTTTCTTTTTCCGTTTTCTTCGTATTGCAAAAGGCACTCCCCATCTCCTTCATAAAAGGCCGTTTGCACCGAATCGGCCACACGGCTTTTCAGGTCGGCATCATCGGCATGAACGGCAAAACGATCAATGACTATGCAGGGTTTCTTTTTCACGGGTGTTTTTTGCAAACCCGGTAACATATTTTCAATGCGTTCAACTTTATCATTGATCATCATCCTAGAAAACCCCTGCTGAAGCAGTATCTTTAATTGTTCTTCAAGGGAACGCCCTTCATGGAGGGTTAAGGGGGCAAGCACCATCACCATGGCACCCTCCTCAAGCGATAAGGCATGATCTGCCACATCCGTAACGCTATGCCGCTTCACCACGTTACCCGAAACGGGTGAGAGGGTTTTGCCGATGCGGGCAAACAGCAGTTTCAGGTATTCATATATTTCGGTGGAAGTACCTACCGTTGAGCGGGGGTTGCGGGTATTGACCTTTTGCTCAATGGCAATGGCCGGAGAGATCCCTTTTATGTAGTCGACCTCCGGCTTGTGCATCCTGCCTAAAAATTGGCGGGCGTAAGCACTCAGGCTTTCCACATAGCGTCGTTGCCCTTCCGAATATAAAGTATCAAAGGCCAGGGAAGATTTGCCCGAACCCGAAAGACCCGTGATCACCACCAGGCGATTGCGCCTGATGATGGCATCTACGTTTTTCAGGTTGTGAACCCGGGCACCCTTTATCAACAGGTATTCTTTGGGGTCGTATTGGTCAATGGACTTTGTTTTGCTCATAAAGTCAAAAATAATCTGCAAAATTACCATTAATTATTGAGATGAATAAGCCAGCCTCCATAACGGTTTTTGAGAATAAACACATGGCAGGATAAAGGGATAATCTTTTTATTTAAAGGGTTTATTTGTAAATTGCACCCTCGCAAAAACAATATTCACCCAAAAATATTCAGGCCATGATGAAGGAAAATCTCACGGATTTTATCGGGAGGAGCATAAAAAGCAATTGGGACAGCCCTGCATTTACAGATTATCAGGGGCAAACTTTTCTTTTTTCAGACGTGGGTTCCCGCATCCTGAAACTCCACCTTCTTTTTGAGGAATGCGGTATTAAGCCCGGGGAAAAAATTGCTTTGGTGGGAAAAAATTCAGCCAACTGGGGCATCACTTACCTTGGGATTATTACTTACGGTGCAGTGGTGGTGCCGGTATTGCCCGACTTTAAGCCGAGAGATATTGAGCACATCATCAATCATTCGGATTCTTTAATGGTTTTTATTGCAGACAATATTTTTGAAAACATTGATACACAAAAAATCAAGAAGGTAAAAAGCTTTATTTCACTCCAGGATTTTTCCATTCTGGAGGACAGGAAAAAGATGAAATCAGGAAAGGAAAAGGCTGAAAGCGCCTTTAATAAAAAATACCCGGAGGGTCCGGTTTCAGCCGACATACAATTTAAGCCCATCCCAAACCCGGAGCTTGCCGTGATCAGTTACACCTCAGGAACCACCGGTTTTACAAAAGGGGTGATGATACCCCACAACAGCCTTACAGCCAACGTGGTTTATGCCAACAACAACATGCCGCTTGACCCGGATGATGCCATTGTATCCTTCCTTCCACTTGCCCACGCCTATGGTTGTGCTTTTGAGTTTTTGTGGCCGTTTACCCTGGGTTGCCATATTACCTTCCTTACAAAAACTCCTTCACCACAGATCATTCTCAAGGCATTTAAGGAAATACGCCCCAGGCTGGTGTTATCGGTACCCCTGATCATTGAAAAAATCTATAAAAAGCAGCTGCTGCCGGTTATCAGCAAAAGCAGCATGCAACTGCTGCTCAAAACACCCCTGGTAAATAAGTTGATCTACAAGAAGATAAAAACAAAGCTCAGCGCTGCTTTTGGCAACAATTTCCACGAGGTGGTCATTGGAGGGGCACCTTTGAATCAGGATGTGGAACTGTTTTTAAACAAAATCGGATTCCCGTTTTCTATCGGTTACGGGATGACGGAATGCGGCCCGCTTATCAGTTATGCCAATTGGGACAAAACCCGGCTGGGGTCTGCAGGTAAAATCGTTGACACCCTTGAAGTGAAGATCGACAGTGCTGATCCTTATCATGAAGTGGGAGAAATTATGGTAAGGGGAGAGAATGTGATGCAGGGGTATTATAAAAACCCGGAAGCAACCGAAGCTTCCCTGGATAAGGATGGCTGGCTGCACACCGGAGACCTCGGGCTCATTGATAAAGACCAGTTTATTTATATAAAAGGACGATCCAAAAGCATGATCCTTGGCCCTTCGGGCCAAAACATCTATCCCGAAGAGGTTGAAGCCAGGCTCAATAACATGCCATTTATCCAGGAAGCCCTGGTTGTTGAGCAGAAAGGATTGCTTACGGCCATGATATACCCTGACTATGAGGCAGTAGATCGGCTCAACATAACAGAAAAACAGTTGAAACAAACCCTGGAACATCACAAAAACCAGCTTAACAACCAGATTCCTGTTTATATGAATATATCCAAAATACAAATCGTCCCTGAGGAGTTTGAAAAAACCCCCAAAAAAAGCATCAAAAGATTTCTCTATACCTTTACCAGCTGACAATAAAAAAAAGCCTTTTTCGTTTGCTTGTCCCTGTTTATAGGCAATGCGGCATGAAGAAAAAAAACACCCATCAACATTGATTTATATTTAAGATAGTTTGGTTTTAATTTTTTTCTTATTTGTCTAACTGTCATAATATTGTGTTTTTTTCAAAAAAAAAAGACCTTTTTTTGAAAGTTTAAAAAAATAAGTTAAATTTGTCGTCACAAAGGCACCAAACCTAAAACTGCAAACCAAATTACTCACAAAAAAAGGAGGACTGATTATAGAATAAACTCTTACGCTTGTTAAACCACATATGGAGGCCATCATTATGAATGACCGTGTAACCAGCGATCAAGAGTTAATTCGTCAGTTCATTGCAGGCGATCACTACTCCCTAGAAATTCTAGTCAAGCGTCACGAAAGAAAAGTTTTTTCTTACATTTTGCTTATTGTCAAAGACAAACATCTTGCAGAAGATATTTTCCAGGACGCTTTCATTAAAGTAATCAACACCTTACGTGCCGGGTCTTATAATGAAGAGGGCAAATTTCTGCCCTGGGTCATGCGCATAGCCCATAACCTGGTAATCGACTACTTCAGGAAATCCAAACGCATGCAGGTAGTAGATAACAACCCGGAATATGACCTGTTTGAGACCCTGAAGGTTTTCGATGAAACCATTGAGGATAAGATCGTTATAGAACAGATCCACCAGGACGTAAGAAATTTGATTGAATACCTTCCCGAAGAACAAAAACAGGTACTGAAAATGCGACATTACCAGGATCTGAGCTTCAAGGAAATAGCCGACAAAACCGAAGTGAGCATCAACACCGCCTTAGGCCGTATGCGTTATGCCCTGATTAACCTTAGGAAGATGATACAGGAAAAGGAAATCATCCTCACCCGCTAAAACTTTTAATCTTCACCTTATTATTAATTAATCCGGAAATATTTCCGGATTTTTTTTGCCCTGGAAGTTAAGAGGCCTGAAAAATTAAATTCCATTAACTTTGTAGCTGCCAAAAATTGCAGGCATTACATCTGGTTCCTGATATGGAAATTAAAGAAAATCATTTTTTAAAGCCGCATCACACCTTTGGGATACCGGCATATTCGCGTTTTTTTACGGAGGTACATTCTGTTGAAGAACTGCAGCAAGCCCTGGCAGATCCTTTGCTGGAAAAACATCCTTACCTGATCCTTGGAGGAGGAAGCAATGTGTTGTTTCAGAATGATTACCCCGGAATGGTGATCAAGGTTTCCATCATGGGAAGAGAAGTTTTGGAGGTCACCCCGGAAACTGTCCGGCTGAAAGTCAATGCAGGGGAGGATTGGGATCAGCTTGTGGAATATTGCGTGGAAAACAACTGGGGAGGTTTGGAAAACCTTTCCCTTATACCCGGAAATGTCGGGACCAGCCCCATGCAAAACATCGGGGCTTACGGGGTGGAGCTCAAAGATTGTTTTCAGGAGCTGGAAGCCCTTGAGATCAGCAACGGAAAAATCCGGACCTTTAATAAAAAAGAATGCAGATTTGGTTACCGCGACAGCTTCTTTAAAAAAGAAGGAAAAGGAAAATATATCATTTTGTCGGTAACTTTTAACCTGACAGCAAACCATCATAAGGTAAATACCAGGTACGGACAACTGGAAGAGGAATTAAAAACCATGGGAATCCATAAACCGGGCATTACACATATAAGGCAGGCGGTATGCAATGTTCGCCGCAGTAAGCTACCGGATCCGGCCCTGATTGGCAATGCGGGGAGTTTTTTCAAAAATCCGGTGGTATCTTTCCAAAAATTCAGGGAATTAAACGCTGCTTATCCGGAAATGGTGGCTTACCCTGATGGGAAAGACATAAAGCTGGCCGCAGGCTGGCTCATTGAAAAGGCGGGATGGAAAGGCTACCGGGAAGGGGATGCCGGGGTGCATTACAAACAAGCCCTGGTAATTGTAAATTATGGCAATGCCAGTGGAAAAGACCTGTTAAGCCTGGCAAACAAAATTCAAAAATCGGTTCATGAAAAATTTGGGGTGGAGCTTGAAGCTGAGGTAAATATTGTTTAAAAACCAACAAGCTTATCTAAAATTTTCGGAAAACGATATTAATTCTAATAAATTAAAAAAAATAATATATTTTCGGGAAAAATATACTAAATTATGTCCGGAAAGGTTACCATTTTCAATAAAATAGAAATAGCAGGTATCATCATTGTTTTCATTTTGCTGGCTTACAGGGGAGTAATCGGCCCGGGACTCAGCAGCTTGCTGCTTTTTTCCACAACACTGCTGTCAATTTTCTATCTCTGGCTTGGCTTTTTTATATTTACCCGCAGCCTGCCCATTGATTTACTGGATTCTTTAAACCGGGCACATTTCAATCCAATTATCATCTCATCAAGCATCCTGATGGGGGTGGTATATTCATACACACTGATCGCCATTTTGTTCGGGTTTTTGTTTTATCCGGGAATGATGTTTATGCTTGGTTCCTCCTTTTTCCTGGTTTTGGTTACCACGGTACTGCTAATTCTTTACGACAGATACCAACAAATAAAGCCGTGGTTCACCAGGCAGTTTTACAGCCGGTCATTATTGCTTGGAATTCTAACCCTTATTTTATGGGTAACTCCCATCGATACACGTCTGGAGATCCTGTTCCGGGATCATCCTGATTTCATAGAGGCTTACCAGCATTACCGGGAAAATCCCGAAGACGAAAAGGCCATTGAACGGCTAAGAGAAGAAAGAAGCCGTTTCAGATAGAAAAACCTCCAGGGTAAAAGGCCAGGGAGGCCAGGAGGCATTGGCTGTTTGCCAAAGCCTATTCCAGCTTCATTGATTCTATGATGGAGTCAATTTTGTCTTCCAGTTTTGCCAGGGTATTTTCAAATTCCTCTGCACTTTCAAGAGCAGCTTCCGACCCAAAATAGAATTTGATCTTGGGTTCAGTGCCCGAGGGGCGCATGGTGATCTTGCTGCCGTCTTCCAGAAGAAATTGCAACACATTGGCAGATGGCAGATCAATCGGATAATGTTTGTTCACATAAAACATGTCTTTTTCTACACCGGCTTTGTAATCCTTGATGGTGGCAATACGCTGTCCGTTAATTTTTCCAGGAGGTTCCTTGCGGTATTTTTCCATCATTTGCTGGATTTCTTCCATCCCTGCTTTGCCTTTTTTGGTCAGGGAAAGCAACTTCTCATAATGAAGATCAAATTTCACATAAATATCAATGAGCAACTCATATAAAGTTTTACCGTTTTCACGGGCCCATGCGGCCGCTTCAGCAATAATGCAGCAGGATACAATGGCATCCTTATCACGCACAAAATCGCCCACCAGGTAACCATAGCTTTCTTCCCCACCTCCAATGAAGGTTTTCTTCCCTTCCAGCAGGCGGATTTTTTCGGCAATGAATTTGAAGCCGGTAAGCACATCGTAACAATCCACCCCATAGGAAAGGGCCATTTTTTTCAGCAACTCTGTGGTGACAATGGTTTTTACGATATATTCCTTACCGGTAAGTTTTTCTTTTTCTTTCCATTTTTCCAACAGGTAATAGATCAGGATGGTGGCCGTTTGATTGCCGTTAAGCAGCAAATACTTCCCATTTTTATCTTTTACGGCCACCCCTACCCTGTCGGCATCAGGGTCGGTGGCCATCACCAGGTCGGCATCCACCTCTTCAGCTTTTTCCAATGCCATTTTAAGGGCGGCGGATTCCTCTGGGTTGGGTGAAACAACGGTAGGAAAATCCCCGCTCACCACATCCTGTTCAGGCACGCTGAAAACTTTTTTGAATCCATAGGCATTCAGGGCCATGGGAGCCAGCTTTACTGCGGTACCATGAATGGGTGTAAATACGATCTTCAGGTCCTGATGTTTTTGGCATAATTCCGGCGAAAGGGAAACCCCTTTAACGGCTTCAATGTATGCTTCATCAATTTCGGCACCCAGGGTTTCGATGTGTTTCTCTTTTCCCGAAAACCGAACCTGACTGAGCTCTTTGATCTTCTGAACTTCCCTGATCACATTTTTATCATGCGGGACGATAAGCTGCCCCCCATCTTCCCAGTAAACTTTATATCCATTATATTCTTTTGGATTGTGAGAGGCCGTGATCATGACCCCGCCCTGGCAGCCCAGGTGACGAATGGCGAAAGAAAGCTGAGGAGTAGGACGCAGCGCATCAAATAAAAACACCTTAAATCCATTGGCGGAAAAGATTTCGGCAGTTATTTCGGTGAAAAAGGTGCTGTTATTCCTGCAATCATGGGCAATGGCCACGCGGATCTGATCTTTTTCAGGAAAAGATTGCTTGAGGTAGTTTGCAAAACCCTGGGTTGCCATGCCAACGGTATATTTATTCATACGGTTGGTTCCAACCCCCATGATTCCCCGCAAACCTCCGGTACCAAATTCCAGGTCCCGGTAAAAGGCTTCGGTCAATTCCTTTGGGTCGTTTTCCATCAGGGTCTTCACCTGGTTTCTGGTTTCCTCATCAAAATCGCCTTCCATCCATTGGCGGGCCTTTTTCATTATTGCTTCATCCACTGGGTTCATAGTCTTTTTGTTTGGTTTTTTCTGTTTTTGGCTTTGTATCTCAAAGTTAACAGGTTTTTTATAAAAAAACAGGAAAGTTTCCGGGATTGGCGGTTCAAAATTGATCGAACCTTGTGTGCAGTAATATAAAAAAAAGAGCCGCTGCAATTCAACGGCTCTCTTATTATGGATGGAAGTGCCCGGAACAGGACTCGAACCTGCACGTTGTTGCCAACACTAGTCCCTGAAACTAGCGCGTCTACCAATTTCGCCATCCGGGCAATAAAACAAGATCGATATTTTTCTTATTGGTGCCCAGGACAAGACTCGAACTTGCACGGCCTTGCGGCCACTACCCCCTCAAAGTAGCGTGTCTACCAATTTCACCACCTGGGCCAAAGGTTGTGCAAAACTACAAAAAATCTTTTTTAATTTTACAAAAAAATTAATCTTTGCCTTATTAACAAAGGGTATTCTGAAAGTTATCCTTTTTAAAAAAACATTACATGGAACCCAATCAAAGCGAGGAGGTTTTGACTTCCCGTCAGGTGCTGGAGATGATCACCGTGGCCAATGAATATTGTTTGTTTTTTGAAGATGCCGAAAAATATTCCAAAGAGGAGATCTTTTCCTACTTCCAGAAAATGGCGCCATTGCTATATTTAAAAGGGGCGGTTCTTCCTGCCGGCATAGAACCCGACCTGGAATTTTTTGAAAGGTTTGTAACCGAAGAGCAATGGGAAAACATATTCAAAAGCCTCAGAGAAAAATTCGGTGAAGACGACATTTATTATATACATGATCACAACTACGACACGGAAGAGGTAAGCCTTTCGGACAACATGGCAGACATTTACCAGGACATGAAAGACTTTATTATGCTATACCAGAAGGCGCCAATGCAAAGCAAGGCCTGTGCCGTGGCCGAGTTGCAAAAATTGTTTGAAAATCATTGGGGAGTAAGGGCAATTCAGGCTTTAGAGAATATTCACGGAAAAATATACCGTGACAGTATTGATCCCGAATTCTTTTCCGATGACGATCTTTCGGGCATTTAAAGATTTGCAGGTTTGAGGGCATTTAAATCCCTAAAGCGATACCAGTACCTGACTGACGATAATGATCAACACCAATGACAGGGGATAAACCGCTGCATAGGCTTCCTGGGGGGCATTGGTGCGGGTAAGGGGTTCTACTGCACTCAGGGCAGGGGTGCTGGTCATACTCCCGGTAATGGCCCCTAGCAAGCTAAGGTAGTTGATATTCAGCACCATTCTTCCAAAAATCACCGCCGTAAACATAGGCACCAGAGAAATGACCGCTCCCACCAGGATCAATCCATAACCATGCTCGTGGATGGTTGGTCCTAGTTTTGCCCCGGCTTCCGTACCGATATAAGCAAGAAAAAAAATCAATCCCAGCTTGCGCAGATACTGGTTGGTGGTGCCGGAAATATTCCATACAATGTTTCCGGTTTTACCAATTTTACTCAAAATAAGGGCAGATATCAATACCCCTCCGGTGAGGCCCAAACTAAATTCGAGGCCGTTTCCCAAAGGGATCTGGATCTGTCCGATAAACACCCCCAGCAAAACACCCACGGCAATGGGCAAAAAGTCAATCTCGTCAAGCTCCTCACGACTGTCGCCCAGTACTTTACCAATTTTTGGGATATTTTCATCGGGAGCACTCAAGGTTACTTTGTCACCAAAACGAAGGCGGGTATTGGCCGAAGGTACTATATCAATACCCGTGCGACGAATAGACGTGACCGTGGCATTGTATTGGTGCAGGAACTCTGATTCGGCAATGGTTTTCCCGATATTACGCCGATTGGAGATCAGAAAACTCCGTACCACAAATTTTTTGCTTTCAGGGATCTCCACTGTTGTCTCGGGGCCGATAAAATAAGAAAGGGTGTTCAGGTCTTCCCGGTTACCCGAAGCCCTGATGATATCGTGACGCTCGAGGGTTGTATCTGAAGTGGGGGTTATGGGGGTATTGTTGCGCAGGATTTTGGAAATATTGGTGTGGGTAACCGTTCGAATACTCAGGTCGGCAAGGGTTTTACCGATAACATTGGGATTTTCCACCACAAAGTTGCGGTACAGCAATTCCGGATGTTCGGAATGGAGCTCATCCTCATATTTTTTTTCTTCTCCGGAAATGCTGATACCGAGAAATCGTGGCGAAAGCCTCACAAACAATATAATACCAAGTATTCCGAATGGGTAGGCAAGTCCAAAGCCAATGGCTACAAGGGGTGAGCCTGAAATTTCGGCTGCTGCTGCCAGCCCTGAAGCACTGGTAATGGCCCCGGTAAAAAGCCCTGTAACCAGGGAATTATCGATATTGAACAAATACCGAAACAGGATGGTGGTAAGCATCCCGGAAACAATCACCACCACGGCCAGCAAAACCAACTGCAAACCTTTGGCCCTGAAGGCTTCAAAAAAGCCGGGACCTGCCTGTGTGCCCACACTAAACATAAAAAGGATCAATCCGATCTGCTGAAAAATGGATGGCATATTAACTCCGGCATGGCCAAAAGCCATGGCTACGAAAATGATCGCAGAAATATCCAGCGAAAGCCCTTTGATTTTTAGTTTTCCCAAAGCCAGACCAAGAGCAACAATCAGGAAAAATGCAATATAATCCGTAGTGAAGAAATCCATAGCAATTGCTTAAAACAATGAACAAATTTAGAAACAAATGTAAGATGATCGGCTGCTTTGTCAAACATTTTGTTTTTGTTACATTTGCTGGAAAAAAAAATTGATTGTAATTTTACGATAAGCTCAATTCTTGAGTAACCAAACCCTGACTTCAAAACCTGTCTTTATGAAACCGACCAAAATTTTTCCTGCCTTTTTACTATTGATTTTTTTATTGAACTGCAGTTTCTCCAACAACGAAGGATACAAAATAGAAGTAAAGATTGAAGGCCTTTCCGAGGCCGAATGTTACCTTGCCTATCATTTTGGCAACCGGCAATATTTGCAGGATACCACTATGGCGGATGCCGGGGGGCTTTTAGTTTTTGAGGGCCCCGAACGCCTGGATCCGGGCATGTACCTTGTTGTGCTTCCCGGCCAACAATATTTTGAGATAATCGTAGATCAAAACCAGCATTTCAGCCTGGAAACCAAAATGGGTGAATTCGTTCCTGCCATGGAGTTTGAGAATTCTCCAGACAACCAGGCTTTTTACGAATACCTGCGCTTTGTTTCTGCCAAAGGACAGGAAGTCGGCCCCTTAAGAGAGGAGCTCCATCAAGAGGACACTTCTCCGGAACGCATTGATGAGATCAGGGAAAAACTTGCCGAAGCAGACCAGCAGGTAAGGGAAAAACAGAACGAATACATGGAAGCTTTTCCTGACGGGCTTTTCACAAAAGTTTTGCTGGCCCAACAGGAACCTGAGGTTCCCGAAGCCGGTATCCCTGAAACTCCTGAACCCGGCATACCCGTTGACGAGAATGAAGCCCTTCGCAGGCAATACCAGCAGTATAAAAACAAATTCTGGAACAACATCGATTTTTCGGATGACCGCCTTTTGCGCACCCCGGTTTTTCATTCGATGCTCAACCGCTATTTCAACAATGTGGTAATCCAGGTCCCCGACACGGTGATCAAAGAAGCCGACCGTATTGTTGACAAGGCCAGGGCCAATGATGAAGTGTTCAAATACGTTATTTGGTTTCTTACCAACAATGCAGAACGCTCAGAGATCATGGGTATGGATGCGGTTTTTGTACACATGGTTGAAGAATACTACATGAGTGGAGAAGCTTTTTGGGTAGAGCCCGACAACCTGGAGCGGATTGCCCAGCGGGCCATGCGGCTGAAACCGCTGCTGATAGGTAATACTGCTCCCGACATTGAAATGTATACCCGGGACGGGGAAACCCTTTCCTTACATGATGTGGAAGCAGAATACCTTGTGATCTATTTCTGGGATTCGGACTGTCCCCATTGCAAAAGGGTCACCCCTGCCCTGAGAGATCTTTACCACCGCAAAAAAGACCAGGGAGTTAAGGTATTTGCCGTCAATACCGAAGCAGACAGGGAAAACTGGATCAAATCCAAGGAAGAATACAACCTGGATTGGATAAACGTCAATGACATTCACAACCGTTCGGGTTTCCGTGACAAATATGACATTTACAGTATTCCGCTGCTGTTTTTGCTGGATAGCGAAAAAACCATTATGGCCAAAAGGATCACGGTAGATCAGATTGAGGAAATCATTACCCGGGAAATTGAGCAAAACCGATAAGCCATATCCGCACTATTGATGTTCGGGGCGCAGCAGATCGTTAACGGTTTTTACGGGATTAAAGGTGGACAGGGGTACCTCCACAAAAATGGTATTCCAATAAGCCATGGCCCCATTCCAAAGGCCCGGCAGTTCCAGTGCCTTCAAATCCCTTCCATCTTTTGACTTTTTGCTGATAAAACCTGTTTGAGGGTCAATAAACTGGCGAAGATCGAATTTTTTCCCTTTGTAGTCTTTAATGCCACAAACCAGGTCAACCGGATTGAAGTGGGTTGAAGCCCTGAAAATTTTATCCTGACCGGGATCTTCCAGGTTGATCTGTGAGGATTCCACAATCTGCAGAGAAACCTTTCCTGTTTTGGGCTCTTTGACCCAGAAGGGCCCGCCTCCGGGTTCACCTTCATTTTTTACCATGCCGCAAACTCGGATAGGGCGGTTTAAAAGGGCCTGAAGCTGTGGACTTCCTTTTACCGGATCCTGATCAAACGCTTCCAGGTCAAGGTTTAACCGGGAAGCTGCAAATTCCAAAGCCTCACGGTAGGCTTGCGGGTTAAGAGGTCCTTTTTCAAGTTGAACGAGCCATTTGAATGCCTCCTGCTGCAAATCGAAAAGCAATCCACCGATCACTTTTTTATAAACAAAGGTGGGCGTTTTTAAGCGATCGGGAACAACATTGTCAATATTCTTTATAAAAACCAGGTCACCATCCAGGTCATTCAGGTTTTCGATCAGCGCACCATGTCCTCCGGGCCTGAAAAGCAAAGAACCGTCCTTTTCGCGAAAAGGTTCATTGTTCAAATCAACGGCCAGTGTATCGGTAGAGGGCTTTTGAACAGAGTAGGAAACATCAAAAGTTGCCTGATTATTCCTTTCATATTCCGGCTGAACTTTTTTCAGCAGCCCGATAAATTTTTCCTTATGTTCGGGTGAAACAGTGAAATGAATGCGTACCTTCCCGTTTTCATCACCGGCATAGTGGACACCTTCTACCAGGTGTTCTTCCACCGGGGTACGTGAGTCATGTCCATATTTGTGAAAGGTCAGCAGCCCTTTGGGCAGGGAGCCGTAATCCAGGCCGTGATCGGAAAGCAGAAAATCCAGCAATGGCAGAAAATCTTTCCTTTCCAGCAGGTGATCGGCATCCAGGTCTTCCTTATCCATCACCAGGGCCAGGTCATCCCAGAAAGCGAAATCTTTCATTTTGCCAAAAAACATGGCAGCAGCCTCGTCTTCCTCGAGTAGTTTATCAGGTTCCATCCCCTCCTTGAGCTTTTCCTTCCAGGCAAAAACATCTTTAAACATGCGGGAAGCTGCGCCACTGGCCGGCACAAATTTAATCACTTCCATTTTTTTACGGGCCCGATCAAAAACATGGGTAAGCTTCTCAATTTCTTTATCATCCAAATGCTCAATACCATCTCCTGCCCTAGCAGGACGAACAAGTTCAACGGGTGGAAAACCGGATTTGAAGGCTGCAATGTTTTTTTCTATTCCTTCACGGGTGATCCCCTTTTTCTCAATTTGCGCAATGTCTTTGTCTTTTAACATATTTTATTTTTTTTGTTTTCTATAAAAATAAAAAAACAGGGGAAAGAACCCATTGTTTTCTCTGGAAAAGGGCCCTCAAAAAAACAATGCCATCAAAGAGGTTAATGAAAAAGGTCCTCATCTCTGATGAGCATTAAAATGGCTGAATGCGGCAAAATGCAATACTTCTCCCTGTTAAATTCTATTTCGTAGGCGCTGTCCTGAAGATAAACGGCCAGGTCGCCTTCTTTTGCCTGAAGAGAAAAATATTTCACCTGCTCTTTGGGCTCTTTCCAGGTTTCTTCGCTTTCCACCGGGGCAGGGATGGGATAACCGGGGCCACATTTAATAACGTAACCTTGTTGTACTTTTCTTTTTTCTTCTACCCCGGGAGGAAGGTAAAGGCCGCCTTTGGTTCGCTGGTCAGCCGACTTGGGTTTTACCAGCACCCGGTCACCAACCAGGATAAATTTCTTTATATCTTTTTCATCAATCTTTAACAACATGGGAGATATTTTTTTGACACAAATTTATTACTTAATTTTGTATTAAAGGCATTGGGAAAAGTGATCGTACAACTTAGTCAATTACAATACCCAAACCTTTGAGAACGTTTGCTTGTTAGATTTGTAAGGATTTTATTTTTTTTTGAATCCTGTGAACAAAACCCTTTATAAAAAGCGTACAGAAAATACAAACCCAAAATACATATAAAAATGGCAAAAAGACTTCTATTGATCAGCAATTCAACAAATTACGGAGAAGAATATCTTGGTTATACCAAACCCCACATCAGGGAGTTTTTGGGCGATAAGGCCAGGGAAGTATTGTTTATTCCCTATGCCGGAGTGAGCATGTCATATCTGGAATACGCCAATAAAGTTAAGTTGGTCTTTAAGGAAATGGGCTTTGAGTTAAAGTCGATTCATGAAGAGAGCAATCCCAAAGCAGCGGTTGCAAAAGCGGAAGCCATTGTGGTAGGAGGAGGAAACACTTTCCACCTGGTGCACATGATGCATGAAACCGGCATTATGGAGCCCATTCGCAAAAAAGTGGAAGACGGTACCCCGTTTATTGGCTGGAGCGCAGGAAGCAACGTGGCCTGCCCCTCGTTAAAAACCACCAATGATATGCCCATTATTCAACCCTCCAGCTTTGACACCCTTGGGCTGGTACCTTTTCAGATCAATCCTCACTATACCGATGGAGTGATCCCCAACCACAATGGAGAAACCCGGGAACAACGCATCCGTGAATTTTTGGAAATTAACCCGGAAACACAGGTTGTAGGATTAAAGGAGGGAACCATGCTTTTGGTTGAAGGAGAAAAAGTGCTGCTCATTGGTTCCAAAACTGTGAAAATCATCAAAAAAGATCAGCCCACCCTTGAGTTTGACAAAAATGTGAACCTTGATTTTCTTTTGAAATAAAATATAAAACAACTCCCGCCTTATCCCTCATAAATTGGTGATGGGCGGGAGTTTTTTTTATTTAATTTTACAGCCTGATATACCCTCTTACCAAAATCCATAATACCCAATGAAAAAAACACTTTCCCTGGTTTTAACCCTCACCGCTCTGCTTTTAATTGGCTGCAACAGCCAACAATCCCTGCAGGTGATGCATGTCAGGAGCATGGAAAACCAGGCCGGCAAGCAAGGATTTTATTACAGCCTCCCACGCACCATGGTTTCTGTGGATGTGACGGTTACCCGCACCGAAAAGCAACCCGGTCCCTTTGCCGGATATGCAGACCGTTACCTGGGTCTGAAAGAGGTCATACACGATCATGCGGTCACCTACCAGATTTCAGAAATCAATATCAACAGTTATTCCGAGCCGGATCCTTCTCACTTCTATTTTGTGGAAGCAGATCCTGAAAACTGGGAAGAAAACCCCATTTACCTGGCTTTAAGCCAGTCCGGCCTGATCTCCAGCGTTAACACCCCATTTGACAGCCAGGAGTTTTTTAAAGGAATACCCGAGACCAAAGAATATGGATTTTTTGGAACCGAAGCCACCTTCAATTATTTTATTGATCATAACCTGAGGGAGCAGATTGATACCATTGTGGAGCATGTGCGGGTAGATACCATCACTGTTGAAAGGCAGACCCTTCGAAGAAGCTGGGTGGAAAAAAGCATGGACATCCGAGCCAAAGACGTGGCGGAATTTATTTTGAACATCCGGGATAAAAAGTTCGACCTTATTTCCGGTTTTGCCGAAATTCCTTATTCAAAGGAAGCATTGGAATATATGTATACCGAAATGGAAGAAATGGAAAATGATTACCTGGATCTGTTTACCGGCATTACTTCCACGA
>SKVW01000078.1 GCA_007129255.1 Bacteroidales bacterium
CAGAAAGCCCTGAAAAAAAGCCTCGATGATGTGGTGATGAGTTGCGTAAATGCCGTGGGAGTGGAGGTCAATACGGCCAGCAAGGAACTGCTGACCTATGTTTCCGGCATGGGTCCCTCCCTGGCAGCGGCAATGGTTCAGTACCGCAATGAAAACGGTCCTTTTACCTCAAGGGAGGCTTTGAAAAAGGTACCCCGCTTTGGTGCCAAAGCCTTTGAACAGGCCGCCGGTTTTTTGAGGGTTAAACAGTCTGAAAACCCGCTGGATCATAGTGCCGTGCATCCCGAAAGTTACCCTGTAGTGGAAAAAATGGCCCGCGACCAGAATGCCTCCGTCGAAGACCTTATGAAAAAAGAAAGCCTGCGCAAACAGATCAACCTCAAGGATTATGTGGATGACCATACTGGTTTGCCTACCCTGAAAGACATCATGCAGGAACTTTCCAGGCCGGGTCGTGACCCACGGAAAAAGTTTGATGTTTTTGAGTTTGACCGCAATGTAAACCGCATACAAGATTTAAGGGAGGGTATGGTGCTTCCCGGAATCGTAACCAACATAACAGCCTTTGGTGCTTTTGTAGATGTCGGGGTCCATCAGGACGGGCTGGTGCACATCAGCCAGCTGGCCGATGCTTTTGTCAGCGACCCTGCAGAGGTTGTGACCCTGAACCAGAAAGTGCAGGTAAAAGTTTTAGCAGTGGATGTTGAAAGAAAACGCATTACCCTCTCTATGAAAGAGGTTTGAAAAGATTCTTTCTGAAAGGTTCGTCTTGCCGGATTTTATTCCTTTAAAACCGATTGTTTTTTTTGGTTGGCACCATTGGAATAAATCTTCTCCACTAGATGCCCGTATTCTTTAAAAAGGTGTGTCCTTCTAAGCTTAAGGGTGGCACTGAGCTGACCGGTTTCAACCGACCATTCATGATCCAGGAGCTCAAATTTTACAATTCGCTCAGAATCTCCAAGGTCTTTGTTGTAATGATTTACTTCTTTACCGAAGCGCTTGCGGATACGCGGAAGGGCGATCATTTCATCATTGGTTGTAAAAGGTATCCCTTTTATTTTGCACCAGTTTTTCAGGTGGTTGAAGTCCGGTACAATAAGTGCTGCGGCAAATTTCTGATTCTCGCCCACAACCATCAGCTGGTCAATAAAAGGAGATTCTTTCATTTTGTTTTCAATTGACTGGGGAGCGATGTATTTGCCGAATGAAGTTTTAAAGATCACTTTTTTCCGGTCGGTAATGCGTAACTGCCCTTCAGGTTCAATGTGACCCATGTCTCCGGTATGCAGCCATCCTTCTTCATCAATCACTTCTTTGGTGAGTTCCGGATCCTTATAATATCCCATCATTACCCCGGGGCCTTTTACCAGGATCTCCCCGTCATCGGCGATTTTTACCCGGGTGTTTGTTAATACCGGTCCTACCGTACCAAACTTGATCCCATTGGGCTCAAAATTGCTTACGGCAATAACCGGCGAAGTTTCGGTAAGTCCGTATCCTTCGATAATGCGCAGGCCGACCGCCCAGAAAACCCTGTTGAGGCGGGGCTGCAGGGCTGCTCCGCCGGACACCACAATGTCCAGATTTTTTCCCAGAGCTTCTTTCCACTTGCTGAACACCAGCTTCCGGGCAACTTTTAGCTTTAGCCCGTAAATTGGATTCCGTTTTTCTTTGTCCAGTTCGTAGTTTAATCCCACATTGTTGGCCCAGAAAAAGATGGCCTTTTTCACCCCTTTCAGATTGCGTCCCCTTGTAATGATTTTGTCGTAAACCTTTTCAAGCAGTCTCGGAACAGTGGTAAATACATGGGGATGGACCTCCCGGAGGCTCTCGGCTATGACCCCCATATTGGCAAGGTAATACATGCTTAGCCCCTTATAAAGAAAGGTGTAATTCATCATGCGTTCATAAATATGACAAAGCGGCAAAAAACTCATGGCGCGATGTTCCGGTCCGTATGGAGGAATATGAGAAACCGCTATAAAGTTGCTGATGATGTTGTTGTGCGAAAGCATCACGCCTTTTGGGGTGCCTGTGGTTCCGGAGGTGTATATGATGGTTACAAGATCTTCACCCTTTATGCTGTCTTTGATTGATTGCAGTTTTTCAGGCCGGGGATTCTCCTTTCCTGTTTGCATCAATTCATTGAGATGCTGAACGCCAAAGAGATTCTTGAATGTGTAAATGGCCTTAATGGAAGGAATATTGGGGACAATATGCTGGATGCGCCGGTACATTTCCTCTCCGGCCACAAAAACATATTTTACTTCCGAATGGTTTAAAATGTATTCGTAATCTTTGTCACTGATGGTAGGGTAAATGGGAATATGAATGCCCCCTGCCATTTGCACGCCCATGTCAAGAAAATTCCATTCGGGACGGTTAAAAGTGATGGAAGCAATTTTATCACCTTTTTCCACCCCTAAATTAATTAATCCATAACCCACATTTTGACTGTTTTCCAGGAATTCCTCCGTGGAGTATTTGTTCCACTCTCCTTCATCTTTTCCTGCAAGGGCATCTTGTTTCCCGGGGCATAGGGTTGCGTAATGATCCAATAAATCAAAAATCCTGGTTATTTCCATAATCTTTTCTTTGGCCGGCTGCAAGCCGGAATGTAAAAACCGGGTTATGTCCACCAGCAGGGTTTTGCAAACCGGCAGCACAAATTTTTAAAAAGCTTTATACGTTTGTTTAAAACCAAAGGGGCTAAAGTAGAAAAAATTTTTTTTTCCAACATAATTTTTAACGAAAACATCCGGATCGCGCTGAAAGAAGCTGTCACAATCCGGATGTCATTAATTTTTACAAGGAAAAACCCCCTGTTACTTTTTCATTTCGGTATAGAACTGGTAAAAGTGGGGTATGGTTTCAATGCCCCTGAAGAATTGGGTAAGTGGGTAATTTTCGTTTGGCGAGTGAATTGCATCTGATTCCAGTCCAAATCCCATCAAAATGGATTTGATGCCCAGAATTTTTTCAAACAGTGAAATGATCGGGATGCTGCCCCCACTCCTTACCGGGATGGGTTTTTTATTGTAAGTTAATTCATAAGCCTTACTTGCAGCCTGGTACTCGGTGGTATTGGTTGGAGATACATACCCTTCGCCACCATGCAGAAATTCTACTTCTACTTTCACACAATCCGGTGCAATGCTCAGAAAATGATCTTTAAAGAGCTGGGTGATTTTTTTGGAATCCTGATGAGGCACCAGGCGCATGGAAATTTTGGCATGCGCGGTTGAAGGAAGAACCGTTTTGGCCCCTTTGTCGGTATGGCCGCCCCATATTCCGTTTACATCAAGGCTTGGCCTGATGCCAACGCGTTCCAGCGTGGAATAACCTTTTTCCCCGGCTACTTCTTTCAGATCCAGGGATTTTTTATAGGCTTCGAGGTCAAAGGGCGCCCTGCCCATTTCTTTTCTTTCCTCTTCAGAAAGTTCTTCTACGTCATCATAAAAACCTTTCACGGTAATTTTTCCGTTTTCATCAGTCAGGCTGCCTATAAGTTTGCAAAGCTCATTGATCGGGTTGGCTACCGCTCCTCCGTATAGCCCCGAATGAAGGTCGCGGTTTGGCCCGGTAACATGTACTTCTACATAGGAAAGTCCGCGCAAGCCTGTAGTAATGGAAGGGTTTTCGGCACTGAGCATGGATGTGTCGGAAACCAGGATTACATCTCCTGCAAGCATATCGCGGTGGTCTTCCATGAATTTACCCAGGCTGGGCGAGCCGATCTCTTCTTCCCCCTCAATCATAAACTTAACGTTGCAAGGCAGTTGATTGGTTTTTACAAGGTATTCAAATGCGGCAAAGTGCATGAACATTTGCCCTTTATCATCATCTGCACCCCTGGCATATATTTTTCCATCACGTATTTCGGGCTCAAAAGGTTTGCTTTTCCATAAGTCAAGTGGCTCTACCGGCTGTACGTCATAATGCCCGTAAACCAATACCGTTGGGAGGGAAGGATCGATCATCTTTTCACCATAAATGGCCGGATGCCCTTCGGTTTCGTAAACCTCTGCCTTATCGGCTCCCTTTTCAAGCAAGCTGGCTTTTATCCAGTCACAGGCTGTGTACATATCATCTTTGTGTGCTTCCTTTGAACTGATGGAGGGAATCCTGATCAGCTCAAACAATTCCTCCAGCCAACGGTCTTTGTTCTCCTCAATGTATTGCTTTAAATCTTCTTTCATAACTTTATTTTTAGGGAAGTTAAATATTGATTGTTTTAGGCTCTTTTAAAGGCTAAGCAAATTTATAAAAAAAGCCTGTGAAAACAAGTGGATCTTATTTACTATTTAATTATATATAAATGAGTGTGTTAGGTGAATTTTTGTCTTTTCCCCACTGACTTGAAAGGGCCAATGCGATTTTTTTGTGTTTTTCAATATCAGGATGAATGTCCTTGTAGAAACAAACAGCTTGCTTTCCGTGGTTTTACTGAGGGAAATTTAAACAAACTATTGTTTATTTGATGGAAAATTTTTGTGTACTTTGCAGAAACCCTATATTTGCCTGTAAAACCTGACCAGCTCTTCGGTGAAGAATGAAAAAAAACATATAATTGACTGGCCTTTGTCGCCAGCAGTAAAAATTCCATTGGTTTACCTTTTTGCCGGTTTTTTGTGGATACTTTTTTCCGACCTGTTGCTGGCAGTGTGGATTGATGATGCAGATACCATGCGTATTGCACAGACCTATAAAGGGTGGTTTTTTATTTTAGTTACTGCATTTTTGCTTTTTTTGCTGATCAAGCGGTCTTTCAAACGGTTGGAGAAAACACGGAACAACCTCAATCAAACCCTTAAGCACTACAGTTATTTGTTTCATCACAACCCCCAGCCCATGTGGGTTTATGATTTTGAATCCCTGGACATTCTCGATGCCAACCGGGCTGCCCAAAAAGATTATGGATACCATAGCGGAGAATTTCTCACCATGAGCATGCTCGATCTGATTCCTGCCGAAGATATTCCATCTTTTAAGGAAAGCTTAAGGGAGGAGGGCTTGGAATATCAGCGCATCAGCGGTATCCGCCATCAAAAAAGCGATGGTTCAATCATTGAGGTGGAAATGATCTCTCATATTCTTCCCGAATACCAGGGCCGGAAATGCCGTATGGTAATCGCCAACGACATTACCACAAGAAAAAAAGCCTTTGAATCCCTGAAAAAAAACGAACGTGCCCTGAAAGAATCGGAGCGCCAATTGCAAACCCTGCTTTCCAACCTGCCGGGTATGGCCTACCGTTGCAAGAATGATTTATTCTGGACCATGCTTTTTGTCAGCAAGGGCTGCGAACAGGTAGTGGGCTATAAAGCCGAAGAACTCGAAAACAGCAGCATCATTTCCTATGGAAAGATCATTCATCCGCAGGATCGAAAACGCGTCTGGCGGGAGGTTCAGAATAAGGTCAGCACCCAGCGGAAATATCCCATTGTTTATCGCATTATTACTTCTAAAGGGGAAGTGAGATGGGTTTGGGAGCAGGCGCAAGGAGTTTTTGATGAGGAAGGGAAACTGTTGTTTATTGAAGGTTTCATCACTGATATTACCCACCAGCGCAAAACAGAAAAAGCGCTTAAGCATTATGGGGATTTCCTTCGTACCATTATTGACAATATTCCTTTTCCTATGTATTATAAAGATATACAAGGGAAATACATGGGGTGCAATAAAGAATTTTACCGTTACCTGGGCAAAACAAAAGAAGAGGTTATTGGCAAAACCGTAGACGACCTGCTTATTCCTTCACAGGCAGCGCAGTCAAAAGCAAAAGACCGCGAATTGCTGAAAACAAAGGAACATCAAAAATATGAGACCCGCATTACCTTTCCGGATGGAAAATCAATGGAGGTGGTTTTACATAAATCGGTATTCCTCAATGAAGAAGGAGAGCCCGGCGGTATCATCGGGGTGTATTTTGATATCTCAGACAGGGTGATGGCCGAAAACATCATTAAAAAACAGGTTGAGGAGCTGGAACGCATCAATGCAGAACTGGAACGTTTTACCTACACGGTTTCTCATGACCTGCGCTCCCCGCTTGTCACCATCAAAGGTTTTCTCGGTATGTTGCGTGAAGATTTGGAGGCTGGCAACTTTGAACAGATGGAAATGGATATGCAGCGCATTTCCAACGCTACCGATAAAATGCATCATCTTTTGGAAGACCTTCTGCAGCTTTCGCGCATTGGGCGGGTTGGCAACCCCTTTACTTCTTTTTCCATGAATGGGGTGGTGGGTGAAGTACTCGAATACCTGGATGGGATCATTCGTGAAAACCAATGCAGCATTGAAGTGCAAACCAATTTGCCGGTGGTTTTTGCCGATCGCTCCCGCATTATGGAAGTTTTGCAAAACCTGATAGAAAATGCCGTTAAGTTTAAAGCAGACCACCAAATAAAACCCCATATCACCATAGGATGCCGCAGGGAGCTGGATCCACCCGTTTTTTACGTGCAGGACAACGGAATCGGAATTGCTCCATTATATCAAAAAAAGATCTTCGGATTGTTTAACAAACTGGACCAGGCCTCCAGAGGAACCGGTATCGGGCTTGCTTTGGTGCAGAGGATCATAGAGTTTCATGGAGGAAGGGTATGGGTAGAATCTGAAGGCACCGGAAAAGGATCCCGCTTTTGTTTTACCTTGCCCGGGAGTTTTGAAAGTCTGCTAATTTGAATGTTAATTTATTTGAAATGATATTATTGGTTGAAGACAATCCGGATCACGCAGAATTGCTCAAAAGGAGCTTTACCAGGTACAGCCCCGATACGGCTATTTTGCACCTATGGGATGGAGAAGAAACCCTGGATTACCTTTTTGGCAGGGGAAAATATGCCCTCAGCGGCGAAAGACCGCTTCCCGACCTTATCCTGCTTGACCTTAAGCTGCCAAAAATTGACGGACTTCAGGTGCTCAAAAGAATCAAGGCTGTGGAATCCCTTCGATCCATTCCGGTTGTGATGCTCACTTCCAGCGATACAGAAAAAGATGTACTTAAAGCTTATAAGTTAAATGTGAACAGTTACCTTGTTAAACCGGTGGAGTTTAATCGATTTCTCGACCTTGCCAGGGAGTTGGGTCTTTATTGGTTTCGATGGAACAAAAGACCCCCTGCCCCTCAATCATTTATTAAAGATAATGAATGAAAAAAATTAGGAAAATTCTTGTTGTAGAAGACGAAAAAAGTTATGCGGATCTGATCCAATTAACTTTTGAAAGAAGGCAACTGCCTTTCAGGCTGGAGTTTGTGGAGAACATCTCCAATGCCCGCACCTTGCTGGAAGAAGATCATGACTATGACCTGTTGATAACCGATTGGTTACTTCCTGATGGCACGGGAGAAGAACTCCTGGAGCTTTTAAACCGGGAAAAGGGTAAGGTGCCTGCCATTATGATTACCAGCCAGGGTAGTGAGGAGCTGGCTGTTAAGTGCTTTAAAATGGGGGTGATGGATTATTTTACCAAAACACCCCAGGCTTTTTCAAACCTACCCCTTTCGGCAATGCGGGTAATCAGGGAGCACGATAATGTCAGGCAAAGAGAAATTGCAGAGGAGAGACTTCGCGAAAGTGAAAGGAAATACCGGCTGATTACCGATAACATTACCGACATTGTATGGACAATTGACCTGTCCGACAACAACTATTCCTATATTAGCCCTTCCATTGCCAATTTTGTGGGATATGAATCCGAAGTTTTTATCGGTAAATCGGCATTTTTTGCCTTAAGTCCCTTTTCTGCCAAAAAAGCAAGGGATAAAATTGTTTATTTAAAATCTCTTTCTCAGGCAGGCAAACTGAATTCGGACGAAAAAATCGAACTGGAGCTGGCTTTTGTGCACAAGAACGGAAACCTGCGATGGGGCGAAACCAAAGGCTCTTTGCTTATTAACAATGGTAAGCTGACCGGGATTACCGGGGTGACAAGAGACATTACCGATAAAAAGGCGGCTGAAGAGAACCTGCGTATTCAGCAAATTTATTTTCAGACCCTGATCCAGCAAGCTCCGGTGGCCATTGCCATTTTGGATAAGGAAGACCGGGTGCAGCAGGTCAATGAAAAATTTATTTCCCTTTTCGGGTATAAACTCCAGGAAGTAAAGGGTATTCCGATAAATGATTGCATTGTGCCTGTACACCTGAAAGAGGAAGGCCGCCTGCTGACCAATAACGTGGCCAGGGGAGAAGATGTTTACCATGAATCGGTACGTCAGGCCAAAGATGGTTCCCTGATGGATGTTTTGATCATTGGTGAACCTGTAATCATTGAAGGAGAGCAGGTTGCTGTTTTTGGGATTTACCAGGATATTTCCGAACAAAAGCAAAGCCGTGATGCCCTGAGAAAACTTTCCGAACGCCTGGTGATGGCTACAAGCGCAGCCGGCATTGGTATATGGGATTATAACCTGCAAACCGACCAAATGGTGTGGGAACCTGAAATGTATACCCTGCATGATATTGGCGTTACCGAAGCCCGCGACCTTAAAAACGACTGGCAAAAATGTATTCATCCCCATGACAGAAAAATATTGATCTCTTTATTGGATAGCTGGAAAACCCAAAAGCAAATCTATGAAGAAAGTTACAGGGTGGTAAAAAAGGATAACAGCATCCGTTACATAAAGATATTCTGTTCAGTAGTGAAAGACGAAACAGGTCAGCCTTTAAGGCTGATAGGTGTTTGCTGGGACAACACCCGTGAAATAGAACATACCGAACTGGAACGAAAAGTAGAGGTGGCTGATAAGGTGGCAAGTATCAAACAACAATTTCTGGCCAACATGAGCCATGAAATACGCTCACCAATGACCGGTATCATTGGCATGACCGAGCTGCTCATGAAAACATCACTGGATGAAAAACAAAAACATTTCCTGGAAACCATCCACGCCTCTTCAAACAGCTTGCTTACTATTGTAAACGACATCCTTGACCTTTCAAAGATCGAAGCCGGCCGGATGGAAGTGAAGCCTTCGGTATTTAACCTGAAAAATTGCGGACAACGAACCATTGACCTGTTTTCAGCCCTGACCGAACAGAAGAATCTGGAGCTCAGTTTCGAATTCGACCCGGAGTTGCCCGAAATGATAAAGACTGACGAAAACCGTCTGGCACAAGTGGTTTCCAACCTGCTTTCGAACGCAATTAAATTCACGGAAAAAGGGTTTGTTAAACTTTCGTGCTCCCTTGAAAAGACCGGTGAAAACAGCCTGGAGATAAAAGTAACCGTCGAAGATTCGGGGATCGGTATTTCCGAAGAAAACCAGCAGCGACTGTTTAATATTTTCTCCCAGGTAGATGGTTCTGATACCCGTAATTATGAGGGCACGGGCCTGGGCCTGTCCATTTCGCAAAAGCTGGCCGAGCTTCTGGGCGGCAAAATTGGCGTGGAGAGTGAGCAGGGTAAAGGCAGCCGGTTCTGGTTCATTTTTAAAGCAGAAAAAGTTAATCAGGAACCACAACCCGGAACAAGTGAAAGCGGAAAATCCGGGGAGTTGCCACACCTTCCTTACCGGGTGCTCCTTGTAGAGGATAAAAAAACCAATCAGATGGTGTTGTCCCTGATGTTAAAGGAAGCCGGAGCTGAGGTAGTGATTGCCGACAACGGAAAAGATGCCCTTGAGAAATATACGCCCGGTGCGTTTGATCTGATCCTGATGGATATTCAAATGCCCGTTATGGATGGGATCACCGCAGTTAAAGAACTCAAAAGTCTGCATGGGCATGAAAAAGTACCGCCAATTCTTGGGTTGAGTGCCAAAGCCATGGAAGGAGATGCCGAACATTATATTTCCCAGGGACTGGATGATTATCTCACCAAACCGGTGCCGGCCAATCGCCTGTACCAGAAAATTCAGCAATGGACCGAAAGCAGGCTCCGCCGGCAGGATGATTAATCATCCCAGCCAAACCAGGTATCAAGATCCCTTCTTTCCTTTTTGGTCGGCCGTCCGGTACCTCTTGGGCGGGTTGACGTTTTGCTTTTTATCAGTTCCAGTTTTTGATATTCCACATCCGGAGTAATGTCTTCCAGGTATTGGTCAACCAGTTTTGCACCTACCCGCTTTTTGAGCAACCCCAGTACCTTGAATGTCTGGGTAATGGGGCCCCGGTGAATCTGGATGATCATTTCGGGTTTAACCTCCCGGGAAGGTTTGACAGGTTGATCATCAATCTTGACTTTTCCTGAGCGGCAGGCCTCCGTGGCCTGACTCCTCGTTTTGAAGGCCCGAACCGCCCAAAGCCACTTGTCTATGCGGGGTGCATCGGATCTTTCCATAAAAAACTATTTCTTCCTGAAATACAATTTTAGGGGGACTCCCCTGAAATTCCACTTTTTGCGGATCTGGTTCTCCAGAAAACGGGAATAAGGATCCTTTATATACTGCGGAAGATTACAAAAGAAGACAAAAGAAGGATAATGAGTGGGCAATTGTGTGATGTATTTTATTTTGATATATTTCCCTTTGGTAGCAGGTGGTGGAGAGTTTTCAATTACCGGTAACAGGGCCTCGTTCAATTTGCTTGTCGGAACTTTACGCTGACGGTTGTGAAACACCTCCACTGCGGTTTCCATAGCCTTAAATATTCTTTGCTTATTTAACACGGAAGTAAAAATGATGGGCACATCCTGAAAAGGTGCAATTCTTTCCAAAATAGCCTCCTCAAATATTTTGACGGCTTTGTGATCTTTTTTCACCAGGTCCCATTTATTTACCAAAATTACCACCCCTTTGTTGTTGCGGGTGGCCAGGCCGAAAATGTTAATATCCTGGGCTTCTATGCCCTGGGTTGCATCAAGCATTAAAAGGCACACATCAGCATTTTCAATGGCCCTCACCGAGCGCATGACCGAATAAAATTCAATGTTTTCCGATACCTTTCCCTTTTTTCTCAGCCCGGCGGTGTCCACCAGGTAAAAATCAAAGCCAAAGCTATTGTAACGGGTATAAATAGAATCCCTTGTGGTGCCGGGAATGTCGGTAACAATATTTCTCTCCTTGCCGATCAGGGCATTGATAAGAGAAGACTTGCCCACATTGGGCCGCCCGATCACGGCAAACCTGGGAAGCTCCTCATTACGGGGATCTTCGGGGATCTTTTCCATGGTTTTTACCACCTCATCCAACAGGTCGCCGGTGCCACTTCCGTTGATGGATGATACCGGAAATACTTCACCCATGCCCAGCTCGTAAAAGTCACCGCTCTGGGCCATGATCTGACTGTTGTCGGCTTTGTTGGCCACCACAAATACTTTCTTTCCACCCCGCCTTAAAATTTCCGCCACCTCTTTGTCCATAGGCGTAATGCCTTCCATGGCATCCACCAGAAACAGGATAACCGTGGCTTCTTCAAGGGCCAAATCTACCTGTTGGCGGATTTGTTCTTCAAATACATCGTCAGAACCCACCACGTATCCCCCGGTGTCAATAACGGAAAACTCCAGACCGTTCCAGTCGCTTTTTCCATAATGCCGGTCACGGGTTACTCCTGCCGTGGGGTCAACAATGGCCATGCGCCTTTTGGTGAGCCGGTTAAAAAGGGTGGATTTACCCACATTGGGTCTCCCTACCAATGCAACGATGTTTGCCATAAATACTCCGGTTGTTTGAACGGGGCGCAAAGATACACAAATTCAACCAATTATTTACTGGTCAAGGTATCCGAAACGCTTTAAATGGGATTCGCTTTCTCTCCAGTTTTTGCTCACTTTTACGTGCAACTCCAGGAAAACTTTTTTCCCGATAAAGGTCTCCATCTCCTTGCGGGCCAAGGTACCAATCTTTTTCAGCATCTTTCCCTGTTGACCGATGATAATACCCTTCTGGCTTTCCCGTGCCACATGGATCACACACCTTATCCTTACCAGATTGCCTTCGTCTTTATATGACTCCACGATTACTTCCACAGAGTATGGGATCTCCTGCTGATAATTCATGAGAATTTTTTCACGAACCATTTCGGCTACAAAAAAACGCATGGGTTTGTCCGTAAGATCATCTTTGGGAAAAAATGGGGGAGACTCGGGCAGCAACTCCAAAATCTTGTCAAAAACCTGGTCGAGGTTAAAACCGACCAGGGCAGAAATGGGCAAAACCAGCCAGTCGGGGAAGTTTTTCTTCCATTGTTCGCTCTTATACACCACCTGATCCTGGGTGCCAAGATCCACTTTATTGATAAGCAGCAACACCGGTATACCCGAATCCTTTATTTGTTTGAGGATGTGGGGATGGTCAAAATCTTTCTGGAGATCAGTTAGTACGATAAAAAGATCTGCATCATCCAGGGCCGATCTAACGAACCGCATCATGTATTGCTGCAGCTTGTACCCGGGCTTGAGCACCCCGGGTGTATCGGAAAAAACCACCTGGTAGTCATCCCCGTTCAGTAATCCCATAATGCGGTGGCGGGTGGTCTGGGCCTTGGGAGTGATGATGGAGATTTTTTCCCCGATCAGGGCATTCATCAGGGTGGATTTTCCCACATTGGGGTCACCGATAATGTTTACAAATCCGGCTTTGTGCATGAATCAATCTGGGATTTTATAGTTTTGAAAGGGTAAAGTTAGGTATTTTGCCAAAACATTGAAAAACATTTGGCAGGGTATTTAAAATTCCTTACTTTTGCACCTGAATTTACACAACACACTGCGGGGTGGAGCAGAGGTAGCTCGTCGGGCTCATAACCCGAAGGTCGCAAGTTCGAATCTTGCCCCCGCTACAAAGAAAGAGCCTGTTTGTCAGACGATAAACAGGCTCTTTCTTTTTAAAAGGAAGGATTAACGCCAGTGTGTTGACGAAATTTTCCACCGCCGGGATTGCGAAAACAACGGGGGTCTATCCCAAACAACCCCTTTCCAATAGCATAAGAGCGGGACCGGCACCCCCAGCATTCTTCGTTTATTTTGCAATTTCTGCAGCCATCAGGGCGGTTTTCCGGTTTTTTAAAATGGTTAAATCCAAGGATGTGCTTGTTAGCATTCACGATATGCTTAAAAGAATGGTTCCTGAGATCCATTGCCGGGACTTCCTCCCTTATCGTAGCGCATGGCGTTACAAACCCGTTGTTGAGCACAGCCAGGGTTGCAGAACAATATTGCTTGTTTACACAATTCATGGGTAGCTCCTTTACCTTTATCATTTTTTTGTAATAATGATATACCCTTGAGACCTCTTCGGGAGCAGGAATGAATTTTTGCAACTCTCCCGGCGAAGTACCCGGCCTTAAATAAGTATGGTAAACGTTGATGGATGTTTGAATGCCAAACTCCTCAAAAAAATACTGCATGGTAGCAATTAAGTCATCTGAGCCTTGCAGCCCCGTGTAAGTTACCGAGTTAATAAGCTGTTCGGAGGGGTAGCCGATTTCCAGCAAATAGCCTATACCATCCAGGATCAGGTCAATATCTTCGGGGCTTCTTTCCGGATGCATATTTTTATAAAGGGAAGGGTTGATGGTAGACAAGTGAATTGAAATCAATCCATGACGGCAAAGTGCTGCTGTTTTCTTTGCAAGACCCTTATCCTTAAAAGGAAGCCCTCCGGTCCACATGTTATTGCGGAAGCCAAGATCACGGCTTTTTTCCATAAAAGAAAAAATGCCTGGTCTTAGCAAAGGCTCTCCCCCAAGCCATTCAATGGCGTTTATACCCAAAGCCCTGGAGTCCTCCAGTAACTTGTATATCATGCTATCGGTCAGTTGGTTTTTCCCCTCTTCCACAGCATTCATATAGCAATAAATGCACCCCTGCTGGCAGCGATCCCCAACCTCAAGCTGCAGCGAATAAAACCGATCCTCGTGGTAAGCCTGGTCGAGCTTTTCAAAATCAATCATAAAAAAACTATCTTATATATGGGGTTTCATTAAATTATAAAAACACCTTTTCATTCTGAATTATTGCATAAAACCGTAAAAGAAAAAACCCGCACCCGGCTATTTGTCGGGCTTTATTCCCTTGATCAGTCAAACTTACCTGCATACCTTTATGTTTTTTTTCCACAAACTACATTACATTAGAGGTTTAATGGAAAATATTCAGAAAGGGTGAGTTTTTAGAGAAAAGGTTGAAACGGTAAGGAAATTCCAGCTTACAGAGCAACTGGAAGTTTCCGGGACTTTTATTTCAGTTGGCTTCAGCCAACGGAAAAAGATTTTTTCACCTACTACGGGGGCTTTGGCCCCCAACCTCCGCAGGAAACAGAAGAAAATAAATGGGCTAAAGCCCCCTCCAGAGGGTTGTTTTGCCTATCCAACATCTGAAGATGCCGGAAATGGATGTCTTACAAATCATGGCCGGTTGTATGTTTTCTGGAGGTTAAAAGCAAGGGTGCCCAATCCAATATTTGTCGGTATGGCGCTAATGCCAAAAATTAGTGAGCACCTTGTTAAAGCTGGCGCTCAGGTGTTCCATTATGCTTCTTTATTATTCTACTGTCCCATCGGGCATCAGCAGGGCCATACAAGCCCGTAATCCTTATTCCATCATTGGGCGGTCTATTCGGGCTCGAACCCCGGGCCAGGCTCAATTCCCGGAATCTCAGTTATTCCAAAATCAACCACGGTATTGGCAATCCCGTTAATTACGAATTGCACGGCGATTACCGACAATATTAACCCAAAGACCTTTGTAATGATCTGCTTCCCGGAATCCCCCAGATACCGTACGATGACCTTGGAATATACCATGGAGTAATAGCAACTGACCGTGGTAAAGAGAACGGCGAAAAATACAAGCAATGTATGGTAAATAGTGGGTGCTTCGCTGGTGAGTATCATAACGGTTGCAATGGAACCCGGCCCGCTGATAAAGGGTATGGCCAGGGGAATAACCGAAATGTCATCAGCAATCTCTCCCTCAGGCTTTATTGCTTGTTCTTCCTTTTGTTCCCGACTGCTGATCATTCCCATGGCAATCCCAAAAAGAATGATACCCCCGGCAATACGGAATGCCGCAAGGGTAATACCGAACAACTGGAAAATAATCCCGCCCAGCAAAGCAAAGATGAAAAACAATCCGGTGGAAATTTTGGTGGATTTTAAAGCAATCGCCCTTCTCTGGTCTTCCTGCATTTTTGTAGTCAGCGACATAAAAGCGAATGCCGTGGTCAGCGGGTTAACGATCACAAAGATACCCGCAATGGTGATCAGTAAATAGCTAAGTGTTGTCTGAACAATCTCAATAAATTCCATTTGGGTTCCTCCTGTTTTGAAAAAATTAAAATTGTGCAACTTAAATTTTGGGGTTACCTGGACTTGATCTTATTCTTTGATTAATTAAATCAACAGGTCAGGCATGCTACATAAAAGGGTCTGTTTTATTAATTGAATAAAATGGATATTTATAAAAGATTCATGACCCAATGCCCGGGTAAGAATAATTAAAAAGCCCGGATTATGTTATCCCGGGGATAAATATTGATCCGGGCAAGCCACAACCCGCAATTGCAGATTGCTTCAGAAAAGATTTTATTTAATGATATTGTTACCGTAAAACGTTGAAAACATCTCTTTTAAGCAATGCTTTCAAGGTAAACGATATGTGAAAGGGCCATCATTAAAATTTGGATTTGGCTTCTTTAAAGGCGGTAGAGAGATCATCCCAGGCATTTTCGGCTCCTTCTTTAATTGTACCCCATCCTTCTTCACCCGCATTCTTTAATTCTTCATACTTTGTCTTACCTTCTTCCAGCTTGCTTTCCAGTTCCCTGATCTTTTTCTCGAGTTCAAGCTTGCTATCGCCTTCTTCTTTTTTGGCCCGGGCGCGGTATTTGTCAAGATCGGCTTCCCACTCATCAAGTTGTGCTTTGGCTTTTTCCTTAAAAACTCTATAATCACTCATGGCTTTCTGTTTTTTGGTTTATCATTACCCTAAAATTAGGAAATAATCACCAAAAATGCAATAAAACAATTTGATATCCATGTATAAAAAAATGAATCCCTTGACTTTCTTCTTGGGAAAGAATTTTCTTATGCCATCTCAAATGGATTAACGGCTAAGGGGTTCTGTTTCAGAAAGGGTTACTTCAGTACCTCAAATTTTTTCATTTTGCCTTCCAGGGCTTTGCAGATCATGTCCAGCTGGGAGGTCTCCTGCAAGTTAAAGGTAAGGGTAACCAATACAAAGCCTACCGGAACCGTGGTAATGGAGCGTTCGTGGGAGATTTCGTTTATGTTGGCTCTCAGGCGTTCCAGTATGCTGGTAATGGATCTTAATTCTCCTGCCACATCGGGGATCAGCACGGCAATGCGGGCCCGCAGCCCTTCTTCCATCATTCCTTTTTCCAGTATCTGCTCCAAAAGGCCCATGTTGATGTTTCCGCCGCTGATCACCGGTACCACGTTGCGGCCTTTAAAATCGGGTCTTTTTTGCAATACCGCGGCCATGGCAGCAACTCCTGCGGGCTCGGCAAGAATTTTCGCTCTTTGCAAAAGCAGATAGGTGGCGTGGGCGATTTCGGCATCATCCACCAGAAGGATGTCGTCCACATATTTTTTGGCAGCCTCAAAAGTCAGGTTTCCCGGGGTTTTAACGGCAATACCATCGGCAATGGTTTGCATGTAAGCCAGTTTTTCCGGTTTTCCTTTCTTCAGGGCGTTTTTCATCGACTGGGCCCCGGCGGCTTCCACGCCAATGATACGGATGTCAGGGTTCATTTCTTTTAGCGCAATGGCAATGCCGGATATCATGCCGCCTCCGCCGATAGGCACCAACACATCCTGTATGGAATCATTGGCCTGAAAGAGCTCCAGCCCGATGGTGCCCTGCCCCGCAATAATATAAGGGTCGTCAAAAGCATGAATGATCACGGCACCCGTTTCTTTTTGGAACTGCATGGCAGCGGCCTGTGCATCATCAAAGGATTCTCCTTCCAGCACTACCTCGGCCCCATAACTTCGGGTGGCAATTACCTTAAGAGGCGGGGTAAACACCGGCATGAACACGGTGGCTTTTATCTCAAGGATTTTTGCCGCAAAAGCAACACCCTGGGCATGGTTTCCTGCAGAAGCACAAACCACCCCCTGGCTTAATTCATCCGTTTTTAAAGTACAAAGCTTATTGTAAGCCCCCCTGACCTTAAAAGAGCCCGTGGATTGCATGTTTTCCAGCTTCATGAAAACATTGGCCCCTGACATGGCCGAGAACGACTTGCTGTGCTCCAAAGGGGTTACCTTCACCACTCCCTTTAGCCTTTGCTGGGCTTTTATGATATCGGAATATTCGGGTAATTTCATCATAAGGCAAAGTTATGGGTTTTTCAGTTATTCTTTAAAAACACGCCTTCCATTTCAGTCTGATATCCATACCGGTTTTGAATTTCGGAAGGAAGTTCCTTTTAAGGA
>SKVW01000083.1 GCA_007129255.1 Bacteroidales bacterium
ACCACCTTTAAAAACTTTCACACCCTCGATGCCAGACCCCCGGGTGCACGGTAATATTGTTTGTTGTATAAATTCAAAACAACCGGTATCCCATACCCCATTCTACAAAGTCGGCCCGGAAAAGGTGAGACTTGATGGTTAAATTAATTTGAAGCCTGTCCCCAAGATAATGCCTGAAGCCGGCCCGGTTGTACGTGCGGCCGTCTTCATCCTGACGGGCATACAAATACAGCCCCTGATGTACGATAAAGGAAGTATTGGAAAAAACCTGTTCGTAGGAAAGATGTATGCCGGGCTTAAGCAGGGAAAGTTTTCCCGATGGCTTCCGATCCTTTCGATTCAACACCTCTTTGTCGGACAACCCCCAGAACACATCGGCCCCAACACCTATGGCCGTTTTCACCGAAAGCCGCCTTCTGAGGGTTTGGCTCAGGGAAAACTCCAGGTATTTGGATCCTCCGGGAGGATAAAGCTCAGAATAACCCCCGGAAAGATAAAAAGACAGGGAATATTTATCGGGTTTCTCAAAATTGGTTTCTCTTTCGGGAAGGGATGGTTCGGGTTGCAGTTTATAAACGAAGGCAACCCTTGCCGAGGGGATGTTAAGCCCCTTGTTTGGGGTCCTGGTTCTGCCGTTGCTGAAATGGGTCATGCTGATTCCGCCCTTCAGGGAGAAGCTTTCGGAAACGGCAACCCCTGCCTTCAGGGCGGTGTTCATGGCAATATTGATGGGTGTGCTGATGGCCATGTTTTCTTCATTTTCCTGCTCACGGTACCAGTTATCCAGATACCCGATACCGGCACCATACCTAAAAATAAGGTCCACCGACCTGCCCTGGTGCAGGGTAATGGAAATATGCGGCCAAACAGAAAAAGCCCTGCCTAAAACCTCCGGGTAATTCAGATCGGCAAACATAAAAGTAAAACCCAGATCGGGGAAATTATACCAATGGTGCCAGGACTTGCTGCCGTCAGTGCTGCCGGAAATGCTGCCCTGGAAAAACGGAAAAAAACCTGTATACAGGTTGTCAAGGTCAGGATCATGTGGCCAGACAAATCCAAAGTGGGCGGCGGCTTCTGCTTTATAAAAGAAGCTGTTGCCGGGATTGTTGGCAGAGGTTTTGGGTGCATCCCAAAACATGTAAAAGCAAAAAATAATAAGCCATCCAAACCTCCACTTTCCGGTCATGCATTCAGGATTTGGTTTTTAAACGACAAATATATCTTTTTCGGCCAACAACCCCAATGCAAATTTGTTGCTACCTTTGCACAAAACCTTGATTTTTATGGATCGAAGAATTACCGCCTTCCGGCAGCTTTTGGATATTATGGACGATTTGCGGGACAATTGTCCCTGGGATAAAAAACAAACCCTGGAGTCCTTGCGTCACCTTACCATTGAAGAGACTTATGAATTGGCTGACGCCATTTTGGATAATGATCTGGATGAAGTAAAAAAGGAACTGGGCGACCTGATGCTGCATATTGTTTTTTATGCAAAGATTGGTCAGGAACAGAGAGCCTTCGATATCGCAGATGTGCTGGAAGGGATCAACCAGAAGCTCATCAACCGCCATCCGCATATTTACGGTGATGTAAAGGTGAAAAATGATGAAGAGGTAAAGGAAAACTGGGAAAAGATAAAAATGAAGGAGGGACGGAAAAAGGTTTTATCTGGCGTTCCCCGATCGCTCCCGGCCATGATTAAAGCTTACCGTATTCAGGATAAAGTTAAAGGGGTTGGTTTTGACTGGGAGAAACCCAACCAGGTTTGGGACAAGGTAAGTGAAGAACTGAGGGAGCTGCGCGTGGAGGTGGAATCGGGTGCCGACCCAAAAAAGATTGAGCAGGAATTTGGGGACTTGTTGTTTGCCTTGATCAACTATGCCCGTTTTATCAATGTGAACCCCGAAAGTGCCCTGGAGCGCACCAACAAAAAGTTTGTAAAAAGATTTGAATACCTGGAAGCCCACGCCAGGGAATCCGGCAAAGACCTCAGAAAAATGTCCCTGAAAGAAATGGATGTATTCTGGGATGAAGCCAAAAAGCTCGAATAACTCTCTGCCCTTTCGTTAATTTTATTCGGTATCTTCTTTTTTTTTAAAAAGGAGAATTGGATTATTTTTGTACAAAAATTTCACTCCATGATAGAAGTAATTGGCCTGAATAAAGAATTTGATCTTTCCAAAAAGCAAATGGCAGAGGCCGGGGTAACCACAAAAAAGCTGAAAGTTCTTGATAATGTGAACTTTCATTGTCAGCCCGGCCGTATATTCAGTTTGCTTGGCCCAAACGGTGCCGGAAAGACCACCACCCTCCGCATTATTGCCACCATTCTTTCGCCCACTTCTGGTGCCGTGAAGGTTTGCGGGATGGATACTACAAAAAACGGTGCAAAAACCCGTGCGAAGATCGGGTTTCTTACCGGTACCACCGGGCTTTACGAGCGCCTAACCCCTGATGAGGTGATACGGTATTATGCCAGGCTGAACGGCATTGAAAAACCCGAACTGGAAAAAAGAAAGGATAGGCTTTACACCCTTCTGGACATGCACGATTTTGCCAAAAAGCGTATAGGCAAACTTTCCACCGGGATGAAGCAAAAAGTGAGCATTGTGCGTACCATGATACATGATCCGGAAGTAGTAGTGTTTGATGAGCCTACGGCCGGTTTGGATGTCATTACCGCCAAAAACATCATTGAACTCATTCGGGATTGCCGGGAAAGCAACAAAACGGTTATTTTTTCTTCACATATCATGAGCGAAGTGGATATGCTTTGCGATGACCTGGCCATTATCCATAAAGGGAAAATCATGTTTAACGATACCATGGATAATTTCCGCAAAAACATGCAGACCGACACCTTAACAGAAGAGTTTATCAGGGTAGTAAATGAAAGTTAGAAAAAAGCAAAGAAATGAAAAACATCGTCAACATAGCCTCCAAAGAATTTCTGGACACCTTGCGCGACCGCCGCACCCTGATCATGATGATCGTGGTGCCCATTTTGGTTTTTCCTTTGATCTTTACTTTGGTTACCCGCCTGCAAACTTCCATCCTGGAAAAGGAGCAGGAGAGACCGCTCCTTACCGGGGTAATAAACCATGACCCGGGCAACAAGCTGATTGTTTTTCTTGAGAAGCGGCAGGACGTAAGCCTTATAGCCGTTGAAGACAGCGGGGAACTTGAGCGCCTGGTCCGCAGAGACAGCCTGCAGGTGGGCCTTGTGATTGAACAAGACTTCAGCCGGAACCTGGAAGCCATGAAAAGTGCAGGCGTAAAGGTTTATTTTTCCGCCACCAAGCTCACGGTAAAAGACCGTATTGACCGTATACTGGATGTTTTTTCTGATCAAATGTTAAAAGAGCGCATTCTGGCAAAAGACCTTGAAGAATCATTTATCCATCCGGTGAATATAGAATCGGTTAATGTGGCTACCCCGCAGGAAGTTTTGGGTAAACTGGCCGGAGGGTTTCTGCCTTACCTTTTCGTGATCTTTTGTTTTATGGGGGCCATGTATCCGGCCATTGATCTTTTTACCGGGGAAAAAGAAAGAAAAACCCTGGAAACATTGCTTACCACCCCGGTTTCCCGCTTTGAGATTCTGGTTGGAAAAATGGTGGTGATCGTTACTACCGGAATTGTTTCAGCAATGCTTGCGATTTTTGGACTATTCATTGCTTTTCAGTTTATCGCCGGAATGCCCGAAATAATCACCTCGGTAGTGGCCGGCATGCTTACCCTGACTTTTGTAATGCTGATGTTGGTTATGTTGTTGCCATTGACCATCTTTTTTGCCGGAGTGATGATCCCGTTGACCATCTATGCCAAAACCTTTAAGGAAGCACAGAGCATCCTTACTCCATTGACTTTCCTGGTGATCATTCCCGCTATTTTCGGATTGATTCCCGGAGTGGAACTGACGGTAGCTACCGCCCTGATCCCCATAGTAAACATCAGCCTGGCCACCAAGGAAATTGTGGCCGGAACCATAGAAATGCCCCTGTTGCTCATTACCATTTTTTCTCTGGTTGTATATGCCACCTTGTCGGTGCTCTTTTGTGTGAAATGGTTTGGTAAAGAAACCAATATACTCAGGTAGATATTTGGCAGATGTCAGCGACTGTGTTTTCCTGAAAAATTTTTAATTCAGGGTTTTTGATTATTTTAGCGATCAATATTCTTAAGGGATCGCTATGACTTCGTAATTCGATGGAAACAGTGGTTCCCTTATTCAGTCAAACTTAACCCATCACACTTATGAAACAAGTTGTTACCCTTTTGTTTTTTTTGCTTTGTCCGTTCTGGCTTATGGCATCAAAAAACCAGACCATTGAGCTGGAAGGGGCGGTTTCCGGTACCTGGAATTACGATACGGTATATGTAACCGGGGATATTTTTCTGGGTCCGGGCCATCAGCTACTGATTGAAGCCAGTGTTTATGTGGAGTTTCAGGGGTTTTATGGCTTTTACGTTGAGGGGGAGTCCCTTCAGGCAAATGGCACCCCGGAAAACCCAATAACCTTCAGCGTTAATGATACCATCGGCTTGCACAATATTTTTGAGCCGGATGGTGCCTGGAAGGGAATTTTTGTATTTGGGCAGCAGGATAATAACGATCCGGAAGGACCAGTTGTAAGTCTGCAAAACTGCCATATAGAATTTGCCAAGGCCCCCCTTTCCGAGCCCCTGCATCATGGAGGGGGACTGTATATCTCCGGAGAGGGTTCTTATGAAATTGAAGGCAACACTTTTTTTAGAAACTACGCCTACCTTAACGGAGGGGGGGCCTACTTTACGGAAGCCCAACCCCTGTTTTTCAACAACCACTTCCTTGAAAATTTTGCCGGTCATCCTCCCACAGAGGAAGAAACTTATGGTTACGGGGGAGGTTTATACGGCATGCATGGCAGGGGAGAGATCCGCGAAAACATTTTTTTCGGGAACTGGGCATCTGGAATGGGCGGTGGACTCAGCCTGGACAGCTGCAACACCCACATTGTAAAAAACATTTTTGAAAACAATGAGGCACCGCTGGGTGGTGGTCTGGGGGTGTTGCGCTCGGAGTTTATTTTTCCCAACAGCATTTCGGGTAACCTTTTTGTGGATAACTATGCCTTATTTTTTGGAGGAGGCATAGCCTTGCTGACTTTCAAAGGTGATTTGTTCAACAACACCATTGTAAATAACCATGCAGGATATGGAGGAGGGCTTTATTGCAATGCGGGGGCGATGCCAAACATCCATAGCAGCATTTTCTGGGGAAATACTGCAGGATCCTCTCCCGGCGACTCACAGGTTTTTATATGGGATACCACTTCCGACCCGCAATTTTCCTATTCAGTAATTGAGTTTGGTCTTGATGGGATAGGAGGGGCCGGTTTTGATGGAGAACTTGTTGAGTGTATTGAAGAGGATCCGCTTTTTGTCAACCAGGGAGATCACCCTTTTCAGCTACAGGAAAATTCACCGGCTATTGTTGCAGGCAACCCGGCTTCCGGAGAGTTTTTGCTTCCCGAAACTGACCTTGCAGGAAACCCGAGGTTTCAAAACTACCGCATAGATATCGGGGCCTATGAATACCAGGGAACGGTTGAGTATTTTGCCAACCTGACTTTTGTGGTCCTTGACGAACAAAACGATACCCTACAAGATGCCATTATCACCCTGAACGGAACCGAATACGATCCGGGAGTTTATGTTTTTGAAGACCTGGCAGCCGGCCATTATGATTATAAAGTAAATAAGGAAGGATATCATGAAGTTACCGGTGAGCTCATGCTGGTGGAGGATGTTGACCTTGAAGTAACGCTTCAGGAAGCGGCCGAAACCTATACCGTCACCTTTAATGTGGAGAACGAACAGGGCGATATTCTTACGGACGCCCGAATCACTTTTGATGGCAACGAGCACGAAGCCGGGGTATATGTTTTCGAAAATATTGATCCCGGGAACTACGATTATCGGGTCAGCAAAGAAGGATACGATGACGCCAGTGGTGAAGTTGTTGTGGAAAATGAAGACGTGGTGGTAGGGGTTGTTCTTTTTGATCCTGTTTCTGTTAACGGGGTTTCATCATTTGCCCTAAACATTTATCCCAATCCCGCCGGCAATAGACTTTATGTGGATTCCAAAGGAGCTATGATAAGGGAAATAAGGATTGTCGACATGGGCGGTCAGGTGGTTTATCAATCCACCTTTGAAGCAAATACATGCCGGGTTGATGTATCGGGTTTTGAAAACGGATATTATCTTCTACAGGTTAAGACTTCTGAAGAGTCAATAACCCGCAGGGTATTGATTCTTCCTTAAGACTTTGGGGTTTCGCTCAGGTACATTTCGAAGTCATAAAAAAAGGTATTTGCCCTTTTGCCGAGTTTGTCGTCCAGAAAAAATGCCGCCTGCACCATAGAGGTATTTCTGATTTTCCGGATCAGCGCATCAGGGTCAAGGTGTCCTCGGGGGTTTTTAAGCAGCAGTATAAAATCCAGGTTTTTGGGTTCTGCAAAAAGCCTTCCGTTTTGCCCTTTGTTGGAAATGAGATAGTAAGCCAGTCTTAGCTGAGGTTTTGCGTAATGATAAACCGAAAAAAGATCTTTCTGCTCCAGGTTGTGTGGGGTGTAGGAAAAATCAGGCAGTCGTTTCAGGTCGGTTTCCAAAGATTGGTTCAGGTTCCAGCAAAAGCGATAGTCTTTTTGGGGACAAAAAACCCCCATCACCCTGAAGGGTGACTCGTATTCCAGTTTAAGATAGTGTTTTTTTACCATGGGCCTGACCAGGAAATTCCGTTTTTTTGCGTGTAAAAACCAAGGGGTCTTTTCATGCAAAAGTAAATGAACCAAAAGAAATAAAAAAGGGAAGAGAAAAAATCAGGTTTCGGACCCTGTTTCATTCAGGCTTACCCATGCCTGCCGGGCAGCATTTTGTTCGGCTTTTTTTATAGAAAAATCTTTACCCTCACCAACCAGCTTATCCTCGAGCATCAGGTTTACCTGGTAGATTTTATTATTTTTCCCGTTTTCAATTTCATCGGTAAGGACAAACTCCAGGGTTTTCTTTTCTTTTTGTGCCCATTCGATCATTTTGCTTTTAAAGTTGATCTCTTTGCTCATGAGCTCATCCACATCCAGATGACATTGAATGATCTGTGTCACAATTACTTTTTGGGTAAACCGGTAACCTTTATCAAGATATAAAGCGCCGACAAAAGCTTCGAAGGCATCTCCCAGAACAGAAGATCCCCGGATGTGGTTTTCTTTTCCTGTTTGAATGAGTTTGTCCAGTCCAAGCTTTCGTGAAAGCATATTGAGGTTGGAGCGGCTTACAATGCGTGAGCGCATTTCGGTAAGAAATCCTTCGTCTTTAAAAGGGAATTTTTTAAAAAGGAAATCAGCCACCACCGATCCAAGCACGGCATCACCGAGGTATTCAAGTCTTTCGTTGTTGTACCTGAACCCGTTGTTGGCTGGGCCGGGGAGAGATTTGTGGCGGAACGCCAGCTTATACACGGCAACGTTGCCCGGGTAATAGCCAAAAATATTTTTTATTGCCTCTTCAAGGCTTTTATCGGTGGCCTTATTTCTGGCAAAAAAAGATGAAAACAAGCGCAAAATATAATTATTGTGTAAACTTTTTGAAAGCAACACAGGCATTATGCCCACCAAATCCGAAAGTATTGCTCAATGCCAGGTTCACTTTACGCTCCTTTGCTTTGTGGAAGGTGAAGTCCAGCTTATTGTCAATTTCCGGATCATCGGTAAAATGATTGATGGTAGGGGGCACAATATCGTTTTGCACGGCCAGCAGGGCCGCAATGGCCTCGGCCGCTCCGGCTGCACCCAGCAAATGGCCGGTCATGGACTTGGTGGAGTTGATGCTGATATTGTAGGCATGCTCTCCAAACAGCCCAATAATGGCTTTGGGCTCAGCAATGTCGCCCAAAGGAGTTGAAGTACCATGGGTATTGATATGGTCTACCTCTTCGGGTTTGTGCCCGTTGTCCTCAAGGGCATACCGCATAACGTTCATGGCCCCCAGTCCTTCGGGATGGGGGCTGGTCATGTGGTAAGCATCGGCAGAAAGGCCGCCTCCGACAACTTCTGCATAAATTTTTGCCCCCCTTTTCAGTGCATGCTCCAGCTCTTCAAAAATGATGGTGCCGGCACCTTCGCCTAAAACAAAGCCGTCGCGGTCTTTGTCAAAGGGGCGGGAAGCGGTTTTGGGATCATCGTTGCGCACCGAAATGGCGTGCATGGCACTGAAGCCTCCAACACCGGCTTCATTAATGGCTGCTTCCGAACCACCGCTGATGAACATATCCGCCTTCCCCAGGCGGATCAGGTTATAACTGTCAACCAGCGCATTGGCAGCAGAAGCACAGGCCGAGGTGGTGGTAAAATTGGGCCCCCTCAACCCGTATTTTATGGAGATATGCCCTGCGGCAATATCTGCAATCATTTTCGGAATAAAGAAAGGGCTAAACCTTGGCGGCCCATCTGATTTGGCATAAGCGGAAACCTCATGTAAAAAAGTTTCCAGCCCCCCAATACCACTTCCCCAGATCACACCAAACCGGTCGGGGTCAATTTTTTCAAGGTTGACACCGGCATCCTTAATGGCTTCTTCAGTCGAAACCATGGCATATTGGGTGAAAAGGTCATACTTTCTCACCTCTTTGCGGTCGAAATGATCTTTGGAATCATAGTTTTTTACTTCACAGGCAAACTTTGTTTTAAACTGCGAAGCATCAAAACGCGTAATGGGAGCCGCCCCGCTAACACCTTTAAGCAACCCGTCCCAGAATTCCGGAACGGTGTTGCCTATAGGAGTAAGAGCGCCTAGTCCTGTTACGACTACTCTCTTAAGTTTCATCAAAAACGGCTTAGGTTCTACTTGTTGTTATTTTCAATGTAAGCAATAGCGTCACCTACCGTGCTGATCTTTTCGGCTTGCTCATCGGGAATAGCCAGGTTGAACTCTTTTTCAAATTCCATGATGAGTTCTACAGTATCCAAAGAATCAGCACCCAAGTCGTTTGTGAAACTAGCTTCGGGGGTTACTTCTTTTTCATCTACACCAAGCTTATCAACAATGATAGCTTTTACTCTTGTTGCAATGTCAGACATGGTTTCTCCTTTTTTTTGTTAAACAGGATGCAAAGAAAAATATTATAATCATTAAAACCAACTTTTTTCTTTGCAATTTTTTTTAAACTACTGTAATATATTGTTTTGCAAAAATTTGCAACCAACTAAATCCTTAGTTTTATGCTGTTTTTGGTCGAAATATTACCCTGAAATGCGCTAATTTTTCTTTAATTTTGACCTTCTTCGGATTTTTTTCGGCATTACTTTACCAAATATATGGAAAAATCTTCAAATAAAATTAAAATTGCCATGCTGGCCTCCGGAAACGGAACCAATGTAGATAATTTTATTCGTTATTTCTCAGGACACCCCAAAATTGAAATAGCCCTTGTGATATCCAATAATCCCAGGGCTTATGTGCGGGAAAGGGCCCGCAAAGCAAATATCCCGCATTTGATCATCCCTGCTGACCAATGGCATGATGAGAAAAAGATCAGGGAAGTTTTTTCCGGTGCCGGGATCGATATAATTGTGCTGGCAGGGTTTTTATTACTGATTCCGGAAAACCTGATAAAGATGTATCCGGGAAAAATCCTGAACATTCACCCGGCACTGCTTCCGGCTTATGGAGGCAAAGGCATGTACGGCATGCATGTGCATCGTGCTGTAATTGATGCCAATGAAAAGCACAGCGGCATAAGCATTCACCTGGTCAATGAAAAATATGATGAAGGGCGCATACTTTTCCAGGAAAAAGTTGCCGTTGAAGCCGGTGAAACCCCCGAATCCCTGGCCGCCAAGGTGCAGCAGCTTGAATACAGGTATTACCCACGTGTTGTGGAAAGTTATATAAATAGGTTATTTCCCGAAAGTTAAAAAAAGGCCACCCGATTGGGCAGCCTTTCGAATCATTTATATTAAAAAACCCTCTTTATTTCATTTCTGCCAGGGCCCTTTCCACGGCATTGAGCAGGGGCTGATTGGAAATAGGCTCTCCAACGGCTTCCTTCATCCAGTGCTGCGGAATGATGTTTCCAATGGCGAACATTCTGTCGGTTTCCCTGGCCAGATTTTTGTTTCGAATGTGTTCTTCAATCTGGAATTCGATCAGGTGCCCCAAAGGATAAGCGCTAAGATAAAGGGGATAGCTGATCATGTGTGAGTAAATTCCTAAGATGGGTGCATCTTCCACTCCAAACACCGGAGCAAAAAAGTCATTCCAGACCTCTTTTGCCAGCTCAATGGTTTTTTCCTTAAGTTGTGTAGGGGTGGTATCGGGGTTATCATACATCCATTCCCATACTTTCATGTCAACCAGCGAAACTCCCATGATCTCATAAGTACCCCAGAAAATATCCAGTGCAGCCAGGTGGTCGGCCTGGGGATCGTCTGCATCCAGGCCAAGTACTTTGAGGTCGCGCACCTGGAAAATAAAAGCCAGGGCTTCGGTAAAGGCAGTGTTGGGTACCCCGTTGAGCATATAGTAATCCACATCGTGCAGGCTGATGGTTTGTTCCACGTTGTGGCCAAACTCATGCATGGCAATATTGTAGCCGTTATAGCTCATCCCCTCGCTTCCGATCCTGGTTCGCAGGTGTGAATTCTGTGAGCGCATTTGCGCCCCCCAGGCATGGCCGGCCCCGCGGGAGGCTTCCACCACGACTTTAGAAGAAATTTCATTGGCTCTTTCCCGGTTCCAGCCCAGCTTTACCAGGATGTTGGTCAAGTCGCTATCAAAAGATTCCGCATCGGGATACCTTGCCCCGACGATTTGGTCGAGCTCGGCATCTGAAATGCCGCTGCGGGCTTTAAATCCGTCGTACCAGATGTCGAAAGGTTCCAGGTCTCTTCCCAGGCGGCGGCTGATAAGTTCACCCACCTCCACCAGCAGGGGCGAGCTAACCAGTTCGGTAAACAGGTCTTCTACTTCCTGCCGGGTAAGTTCAAGCCCTTGGTTAAAAGCCCTTTTGATGGCAGTAGGATAAGCCGGGGAATAGGGGTCTGCCGCTTTGCGGGCATGGAAGTTATTGAGCAAATGCTGGTAGCGGGTATCGGGTTCAGGTTTTGCCTGGAGGGGTTCCCCCTCTTTGGTCACCTCATTGCTATAAGGGTTCCACTTTACCTCCGTATTGTTGATCACCTTTTCCGGAATGGACTGGTCGATGATGCGTTGCATGACCCGGTAGATCATTTTTTGCTTTTCCAGCCCATCTTCCTGACCGTAATTGGCTTTCAGCTCGTCGCGCAGCCCCCAGTGGGTGATCAGGTGGAGGTTGTCGGGAAACAAGGTGTTCCCTTCCTCATTGAGCAGGTTGCCCATAATGATATTGTATTGAGAAACGTAGTTGTCGGATTCGGTTGCAATGCGGGAGGCTTCCTGATTTATTGCAGCAGGCACCCTGGAGGTAAAAATATCCCCCATGCGGGCATAAGCCCATTGCAGGCGATCCCATTCTCCGGCCATTTCGGCTTTTTCCTCCAGGGAATAGAAGGGAAAGTTCAGAATGGTAAGGAAGGCGATCTTGTTTTTATATAGGTCTTCTGCCAGGTGGGCTCCAGGTGAAAAACTGCCAAACATGACATCGGCCTGGGTAATTGGGCCCGCATCCAGGTGAAGTGGTTTGTTGAGTTCAAGGCTCAGGTTGTTGAAATGCCCCCATATCTGCTCGTAATTACGCGAAAGGGTTTTAAAAAGATCCTTGCGGGCCTTTTCCTCCCCCTGGAAATTCTCTATACAAAAAGATTGAAACATTTCGGGCGACCCGTCCTCTTCTTTCCAAAGAGAAGCTACCTGGGTAACTCCCCGTTGGATCAGGTCCTTTTTCTGCTCACCATGTTTTTCGGTAAGTTCAGAAATTACTTCATCAGTGATTGCGGATGAGATAAAATCCATGGCATCTGTTTTTGGCTGAGTGGATGTTGAGCAGGCAGCAACTATGCCTGCTATGAGCAACACCAAAAAAAAGGTTTTTGTTTGCATTTTTAAATGGTTTATTTATATGATAACGGACAATCGATCATTCCGGGTTTTCCGGAAAAAGGAAAAAGCTTTTGGTTTCAAAAGTACTTTTTTTTCCGGTTCAGCAAATAATATGGTTGAACAGAAAAAAAGCCTGCAGGGTCAAGTCTGCAGGCTTTTTTGGCTTCGGAGGGATTCACGTTTTATTGATTCAGTTTTTCCGAAGCTTCCTGCATAAGTTCAACTGTTTTTGACCTGGCATCCTGATAGGTGCGGTGCACTTCTCCTAAAACATCTTCCCAGGTTTCAAGGGTAGCAGCTTCCACTTTCTCCATTTCAACAGCAATGCGTTCTCTCTGTGCTTTAAGTTCGTCCCGGATCTCTTTGAGCTCTTCTTCCAGTTCTCCTTCTGCTTCTTCAATTTCGTCATCCAGATCGCTGATACGATCATCAATGTCATTTTTCAACTGGCGGAGTTGAAGTTCAGTGTCTTCTTTTACTTCTTCCAGCCGGTCTTCCTGAACCTGCCGTTGGCCTCCACCACAGGAAAAGAGGAAGAGTGCCAGCAGAAGCATGGAGGCCATCGGGAAAACATTTGGCTTTAACTTCAGTAAGTTTTTCATCTCTTTGGTTTTTGGTGTATTTAATTAATAAATAAATGATGGGTTTTTAAAAATGCAAATTACTGTAAACAAGATAATTTTTCCGTTTTTCCAGAACTTTCCGAAAAATAATAAAAATATGGCATTTGGCAATTAGAAAAATTAAATTTTGTTTCATTTAAAAAGATAAAAACCAAATGCAAGCATTTAATTTTAAGCGGGATACAATGTCTTTTTGGTTGTTGAAAAAAGTTAATTTCCGGTTTATTGTTGATCTTCCTCTTCCTCTTCTTCCTCTGCTTTAAGCTGATGCATGGTAATGCGCGCATATCCGAAAACTGCTGCAATAATGGCTGTTAACCAGCAAAGAATGGCAAATGGGGCGTATGCAAGGGCTGAAACCCCAATGGCGGAATAGACAAACACCCCGCTGCTGTTCCACGGAATAAGGGGTGCGGTGAGCGTACCACCGGCTTCGAGGGTACGGGTAAGGTTTTTCAGTTTGAGGTTTTGATCCCGGTAGCATTCTTCAAACATTTGCCCGGGCAGGATGACGGCCAGGTATTGGTTGGCTCCAAAAATGTTCACGAAAATGGAACTCCCCAACACCGTTAAAGTAAGGTTGCCCATGGTGCTTACAAACTTGGAAATCAATAGTACCAGGCTGTGCAGCATCCCGGTATGGTCCATTATTCCGCCAAAAGCCAGGGAAACCAAAGCCAGTGACACCACACTATACATGCTGTCCATCCCGCCCCTGCTGAAAAGCTCGTCCATTTCCGGATTTCCCGTTTGCATAACAAAACCGGTATGGATGGCTTCCAGGAAAGTGGAAAAGCTACCCCCCTGAATGATCAGAAAAGCCAACCCACCAAGAATAACCCCTGCAATAAGGCTGGGAATGGCCGGAACTTTTTTGATGATAAGGAAAATGACTACCGCAGGCGGAATAAACAGCCAGGGAGAAAGATTGAAATGCTCGCGGATGTGATCGGTATAGGCCGAAACATCCCCTGGTTCTCCATTGGCAGAAGCCATAAAACCCATAACGGTAAATACAACCATGGATAAACCCAAAGCGGGCAGAGTGGTGTACAACATATGGCGGATGTGGTCGTAAAGGTTAACCCCCAGCACCGACGGGGTCAGGTTGGTGGAATCGGACATGGGAGAGAGTTTGTCCCCAAAAAAGGCGCCGGAAACGATAGCCCCTGCTGTCATTTCCAGGGGAATTCCCAGGCCTTCGCTCACCCCAATGGCGGCAACCCCAATGGTGCCGATTGTCGACCAGGAGCTGCCGGTAATCAGGGCCATGAAACTGCAAAACAGCAATATTAATGGCAGGAACCAGCGGGCCACAAAAAATTCAAAGCCCAGGTACATCAGGGCAGGGACAATGCCGCTGGCAATCCATACGGCGATCAGCATGCCGATAATCAGCAGGATGATGATGGAAGGGATGGTGCGGGCAATGGAATGCTTGAATCCTTCCTTGATGGTTTTCCAGGAAAACCCGTGCCAGAAAGCACATAAGCCAGCCACGGCTCCTCCAAGGAACAAAGAAAAATGCGGCTCTGCATCTATCACAAAAACCGAAAAAGCAAGGGTTATACCAACCACTGCAATGGGAATCAATGCCAGCCAGAACGGGGGCGGGGGTATGTCATTTCTTTTAAAAACCATGATTTTTCAGTTTTTGATTAAATTGGCCCGGAACGGATCTGATAAACCGATTTGCCTTCAAAAATAAAAATTCATTTTTAAACGGGTAAAACATTAGCCGACTTTAAGTATGATGCTCAGCCATCTTTTTACCCTGCCAGTTTTACTTTAAGGCATCCAGGTATTTTTTTATGAACTCTGCTTTTTCTTTTGAGCGATATTGCATGATGTAGCGCGGATGCTCAAGGGGGATGAGCTTTTCAAAAAAATGATGGGCCTCATTCAACTCTTTCAGAAACCGGAAATTTTTTCCTGAACCCAGGCAAAAAGCCACATCGGTAATGATACCCATGGAAATGTGCGCATTTATGGAGTCCACCATAAAATCCTTTAGCAGGTGTTGGAGTTTTTTGCTGTCATAGTAATTGAAGTTGATTTCTTTCCCGTTGCTGCTTTTTTTCAGGAACCCCAGAGGGGAGGGGGAGTTGATGTAGTAGTCCTGGTAAAAGGAATCCACTCCTCCATAGGCATCAATCACTTCGTATACAAAAACCGAAGAGGGCTCATGGGATTTTACCCCCTGTATCTCCAGGCCGCATTTTTCCCTGAGGCGTTTGGTATCGGTAAAGGGGATGCCGGTAAGGCCCGCACCAAACCGGCCGGGATTGATGCCCAGGATCAGCCGGCGCTTGCGGTGGTCATTATAGTATTTAAGGTAAAAAGCCGAAGAAATTTCCAGGGCCCGGGGATTCTCCCGGAAGGGGTTCATCACTTTGATGCCATCGGGCAGGTCGGTGTCCAGGCTCAGGTTCCGGTTGAAATGGATCACTTTTTCTGCAAAAGTAGGCATGGGCTAAGGATTGATTAATATGGACAATTTTGGCCTGCCAGATAAGGTGGCAAAGAAAGTTTAATCTTATTGCCTGTAATTATTTCGGTTGATCCGGTACTAAAGAATTACCAGGCAAAGAAAGCTAAATTTTGGCAGCCTTCCAAATTGTGTTCGTTTTTGAACAAATTGCGTGCAGTTTCGGACAGAATTTGGGCAGAACACACAGCCAAAAATTATTTAAATACCTAAAAAACAGCAGCTTGTAATTTGTGGCATAACTTTAGTGTACTACTACAATAGTACAGCAAACAAAAAATTTACAAACATAAAAAATCCAAAGTCATGAAAACCAAAGTATTTTTTGCAACCGTAATTTTGATCAGCATTGCCACTTTTGCACAGGCATCTTCACCAAAAAGAATTCTTACTTTCAACTCGGCCAACGGAAAGGTCCTCACCATGCCGGTGAAAGATGAGGTAGCCAGAGACGAAGCATTTCCCTTTGAACTGCAAGCTGCAGTGCAGCAAACCAGCAAAGAAAGCATCGGTTCTTCTCCGAACCTTGATATCCGTCATCTGATCAAGCCTGAGCCCGAGGTAAACGATGTTCCCGAAGAACTCAAAAACCTGATCAACCGTTAATAGCTCAAAAACCGGAAAAAAGAAAACCGCCGGCAGGAAAAATGTGAAAATCCTGCCGGCGGTTTTTTATTTAAACAAAGCTATCGGGTTTTTACAAACCCCACATTCTTCAGTCTTCCCACATCCACAAAGCGGAAGCCATTCACTTTTTCCTGCTGATTCCTGGTGAACTTCACCACCCCGATGCGGGAATAAAACCGGTCATCTCCCATGGGGCTGAGGTTCAACTGCTCAATGTTGAGGTAGCGTTTAAAGTTATCGGGGGTTTGTATGATGAGCTCCCCATCTTCAAACCGCACCGGGTATTCCACTTCCAGGGCTTCGTGATAATAGATGCCGGCGTATCCGGCAAGGGTTTCCGCATCGGGCATTTTGGTTTCTCCGATAAGGGGGGCAGGATGATCTCCTCCGGCCTGGTGCCAGATCATGCTGTTTACCTGCCCGTTTTCTTCAACCACAAAGGTTATTTGTGCATCAAAGGCTTTCAGGAAAAACCGGGTTTCGTCTTCGGCAAATACCTGGAAGGGAGGGGCCCCGGGAATGTCAAGCCAGAAGGTGTCCCTTTTCACTTCGAAGCTCATGTTTAGCCCGTCGGGCATTTGGTAGCTGCCTTCAAATTTTTTCAGCTTTTCAGGATCCAGATCCACGGCCATTCTTTCCCCGGGCTTTTTGTCTTCAAAATGTTCTTCCAGCAGCCAGTCCACAATGGTATAGACCAGGTTGACCAAATGGATGGCATCGGTGTTGAAAGCGGCATATACCACCACTTCCTGCTCCGGAAAAAGCAAAAATTGCGAACGGTACCCAAGGTCGCCCCCGCTGTGCGAAACCCGCTTAACTCCTTTATAAGAGGAAACCACCAACCCATAGGAATAATTCACCGTATCTCCGGTGTTCAGCACATGGTCAGGATTAAAGATTCGGTGCATGATTTTGCGGCTACCCACCCTGGGGTTGAAAAAATTATTTCCCCAGCGGGAAAGATCTTTTGCAGAGGTATAAATGTTGGTTGCCCCGTATATGGTTTCTCCGTCCTTTGTCCGGACGAATTCTTCATCTTCTTTGGAATAGCCGAAAGCCCGGTTGGGGATGTTTTTGTCCGGGTGGTCCAGCACGAAAGTCGTGGTCATTTGCAAGGGGCCGAAAATTTTTTGCTGCAGGTAGTCATCATAAGTGGTTCCGCTGGCTTTTTCAATTATTTCGGCCAAAAGGGAATACCCTGCATTGGAATAAAGGTGTTGTTCGCCCGGCTTAAAGTTCAGGTCAGGGTAGCGGTAGATCAGGTTTAATTCCTGTTCCTGGCTCCAGGGGCCATCCAGTGACCGGCCTGCAAACAGCAGGAGGTTGTCGGTGGAGGCAATGCCACTGGTATGATGCAAAAGATTGCGGATGGTGATTTTTTCACCGTAATCGGGTAGTTTGGGGATGTGGCGATGGATTTCGTCATCCAGGCTGAGTTTTCCTTCCTCTTCAAGCAGCAGGATGGCAAAGGCGGTAAATTGTTTGGCAACGGAGGCAAGGTTAAATGCGGTTTCCGTGGTGTTGGGAACATTGTTTTCCAAATCGGCAAGCCCGAAGGCCTTTTGGAAAATCACCTCTCCTTTTTTGGTAATGCCGATCGTTCCCCCGGGTTGTCCTTCCCGGATCGAGAGGGCCACAAGGGAGTCAATTTTTTTTTCGAGACTCTGGTAAGCTGCTTGATTGGCAAATGAATGCGGAATGGCATGCATAATGCAGGCTGCCACCAGCATTAGCCGGATCAGGGTCTTGTTTTTCATGGTTGCAAAAAAATTTGTTGATGAATTTCTTTATCTGATACAGGACGCAACAAAGAGGGTGTAAGTTACAAAAAAAACGGAATCTTATACAAAAAAAATCGATATCAGGTTGTGAAAGAAAAATCCGGATAATTGTTCTGATATTAAAAACCATGGAGGTTCTGTTGGTTTTCGGGGGTGGTTTCCGGAAGCGGGGATAAAGTTATGGCAGAAAGCCTGCGATTAATTCGTAATTTTGCACCCTAACAGGAGGATATCATCCCCTTTTTATGGAAAAGTGCTTTTGTTATGCAGTTAGATGAAATTCAAAATAAGGTTTCCCGTTTAAAGCAGGAAAAAAATGCTGTGATCCTTGCACACTATTACCAGATTCCAGAAGTGCAGGATCTTGCCGATCATGTGGGGGATTCCTTTGCCCTGAGCAAGCTTTCTGCCGGGTTGCCCAACCAGGTGATTGTTTTTTGCGGGGTAAACTTCATGGCAGAAACTGCAAAAATCCTCAGTCCTGAAAAAACAGTGCTTCTGCCGGTAGAGGATGCAGGCTGTCCCATGGCCGACATGGCCAAAGCTGAGGATGTGAAGCGCCTTAAGGCAGCGCATCCTGACGCAGCGGTGGTTTCTTATGTTAACTCCACCACCGGCGTGAAAGCCCACAGCGACATTTGCTGCACCTCTGCCAATGCAGAAAAGGTGATCCGATCCCTGCCCCATAAAAAAATCATATTTTTACCCGATGAGCAGCTGGGCTCCTATACCGCTGCCAAAATCCCTGAAAAGGAATTTATACTTTTCAAAGGGTATTGTCCCATTCATGAGGAAATCATGGAAATTGATGTGAAGCTTGCACGGGAGGCATACCCGGATGCCTTGCTTTTGGTGCATCCTGAGTGCCGGCCTGAAGTAAGGCAGGCGGCAGATTTTGTGGGCAGCACAGGGCAGATCATCCGCTACATTGACCAAAGCCCGGAAAAAAAATTTATCATAGGGACCGAACAGGGCATTTTACATCCATTGCAGATCAGTCATCCCGAAAAGCAGTTTCACATGCTGACGGGAAGCTTTTTATGTCCCAATATGAAAAAAACCACCCCCATTCATGTTCTCGAAAGTTTGAAAGAGGATAAAACGGAAATAGAGATCGAAAAGGGCCTGATTGATAAAGCCCGGATTCCATTGAAGCGGATGCTGGAGGTATAATAAAAGCAACTCCATAAAAACAACTCCAAATTTAATTGGCAGATGAGAAGGTACCTGTTCCAGAAAGATTTCCAGGATATGCCCATGGTTCAGTACGATGTGGTGATCGTGGGCGGGGGACTTGCCGGTTTGTACACCGCCTTGCAGCTTAATGAAGGGCTATCCTGCGCTGTGCTTGTAAAGGACAGGCTCAACACCTGCAATACTTCACTTGCCCAGGGCGGGGTTGCCGCGGTAGTGGAACCCGAAGATGAAACCCGGCTTCATCTGGAAGACACTTTAAAAGCCGCTGCAGGCATTGCCGATAAGGAGCTGGCACGCCTGATGGTGGAACAGGGGCCCAAAGAAATTGACCGCCTCGTTTCCCTGGGTGTGCCCTTTGATAAAAATCCGGAAGGGAAATGGCATACAACCAAAGAAGGCGCCCATACCCGAAAACGGGTGCTGCACTGTGGCGGAGATGCCACCGGCCGCCTTATCATGGACCGCTTGAAAACGGCAGTTGCTGAAAAACCCAATGTAGAAATCCTTGAAAACCGATTCCTGGTGGATGTGCTTACTGGGGAGAATGGCCGGGCTTGCGGGGTGGTGGCTTTTGAAAACGATTATTGCATACTGTCTGCCAAAGCAATGGTGATCTGCACCGGTGGCATCGGCCGGGTATACCGGCACACCACCAATCGTCACAGCATTACCGGAGATGGCATTGCTGCAGCAGCCAGGGCGGGCGCCACCCTGAAACACATGGAGTTTGTGCAGTTTCATCCCACGGCATTTATGGACACAGAATCAGGGAAAACCCGTTTTCTGATCTCCGAGGCCGTCAGGGGGGAAGGGGGTATTTTGCGAAATCCTTCCGGAAATCCCTTTATGGAAGGGCGGCATGAGTTGAAAGATCTGGCTCCAAGGGATGTGGTGGCCAGGGAGATTTTCCTGGAAATGAAAAAAGCCGGAACCAACCACGTTTTCCTGGATATAACCACCCGCTCCAAAAACTTTTTATCCAAACGTTTTCCCACCATATACCGGAATTGCCTGGAGCAGGGGGTTCATATGGAGCAGGACCTGATCCCGGTTGCCCCGGTTCAGCATTACTTTATGGGGGGAATAGAGACCAACCGATACGGACAAACTTCGGTAGAAAACCTGTATGCTGCAGGGGAGGCTGCCTGTACCGGAGTGCACGGTGCCAACCGCCTGGCAAGCAACTCTTTGCTGGAGTGCCTGGTGTTTGGATCGCAATGTGCCCGTCATATCAATACCGAAAAAAGTTCAAAAGAAGTTCTGCCGGGTATCTCTCCATCCCACAAGACCATTTCTCCTGTTGATACTGAATCCATTGAAAAGAAAATCCGCAACCTGATGCAGGATTATGCAGGTATCGTAAGAAATGAAAAAGGCCTGCAACGTGCTTTATCCGGCCTCCATGGTATTTTAAAAGACCTGGAGGTTCGGGATTTACGTCACGGCCAACCCATGGAAGTTTACAACATGGCTTTTGTGGGAAAGGAAATAATCAATGCGGCCCTTAAGCGCAAGCAAAGTACCGGAGCACATTACCGGGATGATTCGTAAAAAAGAAGAACAGACCGGAAGATTTTTTTTCAAAAAAAATAAAACATGAACATACAGCACATCAGCGAACCGGACCATAGCATTATCAAAGCCCTGTCAGAAGATATCGGCAGTGGAGATGTAACCACCGGCAGTGTGGTGCCTCCCGGAACCATGGTAAAAGGGAGATTTCTGGCCAAAGAAGCCGGAGTTGTTTGCGGGCTGGAGGTTGCCCGTCGTGTTTTTCATTTGCTGGATGAGTCTGTCCTTTTCCAGGCAATGGTAAAAGACGGGGACAAAGTAACCAAAGGCACTGTGCTGGGAGAAGTTTCCGGCCCGGCGGCAGCCATCCTCAGTGGTGAAAGGGTTGCCCTTAATTTTTTACAGCGCTTGTCGGGCATTTCAACCAAAGTATCCCAACTTGTCGGGAAGGTTTCAGGAAGCGGGGTTACCCTGGTTGACACCCGAAAGACCACCCCCGGGCTGAGGGTGCTGGAGAAATACGCGGTGAGGACCGGGGGAGGAAGCAACCACCGTATGAATCTTTCCGACGGGGTTTTGATAAAAGACAACCACATCAAGGCAGCCGGAGGCATCACCCCTGCGGTAAAGGCTGCAAAGCAAAAGGCTCCCCGTACCCTTAAAATTGAAGTGGAGGTGGAAAACCTGGACCAGGTCCGGGAAGCCCTGAAAGCCGGGGCCGACATCATCATGCTGGACAATATGGACCTTGAAACCATGGCAGCGGCTGTTTCCATCATTGACTGCAAAGCCCTCACAGAAGCTTCAGGAAACATGGACCAGAAAGACCTGATGGAGGTGGCCCGTACAGGGGTGGATATTATTTCCCTGGGAGCGCTCACACACAGCGTCAAATCATTGGATATCAGCCTAAAACTGGAATAATTTCCCGGGTAATTTTTTATCCGGAAAGGCACAGTGCCCCTTAAGCTCAGCTGACATAGCGACGCCATCCTAATGCGCAGTTCGCGGGTTCAAGCCCCGTGAAAGGTTCAGAATTTTATGGGTAAGCATTAAATGAACAGATCTCCTCTGTTGGTTTTCTGATTTTTTTGCGCTTTTTTTCTTTTTCGGGATAACCCAGGGTGATAAGCAAAGGGATTCGCTTTTTTGCAGGGATGTTCAGCAAATTTTTCACCTTTTTTTCATCAAACCATCCAATCATGCAGGTTCCCAGATTCAAGTCTGCGGCTTGCAGACAAAAATGCTCCGCCACGATGCCTATGTCCATCAGGTAATAATCTTTATCCTTAATGGAACTGCCGATTTTGGAGAGCCAGGTGGGGGGCTCGGCTACAAGTGCGGCAATGACCGGGGCCTGCAGGGCAAATTTATTAAACCGCAGCACCTCGCTGAAACTTGCCCCGGCCACTTTTCCCTTTAACTCAGGGTCGGTAACCACCACAAAGTGCCACGGCTGGGAGTTGCATGCCGATGGAGCCAGGCGGCAGGCCTCAATGATCTGATGGATCTTTTCTTCCTCCACCTCGCGGGAGGAATATTTTCTTACGCTTTCTCTCTGTTCAACCAGTCTTGAAAAATTCATGGGCAGGGGCTTTGGATTTTAGATCAAAGTTAAGGAAGATGAGGTTTTTTTGATAAAAATTCCTCAACAATAGCGCGTGTTTTTTGTTAAAAATCTTGTAATTCGTAATTATTGCAAAACAAATAAAGATCAGGGTTTTCGCAAGCAAAAAATTTTTTAGCCCGGGTAATAATTTATGCAGTTTAAGGCTTTTTAAATGCCAATGAACTTTTTATTTTTCCCTGAAAACCTTATATTTGCTTATTGCAAGCAGTTTAATTACAAATAATTACTCATTAATAACTCTTTTTAAAAATCAACACTTATGTCAAATTATCACGAACCAGCAGAAGAATTATCGCAGGAGGCGCGCAACTTTTCCCGTGCGCTGAACAGCCTGAAAGAAGAAATTGAAGCAGTAGACTGGTATCATCAGCGGGTGGTTACCAGCAACGATGATGATCTTGCCGCGATCATGGCTCACAACCGTGATGAAGAGATTGAGCATGCCTGCATGACCCTTGAGTGGCTCCGCAGAAATATGCCCGGATGGGATGAAGAGCTGCGCAACTGGTTGTTTAAGGAAGGCAATATTATGGACTCCCATGGGGATGATCATGATGATGACCACGGAAGCGGTGGTGGAAAATCAGATTCGCTTGGAATTGGAAAAATTAAAAAATAAGAGGAGGACAACATGGATATTTTAAGAAAATCATTAGCCCCCATCTCACAGGAAGCATGGGAAGAAATAAATGACACGGCGGTGGAAGTGCTTTCCGAAGTGCTTTCGGCCCGTAAGTTTGTAGATGTGGAAGGACCCCAAGGTTGGGACTATGCGGCTCTGAACCTGGGACGCATCGAGGTGCCTGCCAACCAGAAAGGGAAGGTAAAGTATGGCATCAGCCAGGTCCTTCCGCTGGTGGAAGCCCGCATTCCTTTTGAGCTGAATATCTGGGAACTGGATAACGCTGTGCGCGGAGCCGAGGACATAGACCTGGATGCCATGGAAGATGCCGCCCGTGAAATTGCACAGTTTGAAGAAAAGGTAATCTACGAAGGGTTTAAGGCAGCCAACATCACCGGTTTGAATGCCAGCGATTACCCGTCCATTCCTTTTCCGCAGGAAGCTGAAGAGATCCTCAGCGCTGTTGCAAAAGGCACCGCCAAACTAAAAGCCAACTCCATTGAGGGACCCTACAACCTGGTACTCAACACCGAAAAGTGGGAAAAAGTGAACTCCTATGTGCGGGGATATCCTTTGCGCAAGCAACTGGAAAACCTGCTTGGCGGTTCCATTATCATGGCTCCATACGTAAAGGATGCTTTCCTTGTATCTGAGCGCGGTGGCGACTTTAAAATGGTTGTAGGCCAGGATCTTTCCATCGGTTATGAATCACACGACAACAAAACCGTTCAGCTTTATTTTACCGAGTCATTCACTTTCCAGCTGGTGGATCCGGCTGCGGTAATTGTGCTCAAGTAACAAAAGATGTATAGCAAATAAAAAAACCGCCTCGTATTTGGGGCGGTTTTTTTATGGTCATTTTTCAGGAAAGCATTTTGAACCCCTTAATTTTATTGCTTTTCTCCTTCTTTCTGCTTGAAATAATCTTCCATTACTTCCTTAAAATCCTTCATGGTCATATCGTACTGGGGCGTAAGGGAATGTTTTCCGGGGAAGTTTTCCATATGCAGGGTGCTGGTTGGGAAGGCGAAGCGTACCCCTAGTTTTTCAGCCAGGCGGACGACTTCAATAAGTACTTCATGGCGCGCTCTCAGCTCTTCGGGCCAGGTAGGTACCGCAAAGAAGATATAAAACATGATCTTCAAAGAGAAGTCACCCATTTCATTAAACTCAACGATATAAAAGTCTTTGCGGGTTTGGGGGTGGTTTTCCACAATTTTGCGCAGGCCTTCCACAAACACTTCAATCAGGTCGGGGGGGGTGTCGTAAGTAACGGCAATGTGCATAAAAAAGCGGCGGAATCTGCGCAGGCCATGGTTGTCGATGGTGGAATCGGCCAGTTTGCCATTGGGTACATAGGTCAGGGAGTTTCTGAAAGTGCGGATGCGTGTGGAGCGAAAGCCTACTTCTTCTACGGACCCATCGATTTCTCCGCTGGTGATCCAATGGCCCACCGAAAAGGGCTTGTCGATAAAGATCATCAGTGAGCCAAAAAAGTTTTTCAGGGTATCCTGAGCGGCCAGGGCAAGGGCCAGTCCGCCGATGGAAAGACCGGCCAGCAGGGCCGTAATGTTCACATCCAGGTTTTGTAAAATAAACAAACCCCCAATAACCACCACAAAAACCCTCAGTACCTTGCGGATCAGGGGCACTACATGGTTGTCCAGGCTGGAGTCACTTTCTCCGGCAAGTTTTTCCAGGTAAAGGGAAAACACATCCACCAGCTTGTAAAATACCAGGGTGGCAAAAAAAGGCAGGATGGCCCGGAAAGCATAGTTAAAATATTTGGCCACTTCGGCCGGCAGCTGTAGAATGGGAAATACCACCATGATAAAAATAAACACCACAAAAAGACTCAGGGGCTTGGCTACAGGCAAAAGGTAAGGCCTTACAAGGCGGTCGTAACCCATCTGGCTGGCGCCCCGGTAAAGCACCTTGCTGAAAAGGAAAGTAAGCAGTTTATGCAGGAGAAAACTGAGCAAAATAATCAGGAGAATTCCTACATGCTGCCACAAATAGAGGCCGGCAAACTCATGGGTGCCGGTTCCGGGCATCATTTTTTGTAATAGCTCCGCACCAAAAGGAAAAACTTCTGCATGCAACCCGGGAATAACTTCCAGGCTGTACCGGCTATACATCCATTGGTCATTGTATTTTTCCAGGTAAATCTCCGGCAATTGGGAAACCGGCACAAAGCGATGTTCATCGGTTAGGGTATCGCGATAATTTGGGTCCTGAGGTATGGTAGCCATATCCACATAATAACCCCTTCCATCCAACACCTGCTTAAGCCTGATGGCAAGATCTTCAGCTTCCTCCTGCTCAATGTCCGGGTGGTTAAAAGGCATGGCAGCCTTTTCGGGCTCATAACTTTCGGGTTGTAAAAAATACAAATGGGTATGAACAGCATCAAAAGGAGTGGACAAATCGGCTTCTTCCCTTGCTTCCTCCTGATTTTCCGGGCTGTTTGCCGGACTTTGGGATGGGAGGAACCAAAGCATGCAAAAAAATAAAGCCGGCAAAAAGATCTTTGAGTTCATGGTTTTGCTTTTTTGGGATTGAAAACGAAAGGGGTTCATTTGCAACCGCCTTCCGGCATCAAAAATACAAATATTGATCAATGATGGCAAAAATTGAAGATGAGCGCAAAGATTTGCTGCAGATTTAATAACAAAAAGGGTTAGGTGCAAAAACCCCTTTACAAAACCGCAAAACCTTTAGGCGTTCCTTTTGAATAATAAAAAATATTCTAACTTTGAATGCATTAAAAAATCAAGATTTGGCAAGAGCAAGAAAATTCGGCGCATTTAGCGGGGTTTTTACTCCTTCCATTCTGGCTATTCTTGGGGTGATCATGTTTTTGCGTCTGCCCTGGATTGTTGGTCAGGCAGGCTTGTGGTCTACCCTGGGCATTATTTTGGTTGCCCATATTATATCCATTAGTACCGGATTGAGTGTGGCTTCCATTGCCACCGATAAAAGGGTAGAGACCGGCGGCAGCTATTTTATTCTTTCAAGGACCCTTGGCCTGCCTATTGGCGGCACTCTTGGCATAGCCCTTTTTGCAGGCTTATCATTCAGTGTAAGTTTGTACCTGCTGGGTTTTTCCGAAACCATCCTGACTTATTTTGGAATGGAGATCACCCTGAATAATATTCGTCTGGTCGGCTCCCTTGTTCTTCTTTTGATCACCATCCTGGCCTTTACCAGCACGGCACTTGCCATAAAGGTCCAGTATTTTATTTTGCTGGCCATTGTTTTGTCTCTGGTTTCGGTTTTTTTTGGCAGCCATGAGCATGTACCGGCCGAACCCCTGTTAAGGCCCTACGGGCAGGTGCTTCCATGGATCACGCTTTTTGCCATATTTTTTCCTGCCGTTACAGGTTTCCAGGCAGGTGTGGCCATGTCGGGTGACCTGAAAGATCCCCGGAAAAACATCCCCTTAGGAACCATGATGGCCATACTGGTTGGCCTGGTTATTTACACCGGCCTGGCCGTATTTTTTGCCTATACCATGGAAAGGGAAATGCTGTTGTTTGATCCGCAGGTGTTATTCAATACTTCCCTGGTTCCCCAGCTGGTAATCCTGGGTATTCTTTTTGCAACCCTTTCTTCGGCTCTGGTGAGCATTCTGGGAGCACCCAGGATTTTGCAGGCGGTGGCCATTGACCGCATATTGCCCGGTTTCTTTTCCCGGGGATACGGACCCTCCAACGAACCGCGCAATGCCCTGATCTTTACCTTTTTTATTGCCCTTTCGGGGGTGTTGATCGGAGAACTGAACGTGATTGCCCGCATAGTCACCATATTTTTTATCATCATTTATGGCTTTCTGAATATTACCTATGCCATTGAAAGCTGGGCCGGCAGTGATTTCCGGCCTTCCTTCAGAATCCCCAGATTTGTGAGTATCATTGGAGCATTGGCCAGCATCGTGGTGATGATCCAGCTTGATATCATTGCCCTTCTGGTGGCTTCCTTGGCACTGATTCTCCTGTTTTTATTTTTAAAGAGAAGAGAACTGACGCTGCAAACCGGAGATACCTGGAACAGCATCTGGGCCTCCCTTGTAAAAACGGGGCTGAAAAAACTTACCTTTTCTGTTAATAAGCCAAGAAACTGGCGGCCCAATGTAATTTTGTTTTCGGGAGGGGAAAAAACCAGGCCTCATTTGGTTGAAATGGGAAAAAGTCTGGTTGGGCGACAGGGGATCTTTACCAACTTTGAACTGGTGGAAAATCCCTCCGGAGACATAATGCTGGGAAAAAAGGATTTCAGGCCCCCTCAAAAGGGTAAAGAAAAAGACGGACTGCTGGTGCGAAAGCATACCTGCCGGGATATTTATGAGGGAATGGATATCATTACCCGGGTATATGGATTTACCGGCTTTGAACCCAATACCGTGCTGATGGGATGGGGAAGGAACTCCCGTGAGCCCGAAAAATTTGCAAGACTTTTAACCAACCTGAAAAAACAGGATTACAACTGTGCCTTTCTGAATTATGATAAAACCGCCGGCTTTGGAGATCACCGTCTTATTGATTTTTGGTGGAACGGCAGGGGCAGAAGTCTTTCCCTGGCCCTGACCCTGCTCAGGTTTGTTGTTTCCAGCGATTTTTGGAGCGGCTGTCGCTTAAGGGTACTGGTGATCAGTTACGACAGCTCAAAAAATGATACTTTTTATGGCCTAATAAACCAAATGCTGGAAAACTACCGCCTTACTGCAATGGTAAAAGTGATCAATAACGGTGTTGAACAATTGCCCGAGGAACAGATCATCCATTCCGAATCACGCCAAACCGACCTTACCGTATTGCCCTTGCCGGAGTTTGGGCCCAAAGATGCAAAAGGTGCTGTGGAAAAAGCCAACCAGCTTTCTGCCAACCTGCGAACCACCCTGTTCATAAGTGCTTCATCGTTTTTTGAAGAGGTGAATGTGCTCAAACCCAAAGAAAAGCCTTTGGTAAAAGAGGCCGAAATTGGGGAAAAGCCCCCGGCTGAAATAGTGAAAAACCTCAAACCTTCCTCCAGGGAGATCATCACCAATGAGGTCCACAATATCGGGGGAACGTTTGAGCGGATCACCAAAAAGTATTATGATGCCGGCTTATATGCCATCCTGAGGCAGCAATCCGGCTTTTTGCCCGAGATGGAAAGCTTTGTTTTGAAAACCCTGGATAATCTTGAGCAGATGATAGAACAGGAAAAGCCCTCAGAATATAACAAGGCATTCCTGAGGGTATTAAACGATTTTTCTTTTCATGCCCAGAAGCAAATACACAAAATCAAAGAGCAGCATTTACCGGAAAATAGCCAAATCCTTTCCAATGCCACTGAAGTATACCTGGATGAACTCAGGGCCGTGATCAACGTAATGCCCGAAAGAATCAGGATTAAGTTGCCAAGAAAGGGGTTTGCTATCAAAAGCCACGACAATTTCCGCACCCGTAGTTATAAGATCAGGAAAATGATTCTGGCCACCCTGGCAAGGGGTCCGGTCACCCACCGCATAAGGATAACTCCTGCGGCAAGATACTTTCTTTACCACAGGCGACTGGAGTCCATGCGCAACATAATGAATGATTTTGCACTTCATACCTTCGAAGAGGTAGTAGAACTGCGAAAAACCTTTACCGATATTCATGAACTGATTGAGAAAAGCCGCCTGACTATTGCTGACAGGAGTAAAGTATTTGAACGCATCAGTCTGGAACGCTCCCGCCTGAAAGCCAAAATAGAAGTGCTTAAAAGCGAAAGCCAGGCCTTTTTTTACCAGACCGGGGAAACCCTGTTCAGTTCCCTGCTTGAAGACCTGCAGCAATTCAGCCACCACCTGGAAAGCACAGGAGCCAACCTGGGAAGCAGTAACTTTTCCGTTTATTTTAAAAATGACCCGAAGCTGGTAGAAGAGCTATCGGGCTTTTCTACCTTATGGGGAAAAAACCTAAGCCTGTTTATCAACAAAGGCCTGCTCGATTTTATCATTCTTTCCCTGAAAAGCCGCATATTCACCAAAATTGACAAATACTTCCTGGATTTTTCTCTGGAGCTGAATGCCTCCCTGCAAAAGCAGGTTCAGGCCTATAAGGCTTTTGCAGCCAACAGGGAACTTGCCGACAAATCCATTATTAAAGCCGATGGCAAGCTGGATCATTCCAAACTGCAGCGCCCACAGGCAGTTGACTTGTTTCGGGGTTTGTATGATGAAATCCGCGAATTATTGGACGAGCTTCCGGAAAAACTGGAGATCAGCGGCAATCTGTTTGCTGAAAAGATCGGAAAGGAAGCTTATCCCGAGGTGGAAACCATTGTGGTGGATTTTCGTAAAACCGTAAATTATTACCTTAGTGCCGAACTTTTCGATTATACCAGGAATCATTTGCAGCAAACCGAGAGAGAGTTTGAAAAGATCATTATCAATTTAAAAGACCTGGTGAGGCTGGTGAATTTCAGCCTTGACAACGAAACTCTTGCCGAAGAGGAAGAAAAGGGAGAATTAAAGGATCAGGCCCATTCGCTTTTGCAAAACTTTCAGCTGAAGCTAAAAGAAGAAGAGTTGCGCATTGCAAACCTTCAGCAGGAGGTGAGTAATGCATTTGAAAGAGGGATGCACGGTGCTTTTGAACCCCTTTCTTCGGCAACGATCAGTAAAACCAGTCAGGGTGTGCGCAAAAAGCTTCGCGAGAGCGAAAGTCAGAAAGCTTCTGATCGTTTCAGGGAGAAGTGGGAGCGGTCAAAGTCCGGCATGCAGCAACACTTTGTAAACCTGATCTACCGGAAAAGTGAGGGCAAGCTTTGGTTCAGCCATTTTGAGAGACCCGATCCCACTCCTCAGCTTTCCAACCGGCGGACATTGTCTTTTGTACAATCTATTACCCCTGGTCCTGAGGTAATAAAGGAACTGCCTTTTTATTATTATTCTCTGTTTTCGGGTCAGTCGGGCACCAGTGAAGATTTCTGGGTGGGGATGAGTTCAGAGTTAAGGGAAGCAGAACAGGCCGTTAAGCGCTTCAAGGCCGGCTATACCGGAGCCATGATCATTACCGGGGAGCGCAGTTCGGGGAAGTCAAGCCTTTCGAAGCTGGTTTCCATAAAGAATTTTTCTCCCGGGAATGTGCATTCGGTTAGAGCACCCAAAGGGTGCACGGCCGATCCAAACCTGTTTGCCTCATCCCTGCTTAAGGCTTTGAAGGCAAGCAACCGCAACCTGGATGATGTTTTCAGGGCGCTGCCTTCCGGAAAGATCATTATCATTAACGACCTGGAATTGTGGTGGGAAAGAAAACCCGGGGGAACCAAAGTTATACAGCTGCTAAAAGACCTGATCGATCGTTTTGGCAATAAATGCCTGTTTGTACTCAACTGTAACATTCATGCCCTTAATGTGATCGACCGCAGCAGCAGGCTCAAGAGTTATTCCCTTGGCACCATTGTATGTCATCCGTTCGATGCACGCGAACTTAAGGAGATCATCATGCTGCGGCATCATTCAGGGGGCCTGAAGTTTGTGATGAACAGGAAAGAAGATGAACGTTTTTCAGCCTGGGATTATGCCAGTTTGTTTAACCGGTTTTTTGAGCTCTCCCATGGCAATCCGGGTTCAGCCATCCTGCTTTGGCTGGCTTCGGTTGAAAAATTCAGCGGGAAAACCCTGGTCATGAAAACGCCGGATCCGCCCTCTCCGGAAGAAGTGTTTAAACATCTTGAACAGGAGCAACTGTTTTATCTTTTACAATTTGTGCTGCATCGCAGATGGACTTTGCCTAAACTGGCCGAGAACCTCCTTTTGCCCCTTTCGGAGGTATATTCTGATATACGGGAAATGGTAAGGGCTGGAATTCTTATTGAGCAGTTTGAAGGGATCTATGCCATCCATCCGGGGTTGGATCCCCATCTTGTTGAAAAACTTAAAAGTGTAAAGCTGTTATGACTGCGCTGATATTCTTTCTGGTGGGTATAGGATTGTTTTTCCTGCTGCGGTTAATCTCCCGGGTATTGGGATCGGTTTTGCGCAAGGAGCCAATGCGGGCCTACTTTTTGAAGACTTTTCCGGTGGTTGAAATGGCCCTGTGGGTTGGTTTTATTTTTTGGGCGGTGGACAGTATTTTCCAGGACTTTTTTTATTACAACCTGCTCATGAGTGTGATGGTGCTTATCCTGTTGCTAGCTGTTTCCTGGTTTTTATTCCGTGACTTTTTTGCCGGCATGGTCATCCGGTCTGAAAACGCCCTGGAGCCCGGACAGTATTTTAAAACTTCCTTTGTGGAGGGGAAGATACTGAATCTGGGAATCCGCAGCATGGAACTGGAAACCCTGGACGGGGAAAGGGTAAAAGTACCCTACTGGCGCTTAAACAACCAATTGTTGAATTTGCCTCCCGGACAGGAAAAAAGCTACAGCCATACCCTAACCCTCAAAATGCCCAAAGCCGGGAAGCCGGCAAGGCTCAAAAACCAGATCCTTGCAGAGCTGAACAACATGCCGTGGATCATTTCGGGCTACCCGCCCATAGTGAGCATATCTTCCGAAAGCGAAGAGCAGTTTCTGGTGGAAATAAGGGTTTACGTAATGCGTGAGGAGCACCTGTTTCTGGTGGAGAAAAACATCCGCGACTTTATCCGCCACCACATGAGTTTCACCAAAGAAGAGGGTGAATGGCAATAAAGGGCGCTAATTGGTAAAATCCCTTTCGCTGACTTTTCTTCCGTTTTCAAATTCCATTTGCCTTATTCTGCGCCCTCTATCATCCCAGAAGGTCCAGCGGCCGTGGCGCCGACCATCTTGATATTGTCCTTCCTGTTGTTTTTGGCCATTGGGATAAAAAGTAACCAGGCGGCCCTGGGGGCGGTTTTCTGAAAACTCCTGTTCGCGGTGTTTCACCCCGGCATCATCATAGAAAGTCCATCGGCCTTCGCGCATGCCATTGGTGTAGTAGCCTTCTTCTGCAAGGTTTCCGTTTTCATGCCATTGCTTCCGCTCACCGTGCCGGATCCCTTCATTATAAATGGCCTCCTGCCTGCGATTTCCGTTCTGGTACCAATGGACCGAAAGGCCATGGCGCTCACCGTTACGGTAGATGACCCGGTATCTTTGGCGGCCGTTTTCAAACCAGCCTTCCCATACTTCATCCATCACCCCCATATTGAAGGTTCCCTGGTCCTCTTTTTGTCCGTTTTCATACCAGGAAGTCCAAACACCATGTTCCTGGTCATTCTTAAAAGGGCCCTTGTGGCTTACTTTGCCTGTGGTGTACCAGGTGGTCCACTCCCCGGTTCGCCTGCCTTGTTGCATGGGGCCTTGGCGGAGTTTTTCCCCGGAAATATAATAAAAGGTCCACACGCCTTCTTCCTTCCCATTCACAAAATCTCCTGTGGAAGAGATATTCCCGTTGGTATAATAAAACACCCAGGTGCTGTCCTGCACATCTTTTATTGAGCGGCCCTCCATTTCCATGATGCCGTCATCATAATACCATTTGGAATAACCATGTAAAAGGTTGTCTTTGAAATGACCTTCAAATTCTTTAATGCCAGTTTCGTAATAGAGGGTTGAGGGCCCATCTTTTTTGCCACTCACGTAATGGCTTTTTTCCCTGAGCCGGCCATTTTGGTGATAAAACTCCCAGATTCCATTTCGCATTCCCCCGGCAATCCGGCCTTTTATTTCCAGGGTGCCATCGGGGTACCAGCTTCTGGAAAGGCCTTCTTCCATCGGCACTTCGGCCCATTTTTGCCCGTCAGGGTACCAATGCATCCACAAGCCGGTTCTTTCGTCCTGCTCAAACATCCCTTCGGCCCAGCGATTTCCGGTGGTATGATAAAAAGTCCATTCACCGGTTTTTTCAAAATCCGGGGTAATGTGACCCCGCTCAGAGATCTGCCCGATGGGAAAATAACCGGTATAAAACAAGGTGTCGTAATTCACTTCGGCGATCAGTAGGCCGCCGTTCTCAAAGAAAGTCCAGGTGCCGGTGCGTTGTCCCTGGTCATAGTGCCCGCTTTCAAGAATGAGGCTGTCCTGATCCAGGTAATGCCAAAGCCCTGTTTTTTGATCCCCTTCGTATTCTCCTTCCCCTTCAAGTTCGGGGTTGGGGGCGATGATCTCAAAATCCTGGGATAAAACCTTTGCCGGATGGATCAAAAGCAGGATCAATAAAAAAAGAAAATGGGTTAAGGTGAAGGTTTGTTTTTTCATATTGACGGATGATATGGTCTTCATTAGAAATAACAAAAACAGGCAGGTTTTATTATCAGTAAAACTGGGGTTTAATTTTCCCGGCTGATGGTAAACTCAATAAGTTGTTCAAGAGAATTTTTTGCGGCCTTGTCAGGCAGGCTTTTCAGCATTTCCAAGGCTTCATTTTTGTATTGCGTCATTTTTTCAGTGGCATATCTTACCCCTCCGCTTTGATGGATCATTTCAATGAGTTCTCCTACTTTTTCCTCGTCCTGGTTGTGGTTTTTAACGATGTTCACAATTTTTCTTTTCTGTCCGTAAGAAGCCTGGTTGATCAGGTAGATCAGCGGCAGGGTCATTTTGCGTTCTTTGATGTCTACCCCTGAGGGCTTGCCTTTCATTCGGCTGAGGTCCAGGTCCAGGATGTCGTCTTTGATCTGGAAGGCGGTGCCGATTTTTTCGCCGACGGCCTGAATGGCTTTGATATCTTCTTTGGTGGCTCCTGCCGAAGCGGCTCCGCAGGCCAGGCAGGAGGCAATAAGGGTAGCGGTTTTTTTACGGATGATCTCAAAATAGATGTCTTCTTCCACATCCAGGCTGCGGGCTTTTTCGATCTGCAGCAATTCCCCTTCGCTCATCTCTTTAACCGAACGGGTCACGATTTTAAGCAGGTCGAAGTCATCGTTTTCAAGGGCAAGCTGCAGGCCACGTGATAACAGGTAATCGCCCACCAGCACAGAGATTTTATTTTTCCACAAAGCATTCAGGGAAAAGAAGCCCCTTCTTTCGTTGGAGTCGTCCACCACATCGTCGTGTATGAGGGTGGCGGTATGCAGCAGCTCGATCAGTGCAGCGGCCCGGTAGGTGCGCTCATTAATGCCTTCATACAATTCGGCGGAGAAAAACACAAATAAAGGCCGAAGCTGCTTCCCTTTACGTTTTACGATGTAACGGGTAATGGTGTCCAGCAGGGGCACCTTGCTTTTCATGGAATCTTTGAACCGTTGCTCAAAAGTTTTAACATGCCCGCTGATAGGGGCTTTTATCTCTTTTAAAGTCATACCGGATGGATTGGTTTTTCCGTGTTCCATAACTTAATTAAAACAACTTTTTAAAACAAACGGTTTGTTTTTTCGCAAGTTTAAGCAATTAATTGTTTTTTCAAAAGGTACAACAAAAGGAATTGTTCACTGTTCATAAAAAAGCCTGAAAACCCATTGTTTTCAGGCTTTACAAATGTTTATTTTTTCGGGCGGATGTCAATCCTTTCGGCCACTACCGCAGAAATTTTTTCAATGGGTATCCTGTCCTGCTCCATGCTGTCGCGCTCCCTGATGGTTACGGAATTGTCCTTTAGGGTGTCGTGATCAATGGTGATGCAATAGGGGGTCCCGATAGCATCCTGCCGGCGGTAGCGTCTTCCGATGGCGTCTTTTTCTTCGTAATGACAGTTGAAATCGTACTTGAGCCGGTCAAAGATCTCCCTGGCTTTTTCGGGAAGCCCGTCTTTTTTCAGCAGGGGCAATACGGCCACCTTCACAGGGGCCAGGGCCGGGGGAATGTTCATTACCACCCTTTCAGATCCGTCTTCGAGTTTTTCCTCATTGTAAGCATAACTGAGGATGGCCAGAAACATGCGGTCCAGCCCGATCGAGGTTTCCACCACGTAAGGCACATAACTCTTGTTTGTTTCCGGATCAAAATACTGGAGTTTTTTCCCGGAGAATTTCTGGTGTGCACCCAAGTCAAAGTCGGTACGTGAGTGTACGCCTTCCAGCTCTTTCAGTCCAAAAGGAAACCAGAACTCAATGTCTACGGCTGCATTGGCATAATGGGCGAGTTTTTCATGTTCGTGCACCCTGAAGAATTTTTCGGGGATACCCATTGCCAGGTGCCAGCGCATGCGCTCTTTTTTCCAGTATTCAAACCATTCTTTTTCCTGCCCGGGGGTAACGAAATACTGCATTTCCATTTGCTCGAATTCGCGCATGCGGAAAATAAACTGCCGTGCAACGATCTCGTTACGAAATGCTTTGCCGACCTGGGCAATGCCGAAGGGCAGCTTCATGCGACTGGTTTTTTGCACGTTGAGATAATTGACAAAAATGCCCTGAGCTGTTTCCGGCCGCAGGTATACCTCATTGGCGCCATCGCTGAGCGAGCCCATTTTGGTGTTGAACATCAGGTTAAATTGCCGCACTTCGGTCCAGTTTTTAGATCCCGAAACCGGACAGGCAATACCAAGTTCCTCAATAAGTGCCTTTACATCGTCCAGGCGTTCTTCCTCCATGGCTTTGACAAAGCGGCTATTGATACTTTCTATCTTTTCGCGGTTGGCCATCACCCGGGGGTTGGTTTCCCGGAACATTTTTTCATCGAATTTTTCACCAAACCGTTTTGCGGCCTTTTCCACCTCTTTCTGGATCTTGTCCTCCAGCTTGGCTATGTAGTCTTCTATCAGGATGTCGGCACGGTAACGTTTTTTTGAGTCTTTGTTGTCAATCAGGGGGTCGTTAAAGGCTTCCAGGTGGCCGGAAGCCTTCCACACGGTGGGATGCATGAAAATGGCCGCATCCAGCCCCACAATGTTTTCATGGTGTTGCACCATGGACTTCCACCAGTAATCCTTGATGTTGTTTTTGAGCTCGGCTCCGTTGGGGCCATAGTCGTATACGGCGCTCAGCCCGTCGTAAATTTCACTGGAAGGGTAAATAAACCCGTATTCTTTACAATGAGAAATGATCTTTTTAAATTGGTCTTCTCCTTTGCTTGCCATATTAATTTTTCTTGAACCTGGCGCGGTGGCCGGTTAATTCACAATTACTTTCACACTTTTAGGGACGATCTGAAATTCGAAAGGAGACTCCCCCAGGGACTCCCCGTCGGCTTCCAGCAATATGGGGTGTTCCGATTCAATGCGGATGGACTTGCCCACCAGGGTTTCCACCCGCTTATGGCTGGCAATTGAGCCATTGTAAAGCTTCCGAATGCTGGTAATGACGGACCATTTGCTCATGTCCTTGATCAGGGTCAGGTCAAAGAGTCCGTCGTCGGGCAGGGCAGCCGGGGCCTGGTGCATTCCTCCCCCGTTGTATTGGCCGATGCCGATGCCGATGCTGAATATTTTATCTTTTATTTCGCGATCATCTACATTGATTTTTGTATTGGAGGATTTAAAGGAAAAAAGAGAAGCCAGCAGGTTTATAAAATATACCAGGGGGTTACCTCTTCCTTTTTCCTTGTCGGCGTTGGTTTTCTTTGCCACCAGACCGTCAAAGCCAAGCCCGGCCATATTGATAAAGTAGCGGATCTTTTCCATGGCACAATGGTAATATTTCACAATGCCGGCATCCTGAAGCAGGGTTTTTTCATTTTTGATGATGCGGATGGCTCCGGCATAATCCTTAGGAATGTTAAAGGTTCTGACCCAGTCGTTTCCCGTCCCAACGGAGATCATGCCAAGGGTAATGTCGGTGGTGGGTACCCCCTTTTGTTTAAAGATACCGTTCACCACTTCATTCATGGTGCCGTCACCGCCCACCGCAATAATTTTACGGTAGCCGTTTTCTATTTCTTCTGCCACAATTTTTATGGCGTGTCGTGGTCCTTTTGTAAACACCGGCTGATAATTAAAGCCTTGCTGGTCAAGCAAGTCAGAGATCTTGTTCCAGTCTCTTTTTACTTTTCCAATTCCGGCATTTGGGTTTACAACCACCAGCCATTCCTGCTTTGTTTGCGTTTCCATTCATGAATGCTTTAGGCTGCAAAAGGATAAAGAGGCTGCCGCAGCTTTCCCTTTGTTTTTTGCAGAGTGCAAAAATAAGAAAAAACCTTCAACCCGGGTTTAAATGTTGGTGGGATAATCAACGCTTGTTCAGGGAAATGCTTTTTATTTTACCAACCCTTTTTCCAGGAGGTATTGTGCAATCTGCACTGCATTGGTGGCAGCGCCTTTGCGCAGGTTGTCGGCAACGATCCACATATCCAGGCCATTGGGTTGTGAAAGGTCGCGACGCAACCTTCCCACAAAAACCTCATCTTTGTCTTTGGCGTACAGGGGCATGGGGTAAATATTTTTTGAGGGCTCGTCTTGCACTACAATACCCGGGGTGTTTTCCAGGAGACGGCGTACATCGGCCAGCTGAAAATCCGTTTCAAAGGCAACGTTAACGGCTTCAGAGTGTCCGCCCAATACAGGGATACGCACCACGGTAGCGGTGATGTGCATGCGGGGGTCCCCAAGTATCTTCCGGGTTTCGTTTACCAGCTTCATTTCTTCAGCGGTATAACCGTTTTCCAGGAAGTCGCCCCCATGTGGGAAACAGTTCAGGTCGATGGGATGGGGGTAAGCTTTTTCTCCTTCTTTCCCGGTCCTTTCATTCTTTAGTTGTTCAACCGCTTTTACCCCGGTTCCTGTCACCGACTGGTAGGTGGCGATCACCAGGCGGCGGATGAGGTAGCGAATGTGCAGGGGTGCCAGGGCCGCCACCATTTGTATGGTACTGCAGTTGGGGTTTGCAATAATGCGGGTTTGGGAGTTGATGGTGTTGGCATTGACTTCCGGTACCACCAGGGGTATTTGCTTGTCCATACGCCAGGCCGATGAATTGTCAATGACAAAGGTACCGTTGGCGGCAAACTTTTCTGCCCATGCTTTGGAAACGCTTCCCCCGGCCGAGAAAATCGCAATTTGCGGACGGGCTTTCACTGCATCGGCAATGCTTACCACCTTATAAGACTTTCCCATAAAATTAACCAGCTTGCCTACGGAGCGTTCGCTTGCCGCCGGGAAAAAGTCGGTACAGGGAAATCCCCGCTCTTCCAGCACTTTCATCATAACCTGGCCTACCAGGCCGGTGGCCCCTATCAGCGCTATTTTCATAAGTTCTTTTTTTTTGGTGGTTAATGTTCAAAATTAACAATAATCAGCAGCACCTGCAAAATACCCGTTTGCCTTAATGGAAAAATCCGGCCATAGAACCGTTTAGGCAGAAATATTTTGTTTTTACTTGCAAAACCAACGCCATATGTCGTAAATTTAACCTGTACAAAACCACCAGCCATGCAAAGATCACCCATTGTTTTTCTGATGCTGTTTTTCCCGTTTTTGCTGATGGGGCAGTTTGTTGATGATTTCAGCGACGGGAATTTTTCCTCGGATCCGCCATGGATAGGAGATGTTGACAAGTTTGTGGTAGAACACCAGGTGCTGCGGCTGATGGATGAGGCAGCCGGAACCGCTTGGCTGGCAACGCAAAGCAGTGTGATGGCCGACACCCAGTGGGAATTTTGGGTGCGCCTGGCATTCACCCCTTCCAATAATAACCATCCCAGAATTTACCTGGCCAGCGATTCACAGGATCTGAACGGATCGTTGAACGGTTATTTTTTGCGCATCGGGAAAGACGGAACCGACAACAAACGGCTGTATTTTTACCGGCAGGATGGGGAAAGCATAACCGGGCTCATGGAAGGCAGCATGAATATTGCATCGGGCTCCAACAACCTGATGCGCTTTCGCATTACCCGGGATGCTGCAGGCAACTGGGACTTCTGGGCCGATCCCACCGGAGGGCAGCTTTATTTACCCCAGGGAAGCGTTTTTGATAATGTGCATACCTCCACTTCCTGGTTTGGCATAAAATGCCTTTACACCATTTCCAACAGCGATCGGTTTTATTTTGACGATTTTTACGTGGGAGAGATCATACCTGATACGGTTCCTCCTGGTATCAGTTATATAAACGTGGTGTCTTCCAGCGCACTGGATGTTTATTTTGACAAGGCGGTGGAGCCTTTCACCGCTGGCAGGGTTACCAACTATTTTGTAAAACCCGCCATGGGAGCGCCTTTGGTGGCCGGAAGAAACCCCATGCAGCCCAACCTGGTCAACCTGATCTTTTCTGAACCCTTTACGCAGGATCTTTTGTATGAGTTGCACGTTATGAATGTGGAAGATTATTCCGGGAACGTGATGGAGCCTTTTATCGGGGAATTTGCTTATTATGTTCCCCGCCGGTTTGATGTGGTTTTCAATGAGCTGATGGCAGATCCCACGCCGGAAGTGGGCCTTCCGCCTTACGAATACATCGAACTTTTCAATACTTCCGGATTTACCATAAACCTGGAAGGGTGGGTGCTGCAACATGCCAATACCTTTCGGGAAATCCCCTTTGCCGAAATTCCGGCCGGGGGCTACTTGCTGCTGACCACCGAAGCCGCCTACCCTTTTCTTGAAGAATACGGCAATGCGGTTGCCGTTCCGGGACTTTCGGCCACCGCCCTTACCAATGCCGGCACCACCCTGTTGCTGTTTGATGCCGGAGGAAATCTGGTTTCTTTTGTTTCCTATACCGATGAATGGTATGGGGATCCGGCCAAAGCAGGCGGGGGCTGGTCATTGGAAAAGATCGATCCTTACAACTTCTGCCAGGGAAAGGAAAACTGGAAAGCTTCTGTTGATTTGAGGGGAGGTACCCCGGGGGAAACCAATTCGGTGAAGGGCGACAACCACGATTATACTCCACCCGACCTACTTCGGGCAGGGTTTGAAAACCCAAACCTCATCACCCTCTTCTTCAGCGAGCCCATGGATGAAGCTTCCCTGCTGTCTCCGGAAAGTTATTCCCTGGAACAGCTTAGGCCGGTCGGGGCAAAAACCAACAAAAAATCTGCAGAGGTGCAGGTTCCCGTTGAGGTTGTGCCCCTGCTGCCAGACTTTTCGAGGGTAAACCTCCGTTTTGATAACCCATTGGAGCCCGGCTTATGGTACGAGGTAAAAGCAGGGGAGTCACTTGCCGACTGTGCCGGCAACACCCTGAACCGCAAAAAGGCAAGGGTTGCGGCACCGCAACCGGCCGCCACCCTGGACGTGGTGATCAACGAAGTGCTTTTCAATCCTCCCGACCGGGGGGTACGCTACCTGGAGCTTTACAACCGTTCTTCGAAAGTGATCGACCTGAAAGATCACTTCATCGCATCCAAAGACACCATTGAAAACAGCCTGGTAACCTTACGGGAGATCAGCCCCGAAAGCCATTTGATGTTTCCCGGTGACTTTGTGGTGGTGACCCCAAATCCTGGTGTGGTAAAAAACCAATATATGACCAATAATCCGGAGGGATTTATCCGTACCGACGGATTCCCTTCCATGACCAACACCAGCGGGGTGGTGGTATTTGCATCCAAAAGCCTGCAAATAATCGATCAGTTTGTTTACCATGAAGACATGCATTTTGCTTTGCTTACCAGCAAAAAAGGGGTGGCCCTGGAGCGACTGAATCCTGAATGGCCCACACAGGATCGCAACAACTGGCATTCGGCTGCTCAAAATGTTGGCTTTGGCACCCCGGCCTATAGGAATTCTCAGTACACCATTCAGCCGGACTCGCCCGAATACGTGGTGGAAGTATTTCCGGAGGTTTTTTCTCCTGACGGGGACGGCCATAACGACCTGCTGATGATCAGCTATGTTTTTGATGAGCCGGGCTTTGTGGCCAATGTCAATATTTTCGACAGCCGGGGGCGGCTGATGCGCCGACTGGTAAACGGGGAATTGCTGGCCACCCGGGGCGTGATCACCTGGGACGGCACCACCGATGATTTTCAAAAGGCACCCATCGGCATTTACGTCATTCACCTGGAAATATTTGACCTGAACGGGCGGGTGAAAAACTATCGCCGTACCGCTGTGCTGGGCGGAAGGCTGTGACAGGGGAAAAATCAGTAGGTAATGGCTAATGTTACCAGCCAAACCCTGGTACCCTCAACAGCAAGAAGTTTTTGCGCACAGGCTTCCAGGGTCGATCCCGTGGTAACCACATCATCTACCAGCAAAAGATTTTTGTTTTCAAGCCATTGTGGATTAGGGGTTTCAAACACGGATTCCACGTTCTCCCATCGGCGGAAGCGTGTTTTGCGGGTTTGCGTCTGTGTGGCCACACTTCTTATCAGGGCTTTGGAACTATGGGGTATTCCCATGCTCTGGGCAATGCCCCCGGCAATGACCTCACTTTGGTTAAAACCCCTTTTGCGCATTTTATCAGGATGCAGGGGAACGGGAATGATCAGGTCAATCCCTTCGTAAAAGGAAGAACTGCGCAGTTCCTCTCCGAGCATGCCGCCGAGGAAGTGCCCGATCTCTTTGCGGCCCTTGTACTTGAACCGGTGGATCAGTTCCTGAACCTTCCCGCCTTTTTGAAAATAAAAAAGTGCCGTGCCGGTTTCAATGGGGATGCGGCCAAGGAAAATTTCCGTGAATTTATTGTCCTCTTCCAGGTGCATACGGGTTTTGGGAAGATGGAAACGGCAAAGGGTACAGATGCATTCTTCCCCTGTTATCAAAGACTCTCCACATGCGTTGCAGGTGCGCGGGTAGATCAGCGAAAAAAAATCTTGTATGGTTCCTGTCAGGTTCATCCCTAACTGTTGGTTTATCAATTAAAAATAATATAAATTTGCAAGAATTTTTGAAAAACTTCAATTTCAAAACAAAGCAAGCGGCAGGTGATAATTTATAAGGGAAGGCGCCATCATATCAACGGTTTTTTATGCAGGTATCACTGAAAATCAGGCAATCGGGTTAAAGGGCATTAAAAAACAAAGGTTCTGGCAATGGCAAGCGGGTTTTGGCCGTTAAAGAATAAACAATTAATCAACAAATCAACAAAACAAAGAAGGAACCCAAATGGAAGGCACTTCAAAAAATACCGGGAACGTTGAAAAGCAAAACCAACCGGTTTACGACAACCGCAACGAAAAAATCTATCGGGGTACCATTATCGTGTTGGTACTGATCATAGGCGCACTGACCTTTATGCTGATCACCAGCCGTCAGTCTCTGCAAGATGTAACCCACGAGAAAGAAGTTACCAGCGTGATCAATCAGGAATTGCAATCGGAACTGGATTCCGTATTGTCGGAATACCAAATGGTGAAGTTGGAATACGATAGCGTACTCACCGATAAAGACAGCATTATCCAGGCCAACGCCCAGGAAATTGAGCGTTTGATCGCCCGCCAGGCCGATTATCACCGGATTCGCCGGCAGCTGAACCTGCTCCGGGAAGTTACCCAGAATTATGTACATGAGATTGACAGCCTGTACAACGAAAATAAAGTGCTCAAAGCCGAAAATGTCCAGATCCGCGAGGAGATGCAAAGGGCGCAGACCCGCACCACCGAGCTTGTGCAGGACAAAGAGGAACTGGAAACCAAAGTAGAGGTTGCTTCAGCCTTGCGGGCGCATCCCATTCAGGCGGACCCTATACGCCTCCGTGGCCGGCACGATCGTGAAGACGAGACCGACCGTGCCAGAAGGGCCGAGCAGATCAGGGTTTGCTTTACCATTGTGGAAAACCCCATTGCCACCCCGGGCAACCATAATGTTTACATGCGGGTTGCCGGGCCGGATGATGCCATCCTTCGCCTGAGCGATACCGATGCCTACTCCTTTACCCATGGGCAGGACACCCTGCAGTATTCGGTAAAAGGAACCGTAAACTACCAGAACCGCGACACGGATGTTTGCCTGTATTGGCACCGTACCGCAGAGTTTGAACCCGGTGTTTACCTGATTTCCCTGTTTACAGACGAATACAGACTTGGGGAAACCTCAGTAACCATGCGCTAAGGCGGGGACTTAAAAATTGTTAATTCTTTTTTATGTTTTTTCTGTGTATTGGTTTCCCAAAATGTTAAATTTGGGAAGTCCAAAACAAAACAGCTATGTATAAAGGAAACTATCCTGACCCCCAAACCCCGGGTCCGGGAGAACGGTCGAACATCATTGCCCCCATTGTTTTCCTGTCGGTCATTTCCATCATTTTGGCAGTCGCCGTGGGCGTTATCCTGCGACAGCTGGTGCAGTACCGCAGCCTTGCCGAAGAAGCCGTGGTGGAAAAAAATGAGGTGATCGTAGAGAAAGATGATTTGCTTCGCCAGCTTGACGAACTCCAGGTGGCCTATGACCAGCTTAGCCAGGAACATGCCGCCCTCGAAAGAGAGTTTGCCTCCCAGCAACATGAAATCAACAGGCTGAGGGCCCAGATCAGGGGAGGTACCCCCGACCAGGTAGAAAGGTACAGGTCCCGCATTCGCGAGCTCGAAGAGCAACTGGCTGAATACAAAGTACAGCTGGACCTGCTGATCGCAGAAAATCTTGAACTCTCCGGTGAGAACCTGCAGATGCGCACTTCCCTGGAAGAGGTTTCTGTTGAAAAAGCCCTTTTAGAAGAAGAAAGGGAAAAGTTGGCATCCCAGGTTGAGAAAGCCAGCTATTTAAATGTTTCCAACATCCGCATCATCCCCATTAACGAAAGACGGCGGGGCGATCGCGAAACCGACCGGGCCAGGCGTGTGGATCGCATGGATATCTGCTTTACCATCCGTAAAAACCCCCTGATTGAAGAGGGAGAAGAAACTTTCCATATCCGGATTATCGATCCCGACAACCGGGTGCTGACCCATGATGTTGAAAACTTTTTTTATCACCAGGACCAGGAATTACAGTATTCCCTGAAAAAAGAATTTGACTATCCGGGAACCGACAAAGATGTTTGCGTCACCTGGGATCAGGAAGAATCCTTCCCGGATGGCCTGTATAATGTGGTGATATTTCACCGCGGTCAGGATTCGGGAGGAAACTCCATACGGCTGAACTGATTTACCCTGTTACCTCTATACCCCTTCCAAAAACCGGCAACTGCCGGTTTTTTTGTTGCAGTACACTGCTGAACCTTGCCCATGCTTCGTTCAAAATTGTTACTTTTGCAAATTGTAAAACAAACCCTTGAAGGCCATAGGATTTATTTACCTTTTGATGCCTGAGAGGCGGGAAAAACAAATGCCGGATGAAGATATCCTATAATTGGCTTAAGCAATACGTAAAAACAGAGGAAAGCCCTGTGGAGCTGTCGGCCCTGCTCACCGATAGTGGTCTGGAAGTGGAAGGCCTGGAAAAGTATGAGACCATCCCGGGCGGGTTGAAAGGCGTGGTGACAGGAAAGGTACTCAGCTGTGAAAAGCACCCGGATGCCGACCGCCTCACCCTTACCACCGTGGATGTTGGAGAAAAAGAGCCCCTGCC
>SKVW01000095.1 GCA_007129255.1 Bacteroidales bacterium
AATCGCATTGATGCCGCTTCTCATGTGGGCGTTGCCAGGGATGTGGTGGCTGTGCTCAACCATCAAAAAAAGCAGGGAGGTTACCGGCTTGAAAAACCTTCTGTTGAAGGGTTTGCTCCCGACAACCACGATCTTGAAATTCCCATCACCATAGAAGATCCCGGGGCCTGTCCCAGGTATTGCGGACTTACCATCAGCGGGGTAAAAGTGAAAGACTCCCCTGCCTGGCTGCAAAAACGATTGATGTCCATCGGTCTGAAACCCATCAACAATGTGGTGGATGCCACCAACTTTGTGTTGCACGAGCTGGGCCAGCCCCTGCATGCATTTGATGCGGCCAGAATTGAAGGGAAAAAGGTAATTGTAAAGAAGCCTCCCCGGGGGACGGTTTTCGAAACCCTGGATGAGGAGAAGCTTGAGCTCACGGGGGAAGACCTGATGATCTGCAACGAAAAGGAACCCATGTGCCTGGCGGGCATCCTTGGGGGTATTGGTTCGGGAGTGACCCGGGATACCCGGGATATTTTCCTGGAAAGCGCCTGCTTTGATGCAGTGACCATCCGTAAATCATCCAAACAACACGGGCTGAAGACCGATGCCTCCTTTCGCTTTGAAAGGGGAGCCGACCCCGACATTACCGTTTATGCCCTTAAAAGGGCGGCAATGCTTATCAAAGAAGTTGCCGGAGGAAAGATCTCGTCGGGAGTGCAGGATGTGTATCCCCGTAAAATGGAGCCCCTTGAGCTGGAGTTCAGCTTTTTTGAGTGCGACCGCCTCATCGGCAAGCCCATCCCAAGGGAAGAGATCAAAAACATTCTTCACAACCTTGACTTCAGCATACTGAAAGAAAGCCCGGAAGCCCTGCGGCTTTCTGTGCCCCCTTACCGGGTGGATGTTACAAGGGGAGCTGATGTGGTGGAAGAGATACTAAGGATATATGGATACAACAACGTGGAGTTGCCCGAAAAGCTGCATTCATCCATTGTGTTGTCGCCCAAGCCCGATAAGGAGCATCTTCAGAACATTGTTTCAGAAACCCTCACTTCCCGCGGTTTTTATGAGATCATGAACAACTCCCTTACAAAAGGGGCCTATTACGGGCAGGAAGGATTTGATGCTTCCCGATCGGTGGAGATCCTCAATCCCCTGAGCCACGACCTTAACGTGCTGCGTCAGACCCTGCTGTTTGGGGGGCTGGAAACCATTGCCTACAACCAGAACCGAAAGGTGCAGGACCTGAAGCTTTATGAGTTCGGGAATGTTTACGAAAAGGACTCCTCAAAGGCAAATCCCGGGAAGCCGCTTTCGGTCTATGATGAGCGTATGGAGCTGGCCTTGTTTGTGACGGGACGGCGCGAACCCGAAACCTGGAATGCTACGGATGCCCCCACCGGCTTCTTTGATTTGAAGGCTGCGGTAATGGCCGTGCTTTCGCGACTGGGGGTGGAAACCTCGCAGCTGGAAATGAAACAGCAGGAGGAAGGAGCACAAACAGCCTTTTCCCTGGAACTGATATACAAAAACAAACCCCTGGCCATGCTTGGGCAGGTTTCCCAAAAACTGTGCAAAGCTTTTGACATAAAACAGGAGGTGTATTATGCCCGCCTGCAATGGGAAAGCCTTGTTCACCTTTATGGCCAACAAACCCTTACCTACAGAGATATTCCGAAGTTTCCCGAGGTGCGCAGAGACCTTGCCCTGCTCATTGACCGTGGAGTGAGCTTTGCCGAAATTGAAAAGCTCGCCTTTGAAACCGAAAAAAAGCTGCTGAAACAGGTAGGCCTTTTTGACGTTTACCAGGATGAAAAGCTGGGGAAGAACAAAAAATCCTACGCCCTGAGTTTTATTTTGAGGGACGAAAACAAAACCCTTACCGATAAGGAAATTGATAAGGCCATGGAAAAAATTTCCCGCACCTTGGAAAAAAAGGCCGGGGCAGAGATCCGCAGGTAATTCAACGGATTTAATATCCAACCAGCAGGGGACAGGTCAAGCCCTGTCTCGGGGAAAACGGTTGTGGGGGGTTGGCTTTGGGTTATGCTCTCAAAGAAATTTTTACACTGGACAGATATTGAATTGCAGATTCAATGCTGCGAAAATGAAAAAAGTTGATTCTGAAAACCTAAATCTTATGGTTATATACTCTGAATTACAAAGGGATATCATTTTCTCTTGAAAATTTTGTAACTTTGATTATTAACGTATTAGCCGTATATCCTTAAAAAAAGACATTAATTCAATAGTTTATGGAAATCCAATATATAACAGATAAAAAGGGTCGTAAGAGTGCCGTGCTTCTACCGATTAAAACATGGGAAAAGATTCAAAAAGATTTGAAAGACCTTGAAAAACTAAAGAAAGAATCCAGGCCGAGATTGTCAGATAAGTTTTGTGGTGCTATTTCTAAAGAAACTGCAAATAAATTGCACGAACATGTTAATCAGGTAAGAAGCGAATGGGAAGAAAGTATATATTAGACAGCAATGTTGTAATTGATTACATGGCTGGGCAATATCCACGTAAAACCTTAACCTGGCTCAATAAAACAATTAATCAGGAAATTATTGTATCTGTTATCTCAAAAATAGAAGTACTATCCTATGATCCCGGGAAGGGAGATAACTATGAGGTCCTGGTTGAGTTTTTTGAGGCAGCAAATATTCTTGATCTTACAGATAGTGTTGTAAGGAAAACTATTGAAATCCGCCAGAAAAATCGAATAAAGCTCCCCGATGCAGTAATCGCTGCTACTGCCATAGTGAACAACCTGGTACTTGTTACTCGTAATGTGCGGGATTTTCAAAAGATTGATGATTTGATCCTGATCAACCCCATGGGTTTACCAAATAAATCCTGATCTGTAAATTGGTCCTTGTTCTCTTATTTTTCATTATTATTTAATTTTTTCATGCTTTTAGTCTGATTGTCAGGGCTATGGCTTTCTCCCCGGGTATATGCCCCTGCTTTGTCCTGAAAGCCTTTCAGGTTAATTATATTGTCTGGGCAAACCACGTGTTCAGCTGCCAGAATTTACAGTTCGGGAGTATTACCTTGGATGAAACCTTTACTGAATTGAAGGTTTATTTTGTTTTTGAATTTCCAGATCAATATTTGCTAAAGCTGGAGTTCAAACCAATAGACGAAAACTCAGCCGAGTTTACATCCAACCAGCAGGGGACAGGTCAAGCCCTGTCCCGGGGAAAATTTTTGTGGGGGGTTGGCTTTGGAGGGTGCCCTATCTTTGTTATTTACCCCCTGCGGTCTACGAAGCGTAAATTTCGTTTAGTGAGGCATGTCAAAAAGGACATGAAGGTTCTGTGGGCTGATGGTTGTTAGTTTTTCAACACCGTATTTTTTACTGAAGCTAAGCGGGAGCTTTGCTTTTTTTCTGGAACTCCATTTTATCTCAAAAGCGCTGATTTTCTGGTTTCTTTCGATAAGCAGGTCAACTTCGGCCCCGTCATAAGTTCGCCAGTAATAGAAGCTGGCTTTATGATCGTGGTTGTTGTATTGTTTAACAAACTCGCTGATAACAAAGTTCTCCCAAAGAGCGCCTGCATCGGTGCGATTGGCAGGTGGATTAAAGTTTCCTGTCAGCGCATTCAGAATACCATTATCGAAAAAATAGAATTTGCTGCTTTTTTTTATTTCATTTCGCAAATTAGAGCTGAATGAACCGACACGGAAGATGATAAAACACTTCTGCAGCAGATCCAGGTATTTTTCAACCAGCAGGCGGTTTAAACCCGTAAGGTTTGACAACTCATTTACCGAAACCTGGCTTCCGACCTGCAACGCCATTGCTATGAGCAGTTTACGGATGCTTGCAGAGTCTTTTACCTGTTCAAAAGCCAGCAGGTCCTTAAAAAGATAATCGGAGGCAAGTTCGGTAACTTTTTTTTGCTTTTGCCAGCTTTCCATAATTGCTACCCCCGGGTATAAGCCGTAAACCATTAATTCGTTCAGGCTTTCAAGAACCTTCGGCCATCCGTTCTTTTGTCTGAGTTCGTCAACTGACAAGGGGTATAAACGGAACTTCAGGTTTCTGCCTGTTAGCGGCTCTGTTACTTTGGTTGAAAGATCAAAACTGCTTGAACCTGTAGCAATGATCTTATATTCCGGAAGTTCATCGTAAATGGTTTTCAAAATGGCACCAATATTTTCAAGAGACTGGGCTTCATCCAAAGCGATAACCTTATTTGACCCAAACAATGTTTTAAGAGCTCCCGGCTCCCGGCTTTCCAATACAGGTGCCAGGGATGCATTTTCGCAATTGATCAGCAGGCTATGCGGTAAGTCCTTCAGCAATTCGCGCATCAGCGTTGTTTTTCCAACCTGCCTTGCACCATAAAGTATAATGATCTCCCTGGCCGGGAGCCAATTTCTTAATATAGTTTCAACCTGCCTTTTATACATAAACGATTCCCTCCGTGAAACAAACCAGTTTTTACAAAATTAAGCCATAATTTGAAAAAAATATTAAAAATATGGCATAATTATTAAAAAATTTATACAAAATCTGGCCTGTACTGTCAGGCATTTTTTCCTGGAATATACTTTTGATCAAGATGCCGGTCAAGCCCGGCAAATACATAGAAGGTTTAGGGTGGTTATTGATTCATTGCAATCGGTTTACAGGCATACCTGCTTTACACAGGGGCAGCGTTGCCGGATCATGGTTGTATCAGCCGGGCTGGACCGGCCGTATTCTAAATAGCAGCAACCAGGGTAGGGACAGGGCTCGACCTGTCCCGGGAAAAGCGGTTTGGAGGGTTTGGCTTTGGGTTATGCCTTAAAAATGTTGACAAAGAATGGTTAATGGTTTTGTAATTCAATGCTGGTACAAGCCGAAATGCAACTGCCAATGAGAGTTCACTAGGTTTAATACCCAAACAGCAGGGGACAGGACTCAACCTTTCCCGGTAATTATAGTTAAATTATTTATGAGCCTCACTAGCGTCATGTCAATCATGAATTGACGGATATAAACGATGCAGTTTTACTCTTGCCTGGTTAGTTGTGAACTGCCATTTTATTTTGGCTTTTTTGTTGTTTCTATGGTTTTGCCAGGCATTGACTTCAGCCTTTACCGTATTGATCTTG
>SKVW01000132.1 GCA_007129255.1 Bacteroidales bacterium
ATCATTTCGCAGTATTATGGGGCAAAAGATTACCAAGCCGTAAAGCGCGCCATTGACACCGCTTTTGTTTTCCTGTTTTTTGCTTCCATTGCCCTTACCGTTTTGGGTTTGGTCTTTATTGACACCATCTGGCGGTTGATCGGGCTTCCGGAAAACCTTACTGCCGATGCCACTTTATATTTCAGCGTGTTTGCCGGGGGGCTGGTGATCATGTTCGGATACAACGCCACCAGTGCCATATTGCGCGGGCTGGGCGACAGCAAAACCCCCCTTTACTTTTTGATCATTTCCACCATGCTCAATGTCGGGTTTGATCTATTGTTTGTGGTGGGATTCGGATGGGGCATCGGTTCGGTGGCTTTTGCCACCGTGCTGGCCCAGGGAATCGCATTTCTGCTTTCTATCATCTACCTAAACCGCTACCATAAGCTCATTCGTTTTTCTTTGACAGGATTGGTTTTTGACCACGACATTTTCCGGAAAAGCCTGCGTATTGGCATTCCCACGGGTTTGCAGCACACCTTTGTGGCTTTGGGCATGATGGCCCTTATTAGCATTGTCAACCGTTTTGGTACCGACACCATTGCTGCTTATACCATTGCCTGGCGCATTGATTCTTTTGCCGCCATGCCCGCCATGAATTTTGCCCTGGCCCTTTCTACCTTTGTGGGCCAGAACCTTGGGGCCAACAAACCCCATCGTGTGCGCAGCGGGCTGCGGGCTACCCTGGCCATGACCACCGCGGTTTCCCTGACCGTTACCATGGTTGCCTGGCTGTTTGGAAGGGAGCTCATGGGTGTTTTTACCGATGATGCTGATGTGATAGAAATAGGGTATTCTTACCTGGTGATCGTAAGCTCGTTTTACGTGGTGTTCAGCTCCATGTTTGTCACCCAGGCGGTGATGCGCGGGGCCGGAGATACCATCATCCCCATGTTCATCACCCTTTTCTCCCTCTGGGCTTTGCGCATCCCGGCTTCCCACTTTTTATCCGAAAGGATGGGCACCGACGGTATCTGGTGGGGCATACCGGTTGCATGGGTATTCGGGTTGCTGGCTGCCTATGTGTATTACCGCACTGGCAAGTGGAAAGAAAAAGCGGTGGTGAAACATCCCCTGCCTGCGGATGCAGAACCTCCTTCCGAAGAGGGTTGAACTTATTCAATGGATGCTGCACTTAATTATTGGAAAAAACCCTTGACAGGTTTGGCAAAAAAGTAGTATATTTGCATCCGCAAACGGCTCCGTAGCTTAATTGAATAGAGCATCTGACTACGGATCAGAAGGTTCCAGGTTTGAATCCTGGCGGAGTCACATGAAAAGGCCACTTACGGAATTTCCCGCTAAGTGGTTTTTTTTTCGGAGAAAGTTAATTACGATTTTCTTCAACTTTTTTCATTGCCAAAATAGTGGCAAAAAGGCTGGTCCGAAGAGGTGAGTGGCTAACCACTAACAGCCTTCCGTGATATGTCAGGATCCCTCACTCCACTGTCGTTGCGTTTGGGATGACAGGGCATGCGCAGGTAATGGGCAAACGGGTGGGCAAAAAATCTGCCCACCCGGGTTTCTTTTTCCATGAACCTTTTCAAGATGAAGGAAAAGGACCAACGCTTCAGATACAAAAACGTTTTGCCACCAAAAACCCGGAAAGCGAGAGTACCAGCCTTTTAAAAGAGGATGGATGATAGAGGGTAGATGATAGATTGTTGAATCGTTCAGGTGTTTATCGTTTAACTGTTAATTCTGAGAAAAAAGAACCATCTCCTAAGATGCAAAAGTCCCTTGTCCAAAAAAAAGCCATGAAAGCAGGGGAATCCCGCCATTTGCCAGGCTGCTGGGGGGGCTTCTGCAAAAACCAAAACAACTGTTTAATTAACAACTTTCTTTTTTAATCAAAACCGGTACTTTTTATTTTGCGAAAAAACGAACTCTTTAATTTGCTATTTAAAATTATGTCACAGCAATGCCCGGATCCATCTTCCAACATCTTTTTCAACCATCCTCCATCCATCCTCCAACCTCCTGCTTCTGCGAAGCCTTGAGCTTTTGTTACTTTTGGCGCAAGCTATCCTGTTAATTAAGGTTTTGTGAAAACTGTTATTATCATTCTCCACCCCCTTTAGAAACTTCAACAATGGCTTTTCGACCGGCAAGGGCTGTAGGTTTTAAGTAAATTAAATTGTCAAATTAACAAATTAATCAATATCCCTGATGCAACGCACACTAAAACCATATGCACGGCGGAGATTGTTGAAACTGGTACCCCAGCCAACATAAAATATATAGTGAGCGTCTTCATAACTTGTCGATGAACTCCATACGAAGCCGCCAGTCCCTACATCTGTAAATGTGCCATCCAGGAGGCGGTAACCACCAACAGGCCATTTTAGGGTTGATCCATAAGCCCCGGCACTATTGTATGGATCCCAACTGTCCCTTTCCATTTCCAATTCACTCAACCGTGGTACTCGCCAGCCAGGTGCGCAAGGGTTATTAGCGCCATCCTCTCCCCACCATAGATTATCGTTTTGCGGTGATCGCCAATCCCAGGGAGAGCTGCTCACTGTAATGAAATCACCATGTCCTGGTACATCTGTATTGCTTAGCGTTGAAGTTGTGCTGCTTTGTCTGTCCTGGTGACCATCGTCCAAACGCCCCCACTGAAAAAGATCGCCATAACCCAGAGAATCATCCATGGCTGAGGGTACCTGTGATGCACCAAGATTGCGATCCATCCAACACCGATTAACTCGTTCAATAGTGCCATAAGTTACTTCTTCGCCACGATAAAGGAAAGTGATGCTATCACCACAAACGAATGCCATCTCTTCTTCCTGGAATTCAGCATCCATTGTAATGTTTTGTGCAGGCATGGTTACCGTTGTGTTTGCTGCCGTCGGGTCAGCAAGATAATCCGTATCGCCTGTCCAGTTTACGAATTGCCAACCTTCGCCGGCAGTTGCTTCAACGGTTAATACCTGGCTTTCTTCATATTCTCCACCCCCATTAACAGTTCCTCCTTCCGGCGGATCTGCATTAAGCATTAGAGTGTATAACGGAAAGCTGATATCAAAAACATAATCCATGTCGGATGTTGGAGCATCAGTAATGACATCAGTCCCTACATTGATAAAATCGCTTGTTACATAACCCGTAAACCTAAGTTCGTCACCAATTTCATAAGGAAAATCTGCGTCTGATGTTGCTGTTTGTGTTTTGGGCTGAATAAAGGACCCGACGTAGGTTAACATTGCAGAAGCCCTGCCACTTATGCCAATCTGTATCATCATCAACTGCTGCCTATTCATGCTTGAGTTTACAGTAAGAATGTAATGCTTTAGGTTACTACCATAAAAGGTAAATTGATGCATACCCTGCTCCAGGGTGGTTTCAAAGTTCGTTAGTTTTTGTCCCGACAAACTGTAAACATCCAGTCTAAAATGATCCCTCATGGGAGCGTACACCTCAATACTTGTTTTTTCGCGAAATGGGTTGGGATAATTTTGCGAAAGATAAATGTTGTTGTGGTTGCCCCCAAAAACTCCGGTACTGCCAGAAGGTAAAGGCATGTAATCGTCATAAATGACTATAGATCCATCCTGTGTCAGATTCTCTATTAAAATGCTGTCCAAATTCACAGAATTACCATCATGCTCTGCAGAAAAACTTAACGTAATTCCATTTTGTTGTGCTTGTAGATTATTGATTGCCAGTATGAACAATAATAATAAAGTACTTTTTTTCATGTGGTTTGGTTTTTAGGGTTGTTAATGATTATTTGGATCTATCTATCTTTCTTTCTTTATTCTGATAATCCAAATAAATAAATCATGAAGTTTTATTTATTAAATTCAAAGGTTTAAATAATTAGATTAATCCATATTAAATCAAAGGTATAAATTTTTTTATGAAAAATATTCTTTTATATGAACTTTTCTGGGTTTTATAGGCTGATTACATAATAAATAACTAACCATTTCCCTTGGCTGCTTCAACCTCACCAATGCTTCAACCTCATCTGCCATTTTCTGCAACTCTTTGTTATGGGAAGCAGGATACCTGTACTTAGTTTCCAGTTAGATATTGCAGTGATGACCGAACCTGGTTGGCTGCATGAATAGATATTTCTGCTTCACTTCATTCACAATCTCCGGATCAGAAGACTGCCTGCCATATGGAGCAACTGAAAATGGTTTTAAAGAAATTTTTCAGAAGACCTTTTAAAAAGCCACTTAAGGAAATAACCGCTAAGTGGCTTTTTTTTTGGGGAAAGTTAATTACGATTTTCTTCCACTTTTTTCATCGGTTAAAAAGTGCAGCAAAAAGGCTAGCCCAAACGATTGGCCAGCCCGCATGGGATACGACCACTGCAAAGAAACTTCCTTTTTCCCGTACAACGATTCAACAACTCAACAATTCAACGACTCTAAAAACAAACTGTTTTTTCATCACTCACCATTACCCTCCTTCTTCTTGATGACAATAACTTTTTTTTCTGAAAAAACGGTAAAGCTAAACCGACCAAAAAAGCCTTCGGACGGACGGTTAAATATATTTTACATCTCTTAAGGGAACGGGTTATAAACAGTTTATTGATAAGTGAGATCTGTCCGTTTAGGTGGTAAATGAGAGGAAAATTTCGGGAATGCAAATACCGGGAAGATTTTTCTTCCCGGTATTTTATCCATTTGTTTTGCTTTTTTTATCATTGGGCTTATCTTTGTTTAGGCGGGAAATATCAGGTTCATGGTTTGAACCCATCCGCAAACTTCCGGGCTTTTTTAGAATCGGTTATACCGGGAATTCTTTTAAAGCGCGGCAATTCGTAAAATATATAAAAAACCTTTGCTATGCATATAATTACAGGGTTGCTTTTGTCGAAACTTTTTGCAGGATCAGGCAAACAGGGGAAGTTTCGGGGGTTTCGCGGAATTGTGGAGATCAGGCATGCCATTCCCGGGCGGATAAGATTTTATATCCCCGCCTTAAAAATGGATATGGAAAAGGGGAAGCTGCTTGAGCAGCAACTTTTAAAAGCTGACGCCATTGATCAGGTAAAGGTGAATCCTTTGCTGGGTACGGTGCTGATAAAATATAAATCAGATAAGATTGATGAGATGACCCTTACCGGGGTGCTGGCCAAACTGCTGGGTCTGGAGAAAGAACTGGATAAAACGCCCCGCTCCATCCTCGGTCAGGAAGTTTCCAAAGTTCTTAAATCCGCCAATAGTTCGGTTTATGAGCAAACCGACGGGCTTTTGGATTTGAATACTGCCATTACCCTTTCTTTTTTATCGCTGGGGATATGGTCAATTCTCACCAAGCCCTATATTTTGCCAGCCGGTATCAGCCTGGTTTACTGGGCTTACAATAACAGCATAAAGGAGTTGAATTAAAGGCTGAAATGATTGCAAACAGAAATACGTACTTTGTATGATTGGAGAATGGGTAGCCAAAACCTGGGTAAAACTGGGCGGCATAACGGTGGTGCACAGCATCCCTGGCAGGTTGCGGATCCGTTTTACCGGCGGAGTCAAAGCCCGGGAATTTCTGCAGAAACAGAAAAATATCCCTGAAAAGCTATTTCTCTATAAACTCCGCGGGATTGAAGCCTTTGAATTCAATCCCCTTACATCCAAAGCCCTGATCATATATGACACGGATGTGGTCAGCGAAAAAGAAATTCTTGCCTGGTTGAACAGGCTTTTGGAGTTGATCATACAAGCGGTTATGAAAGGAGAAAGGTCGGTTGATCAGCAGAAGATTGACAGGATTGCGTTACAGTTAACAGAAGAAGGTTATGTACTGGAAAAGTTTGAGCAAGGAACCTCTGCTTAAGTGCAGGGTTTTACATCATATTCCGGGGCGCATGCGTGTTGGATGCCGCGCCATCCGGTATCTGGATGATTATGAGAAAGAACTCAGGGAACATATCCTTGAGTTGGTATGGGTAAAGGAAGTGAGCATTTCTGCGGTAACTTCCAATATATTGGTTTTCTATGACCGGGAAGAAGTTTCACCGGATCTCATAACCGGGCAATTGGAGGAAATCATTTCCTTATTTTCCATTCCTGCCCATCAGCGCGAACGTAAAGAGAAAAGCCAGCTTACCGTCAACGAAAGGCGCTTGCAGGAAGAACCCGTAGGCAGCCTGCTGCGCAATGTGCTCATTGGAGCCGGAACCCTGACTTATGCCCTGCTAACCCAAAGCGGTAAGGCAAAAGGTGTATCCCTGATGAGTCGCCTGCTGGGCGTTACCTCCCTGACCAGTATTTCCCTTGCCCTGCCCCTAATTAGGAGTGGTTTTGCATCCCTGCGCGACAGCGGCAAACCCAATGCCGATACCCTTAGCAGTGCAGCCATCTTTGCCAGCCTGCTCTCGGGCAACACTGTTTCGGCACTTACCATTATCGTGCTGGCCGATACGGCAGAGCTCATTACCGCATACAGCATGAACAAAACCCGCAATGCCATCCGCGAGATGCTCTCCACAGGAGAAAAATTTGTATGGAAAGTGATGGAAGACGACAATCTGATCAAGGTTCCCATTGAAGAGATAAAGCAAGGAGACCGCATCGCCGTGCACGCAGGAGAGATCATCAGTGCCGACGGGAAAGTTGAAAAGGGAAGTGCCCTGGTAGATGAATCATCCATGACCGGAGAGTTTATGCCCCGGGAAAAAAAGGAGCAGGAAAATGTATTTGCAGGCACTGTGGTGAAAAGCGGTACCATTACCGTCACTGCTGAAAAAATCATGGAAGATACTGCAGCGGCGAAGATCATTCATATGGTTGAAGAGGCCACCATGTACAAAGCCCAGGTGCAGAATATGGCCGACCGGTTCTCTGCCCAGCTCATCCCATTGAATTTTGCCCTGGGAGCCATTGTTTACCTGGTAACCGGTAGCATCACCCGGGCATTGAACATGCTGGTGATCGATTATTCCTGCGGGATCAGGCTTTCCACGGCCACCGCGCTCACCGCTGCCATTTCAACCGGGGCCCGCAATGGAATCCTGATCAAGGGAAGCAATTACCTGGAGATGCTTGCCGAAACAGAAACCCTGATCTTTGACAAGACCGGCACCCTCACCGAAGGCAATCCGGAGGTAAAATCCGTTATACCGCTGGAAGAAGAAATAACGGAAAAAGAACTTCTGTCTCTTGCTGCGGCGGCAGAAGAAACCTCAACCCACCCCATTGCCCATGCCATTCTGGGAAAAATGAAAACCAAGGGCTGGAGAATTCCCAGGCATTGTGTAGTAGAGGTAATAGTGGCCCGGGGAGTGAAAACCCAGGTTAAAAAAGATACCATCCGGGTGGGGAATGCCAAGTTTATGAAAGAAAACGGCATTTCGCTGGATGCATCCGCCGATGCAGTTTCCCGGCTTATGCTCAGGGGGGAGAACTTCGTTTATGTGGCCAGGAACGACACCCTTGCCGGGCTCATAGGGATTATGGACCCCTTGCGCGAAAACATGAAAAAGTCGCTTAACAGGCTGCGCAACCTCAAAATAGATGACATTATTCTGCTTACCGGAGATGTGGAGCAGCAAGCCGAGTTGGTGGCTTCACGCATGATGTTCGACCGCTTTGAGTCAGAACTGCTTCCTGAAGACAAGGCAAAGTTTGCCCTTCGGCTGCAGTCCAAAGGTTTTCGCGTTGCCATGATCGGGGACGGCATCAATGATGCGCCAGCCCTGGCGTATGCCGATGTAGGCATAGCCCTTGGCAGCAAGCGTACCGACCTGGCCATGGAGGCGGCGGATATCACCATCCGAAGTGATGACCCCCTTACTATACCGGCGCTGATCAACCTTTCGCGAAGCACCATGCGTATTGTAAGGCAAAACTTCGCCACATCCATTGGCGTTAACAGTATTGGGATCATCCTGGGGGCAATGGGCGTATTGCCCGTATTCTGGGGCGCTTTTTTGCACAATATGACCACCGTGGCGGTGGTATCCAATTCCTTGCGCCTGTTTTTCTATAACATGAATAAAAACCAACTTCAATAAATATGGAATTATCCATTCACATATCGCACAATCTGCCTGGCAGGGTGAGGTTTCGGTTTTCAAAACCCCTTCAGGATGCGGAAAAACTGAAACAACATGTTATGGAGCATGAGGGGATCGGTGAAATGCAATACTCCGCTGTTACCAATGGCATGTTGGTATATTTTGATGAAAAGGATATTGACCTGCAGGAGATCATGATCCGGTCCGCCCTGGCTTTTTCCCTTGAAAATCATTTGAAGCCCGTGCACATCACCCGGAAAACCGAGCGTCAGTTCATTACTCCAAAAGGGATTGTAGCCGGATTGTCGATCATTGCCTCCGGGGCCACCACGCTTTTCCAACCGGTTTCTCCCTTTCGCAAAAGCCTGGACTGGCTCAGCGCCCTGACCACTTCGGCAGCGGTGCTGGAGCACGCCGGTTATGACTACCGTAAAAAGGGTACCGTTGACCCCGAGGTGCTTTCTTTGATCTTCCTTGCAAACAGGGCAATGGCCGGAGCAAACCTGTTCGTCCCTTCCCTGCTAACCTGGATGGCCACTTTCGGCAGACACTTTTCTGATCATGAAGGAGAAGGTGTATTGCTCGAAATCCGCAAAACCGGAGATAAAGAGCAAAATTTCGAAGTTAATGTTTCAAAGCTTGCCACAAAGACAGGATATATGGACCTGTTGAATGTGTTCGCCGAAAAGTTCTTATCTTCGGAAACCGGTTTTGACAATTCCATATTTGAGAAGTCGAAAACATTACTTGAATCGCATGAAACCAACCTGGAAGGGATTGGTAAAAAGGTGAATCGCATTATTTTAAACTTTAATCAATAAAAAACGATGAACACAAAAGGCAATTTATCAACAGGAATCCTTATTGGGGTGGGTTTGTCCGTAGCGGCCTACTATTTTTACATGAACAATAAAGAAAAGGTAGATGAATTTTTGAGAAGCCAGGGTATCAGTCTTCCTGCGGCTCCCGGCAGCAGGGATTATTCCAGCATGTCACTTGAGGAACTTGTGAGTACCAAAGAGCGCATTGAAGATCTGATTGCTGAAATGGAGCACAAAATGAAAGAACAGGTCAAGGAATAGATTTCCGGGACCAAAACTACGAAGCTTTTGCTCCATGGGGGCTGTTTATCAAAAGGGGTTTGCCGGCAGGTCAGCCCCCTGAAAAGGGTTTTTTGTGCTTAAACCCGGAAGGGGGCGGTGATTTTTTCAAGGCTTTTTAAAAAAATATACCCAACTGAATATTTAGGAATTTAACTGGCGGATCAAGGGCCAGCCCGCACTGTGATAAGACCGGAATTCCTGCCAAAGCAGGCAAGCCCCTTTGGCGGAATTCCAGGCCTTATCCCATTCCCGCCAGCGGCGTCTCCCGCATTGGGCAGGACAGGCCCCGTTTGAGCCACCTTCCCGCTTGGGGCTAAAACCCTTTTTTGCAGATTAAAAATAAAAACCCGTTCCTAATATGTTAAAATGCCTTGTTTGTAAAAACCTTTGAAAGCAGATGAGGATCGGCTTTTATGAGTGGATGGAGAACAGGGGCATAGTTGATGAACTGTTGAATCGCTCGGCTGGTTATTTTCATGCATTAAAAAACGATAAACACCCAAACAATAAACAATCTTCTAAGCCTCGAACTTTTGTAAATTATTATGCTTTAAAAGCAGATCATTCCAGCAGCCTTACACACCGCACGCTAAAGCCGTCGGCTTTGTCGAAGTTCCCGTCACGGTTCAGGCCTCCGTAGTTATAGAAGAGTCCCCGGTACCAGGCAGTTTCAGGTGTATTCTGGGAAGAAGACCACCAGTAGCCGCCCATGCCGATGCCATAATAAAAACCGCTGTTGTGTCGGCTTCCTGCGGGAAGGCCTCCAAATCCAAAATCATCGGTGCCATAATGGTCATCCCCGGTCCAGTCGTCTTCATCCCACCTGGGATGTTCTTCTGTGTCGCAGTCGCCGCCCAGGGGTGAGTTTACCCTCCGGCAGGATTTCAGTGCATTGCCAAGGTTGTCCTCATCATGTTCGGGATGATTGTCAAGGAGATAGTCGCGCAGGAAAGTCCAGTGATTATCGGAGGGTACCTGCCAGCCTGAGGGACAAAGGCCCCTTTCATCGGTGGTGGCATACCAGTTATAGAGTTTGCCGTAGGCTTCCGTCATTTCGGCTTCAGAGTCAATGCCCCCGGCATCGTCGTGCTGGTGGTCAAACACGGCAAAAGCACCCTGGGTGGTATTGCCCCATTCGGTATTATCCAGCCCGGTTGGGATCTCATCTCCGTTATTGTAGCGTGTGGTGCGCAGGTTTTCGACCATCCACTCCTGGTTGCCAAAAATAACTGTGGAATAAACATTACCATCGATATCCGTTACCGTTCCCGGTTCCGAAACAGAGGACCATTGCGGTATTCCGCCGATAATACTCAGGATCTGCCCTTCTTCTCCCAGGGGGATGGATTCCCACTCCTGCCCTGAATAGTACAGCATATCCCCTTCCTGGGGATCAGTGGCCCCGACCATATCGCTTAAATCGGGAAGGTTTTCAAGGTCATCGTAATTTCCGCTGAAAGCATCGGCCGAGGTATGTGCCTGCAAAGCATAAGGTACGCTTAACAGCTGGCTTACACCCATAAGGTCACCATTCACCTTTATCCGGATAAAAAATGTATGGGCGCTCCATGGAATATTTTCAAGGGACTGGATCGACCCGATTTGCAGGTTGATCAAACCAAATTCATTGGTCTGGGTGGAATGGATTTCTGTGAATACGGCTTCTCCTTCGGGGGTATCTTTTATCAGGGCGACTTCCAACTCCACCGTTTCGTTGGAGAATAGTTCTCCGGAAGCATCGCGCAAAATGGCTTGATAATTAAAAGCTTCTGGAGGCTGGGCCATGGAATGTGCACTGACCAGGATGAGCAACAGCCAGAACAGGCAGGGTTGGGAGGGTTTCATGAGGCAGGTTTTGAGATTAAAAAAAAATGCGGTAACCTTGTGTTTGGTGCCAAAAATATTAAAAATAATTCAATTCATTGCACCACTGAAAAAGATAAGACTCCACCGTTAAAGGAGTGTGCAATTGGTGGGTTTTAATTCAGAACGGGCGGCACTTTTTTACATGTGAGGAAGTCAAAAGTTGAAAAGGCAGCCTTTTATTCTCGCCGTTCTTTTATCCTCATAAGATTAAGAGGGAATAAGCCGGCAACCGGAAATTAATTTTTAGATTTCCATTAAACCATGGCCTGATTCAAATATTTTTCCATCAGACCGATATACTGAAATGCGTCTGACAGGGCGTTTTCCTTATCCTCAAGGTCTGTTTTTCTGGACTGAATCAGGTTAACTTTTGCCCTTATATTGGCCCGGTAACTTTTGTAATAGCTGAATAATCGCCGGTTTTTTGCATTGTCAGCTTGATCCGAAAAGGAACAGTAATCCTGGTAAAGCAATTCACACAGATCCGTTTTATCAAAAAAATCAAGGTCCACACCCAGAAAGGCAATTTCGTTCAATACATCAATGTAGCGAAAATCTTTGTTAAATTCAATACAATCAAATATTACCGGGTCATCATACAGGAAAATATTGGTGGCATTCAGATCTCCGTGGCAATCTCTTTGAAACCCATGGTCAACCCGCTGCTTTAAAAACGCTTTTTCAGACTGCAGGTAATCTTCTGATCGCTTTACGCAATGGTTGATTTTCCGGACCCATTCCGTCCCTTTTTCTTTTTCTTTCAGGTAAGGGATCAATGTTTGTATGTCGGCATACATTTCCTGGAATTTACCGGTATCAAACGGTTTGTTTACGGATTTGACCTGCCGGTGAAAAGCGGCTGTTTTTTTTGCCAGCTTATGGATATGTTCCCGGTTAACCTTCCCTTCCTGCAGCATCCTGATCATTTCTTTTTCATTGTCCATCCGCTTCATTTGCAGGGCATGGTCAATGACTTTTCCACGGGATTCTTCCGGGCTTTTACCAATCATTTTATGGGTGACCGGTATCACTTTCAGGTACATTTCCGGCTCAAGGCGTTTATTCAGTTTCAATTCTTCATGACAAAAAAACTTCCGTTTCTCCGGGGAAGAGAAATCCAGGAATGAATATTTTACCGGTCGTTTTATTTTGAAGGCGTAATGATCGGTTAAAACAACCCATGATATATGGGTTTCCTTTAATGCCGGATGATGGCAGGTGTCGGGAAGCCCGCAATTGTCAATCAATGCCTGGATCTGTTCATTGTTCATACATCCATTCCCTGGTTTTAGAGATCATTTCTTCCATTGAAAGCGTGTCGGTCCATAGCTGCAGATGGGGGATTGAACAATCTTCAAAAGTGCTTTTTATTTTTTCATACACTTCAAAATCTGCCTCACTGTGGGTGCGGCTTTTTTGAAGTCGTTTACGGATGGTGCTTTCCCTGGCTTTCATTTCAATTAAATAAAGCCGGTGTCCGGTTTTTCCGGATAGGTCAACAACCTGTTGTCTTCTTTCTTTTTTATGAAAGGTGCCGTCAATAATTACATTTTCACCTTGCTGAAGTGCCTTTTGGGCCTGATCTGTCAGGGCATCGTAAACCTTTTGTTTCGAGCTTGCATCATAACGTCCTTTCAGGCCTATTTTTTCCCTTACCCGGTCCGTATTCAAGTGCCGGGCATCAAGTTCCTTTTTCAGGGATTTGCAAAAAGTGGTTTTGCCCGTTGCCGGCAATCCAAAAACCAACACGATCATTGTTCAGGTATTTGCAATTACGTATGCATTCCTTCAGGAATCATAAGCATGGGTCCTATTACATTTGAAATCCAAAATCTCCGGCTCTGCGTAAAAGACCCATTTCTGGCAAAACAGGGGGCGGCCCGGATTAAAGCGGGATCGGTTTTTCCCTGTCTACCTTTAATTGTCTTATGCTTGCTGCCAGAATGGAGTTTTGGCTTTGGCCTTTATTTTCTTACTGCGGCATGGGGTTTTGAATAAAGGAAGGGCAACTGGGGTTTTCAGTTACCCTTCTTTTAATTTTTTGTTACCATTACAGGCTGAGCCCGTACATGGCCCCGGTGCCGTCGGGATACACTCCTTCCAGGAAAACGTTGCCTGTATAGTCTTGCAGGAGGCGCACCACATCTCCGGGTTCTCTTACCCGCTGGTTGTTGATGGCCAGAATGATAAAGCCTTCCCTGACCCCTGCTGCCTGCAGTTCGCCGGGTTCCAGCTCAACAATCTGTACCCCGTGAGGCAGGTTCAGCCGTTCCTGGATTTCTTCAGGTACCATGCGCAGGGTAGCCCCAAGCAGTTCTTCTTCCTGCTGCCTCAGCAGCTCCCGGTGTTCTTCCATGCCCAGCAAGGTGGCGGATACCTCCATTTCCCTGTCGTTTCTTCTCAGGGTTATGGTAATGCTTTCGCCGGGCTGGTGGCGACGTACTTCCTGCTGCAACTCCCCGGTGCTGTTCACCGTATTCCCGCCTACCTTCAGGATCACGTCTCCTGGTTGGATGCCGGCCTGGTCGGCCGCTCCTCCGTCAACAGTACCTTCAATAAAAACGCCATCAAGTTCGGGCAGGCCTTCCTCATCCGCCAGCTCGGAAGTCACTTCCATAATGGAAACTCCCAGCACGCCCCTTCTTACCTCACCAAACTCCATGATGTCTTCCTTAACACTCCTTACAAGGGTAACGGGTACGGCGAAAGCTGTTCCGATATGGGTACGGGTGGGAGAAACAATGAGGGTGGGAATGCCCACCAGTTCTCCTTTAAGGTTGACCAAAGCGCCCCCGCTGTTGCCCACGTTAACAGCAGCATCAGTTTGCAGAAACGACTCCATGGGCATCTCCCCTTCCCGCAGCACCCCAAGGGTACGTTCCTTGGCGCTGATGATACCAGCGGTAACCGATGAGGTCAGTCCAAAGGGGTTGCCTACGGCCAGCACCCATTCGCCTATGCGCAGTTCATCTGAGTTCCCGAAAGGAATATAGTTCAGGTTATTGGCTTCAATTTTCAGCATGGCGATATCGGTATTGGGGTCTTCTCCTATCACCTCAGCAGTAAAAGTGCGCTGGTCGTGCAGGGTCACCTCAATTTCATCGGCTTCCTGAATTACATGGTAGTTGGTAACAATGTATCCGTCATCGGTAACAATTACTCCTGAGCCAAAACCTAATTCCGGCTCAGGCTCTTCCTGATCTCTGGGCCCGAAAAAGAAATCAAAAGGATCCTGGATCTCTCTTCTTTCCCTCTCGCGAAGGGTTTTAACATGCACCACCCCGTGAATCGTCCGCTCGGCGGCATAGGTAAAGTCCAGGTTGTCGGGATCAAAATCATCCGGCAGGTTGGCTTCCCAGGCAGGTGTGGCCTGCACTCCGGCATAATTATGGTTTGTGTTGGAATGGTCCAGGCTGGTGTATGCAAAAACGGCAATTACACCCCCGGTAACGGCAATCAATAAATTAATGATAACGCTTCTCGCTTTCATTGGATCTTCCCTTTCTTTGTTATTTTTTAATCAATACATCTATATCAAATATACGGAATACCCACCCAAAAATCAAATCGGCTTTTTCAAACTTTACCTTTCTTTTTCTTTTTTAACATTTTCCAATAAATGAAATATTTTGATGTTTTCAATCAGAAAAAAAGGCAGCCAAAGATTTTTGGCTTATTTGCGAAGGGTTTATTGATCAGGTCGGTTGGTTGCCTGCATTATTTCAAGGGATGGCTAAAGGTTATTAAAAGGTTAAAGCTGGCTATTTTTGCAGAATAACCCAACTAATTCTTAATTTAGCCTGCAAAAGCCTGTAATATTAATATGAGCATGCTGGAATTAAAGGATATCAACCTGCATTTTGGTTCCCAGCCACTTTTGAAAGACCTGTCGGTAAAAGTTCCTTCCGGAGGACGATTGCTCATAGAGGGGGAATCCGGTACGGGCAAAAGTACCATATTGCGGTTAATCCTGGGGCTGGTACGGCCCGATAGCGGAACGGTTTGCATTGAGGGAGAGGTGCTCAACCACAGGAATGTATGGGCCATGCGCCGGAAAATGGCCTATGTGAGCCAGGATATGCAGCTGGGCCGCGGCCGGGTGGAGGCTTTCATCCGGGAGATCTTTTCTTTCAAACAAAACCAGGACCTCTCCTACAGCCGGGAAAAAGCCGTGGAACTGCTGGAACATTTCGGGTTGCCTGAAAGCACCCTGGAGGCTGATCTTGAAAACCTTTCAGGGGGAGAGCTTCAACGGGTGGCCATCATCATTACCCTGTTGCTGCAACGCAAGATCTACCTGCTGGACGAGATCACCTCTGCCCTGGACCAAAACCTGAAATCCCTGATGGTGGAGCACTTTACCGGCCTGGAGCACGCTACCCTGGTGGTGGTATCCCACGACCCGCTTTGGCATGAACAGGGTTTTCAAACCATTAAACTCAGTCGCTGATGGAAGCTGCACCCGATATTGCATTGGTCCGCCTGTTGCTTGGCTTTGCCCTGCTTTTGATCCCCCTGGGGCTTTCGCTCTGGCTGCGCCTGAGAATCGTAACAGGAATGTTTGTTTCGGTAGGACGCATGACCGCGCAGCTTTTCCTGGTATCCATCCTGCTCATTTATCTGTTTGAATGGGACAACCCCTGGATCAATGTGGGATGGGTACTGCTGATGGTGGTGTTTGCCTGCGGGTCGGCCATCATGAACAGCGGACTGAAATTTCGTCACTTCTTCCTGCCGGTTTTTGCGGCCTACCTGATCGGGGCCGGTGGGGTACTGATCTATTTTACCGGGGTGATCGTCAACCCCGACAACCTGCTCACGGCACAACTGCTGGTGGTGGTCGGAGGCATGCTGCTGGGCAACTCCCTGCACAGCGTTATTGTGGGCATTTCTCATTTTTTCCAGGCCCTGCGCAAGGAAAAAAAACGCTATCATTATTTACTGGCCCTGGGTGCCGGCCAATGGGAAGCCCTGTATCCCTTTTTCAGGGAATCGCTGCTGGCCGCCCTTCGCCCCTTTTTGGCCAATATGGCCACCATGGGCGTGGTGTTTTTGCCGGGCATGATGACCGGGCAGATCCTGGGCGGGGCCTCACCCGACACGGCCATCAAATACCAGATCGCCATCATGCTGGCCATTTTTACCGCGGTGGCCGCCAGTGTCTCCCTTTCCCTGTTCTTTACCTCCCGCAAAGGATTTGATGCATACGGTGTACTCAAAGAAGAGCTCTTTAGAAATGACAGCAGGGAATAATTCTTTTCTGCCTTATTCCTGGGTTTTTCTTTTTTTAACAAACAATTATCCTTTCTTCGCACGGGCAATTGGTGAATTTTGATTAAATTTATGCGACAGGAAACCGGAAACCGGGGATGCAACCTTTGTTTTTTCCGCTCATTCCCTGCTCCTTCCCGGGGTGCTGATCCCTGCAGGCCCTTCCGGTTCGGTCCTGAACAAACATTGCGATAATTAAACCAACGGAAAGTTTAATCCAAAAAAACCAAAGATGCCATGAGTAAACAAACCATTAAAGAATTGCTTGGAGACAAGGCCGATTATTTGTTGAATCACCAGAGTAAAACAGTATCCAGGACTCACCTTCACACCCCCGGGCCTGACTTTATAGAGCGGGTGGTGTCGCAAACCAACCGCAATCCCAAAGTGCTGCGCAGCCTGCAGCAGCTATTTGATCACGGGCGCCTGGGCGGCACGGGCTATGTTTCCATATTGCCTGTTGACCAGGGGATTGAGCATACTGCCGGCTCATCGTTTGCACCCAATCCCATCTATTTTGATCCTGAAAATATTGTGAACCTGGCCATTGAAGGCGGCGCCAATGCGGTGGCTTCCACCTTCGGGGTGCTGGCGGCCGTATCGCGCAAATACGCCCACCGCATCCCGTTTATCGTTAAGATCAACCACAACGAGCTGATGACCTATCCCAACAAGTATGATCAGATCCTGTTCGGCACCGTGGAGGAAGCCTGGAACCTGGGTGCGGTGGCCGTGGGGGCCACCATCTATTTTGGCTCGGAGGAATCCTCCCGTCAGATCATCGAAATAGCCGAAG
>SKVW01000066.1 GCA_007129255.1 Bacteroidales bacterium
TTTGGTTTCATTTATTGAAGAATAATTTTCTCGATTTTGATCTCTTTGGCGGTATTCACCCTCAGGTAGTATATACCGGGGGCAAAGCCGTCCAGGTTGAACTGCAGGTCGTTCTGACCCACGCCAAGGCTTACCTGTTTGGAACTGATAAGCTGTCCCTGGTAATTCAACAGCGTTACTTTGGCTTCATCTCCGGGAGCCTGAAGGCGCACATTGAGCAATCCACGGGTGGGGTTGGGATATACCTCCAGTTTAAACTCCGAAACTTCCGCAAGGCCGGTATCATCATACTCCAGGGTCACATCCATGATGACGTCCTCATCGGTTATGGTCAATGAACCGCTGTATTCGAAATATCCTTCCTTTTCAATCAGGTAAGAATACGTACCCGGCTCCATGTCTGCAAACACATAGTCTCCCGGCTCATTTTCAGTTCCATCAAGGGTTACCATTGCGTTTTCCACGGTTTCCCCATCCTGGTTTTCAATATTAAAGGTAACGGTATAAAGCTCCTCTGCAGAAAGGATCACTTCAATGGTTAAGTCTTCTTCAAGCAGCACATCGTCTTCAAAGGGGAAATAACCGGCTTTGGCAGCCTTGAAATGATAGGTTCCGGGCATGAGGTTAAAATAAGTGGTTCCTTCCTCTCCGGTGTGTTTGGTCAGCGAACCGATGGTAATGCCTGCATTCTCCAGGATGTTATCTTCTTCATCCTTTACCAGGAAACTGAGTTCCCTTACCTCCTCGGTTTCTTCGGCAGCAAATGCCATGAAGAGGTTGGGCAGGATGTTGGAGTTGCCTGTATAGGGCGGGCTTGGACTGGTGTCGCTGCGTCCGTATACCACCCGGGTAGACTCCATGGTGGTACCGTTTACCCGGTAATGGTCTCCAAAGCTGCACCAGGTATCCAGCATTCCCCAGATGATCTCAATGATCAGGTTGCTGCTGCCATCGTATTCGTAGTTGTCGATATCAAATACATGCCATCCGGTTTCGGTGGGCATCTGGTGGTTTTCTTCATCAAATACCACCACGGCATCATCCATGTTGACGTAGGAAGTCCCCAATGACTCCATATCGGTGGTTTTGATCATGATCTTGAAATTGGGCAACACCTGATGTTGTGAAGTTGAGGTGGCATGCACGAGTTCCATCCCCAGCTCGGTGATGGTTTTATCTCCTTCCCCGATTTGGCCGGCCCGATAAAGCATCTGGGTGCGGTTGGCCTTATAATAATTGTAAAAAGGGAACTGTGAGGGAACATCGGTGCCGTCTCCAATAACCAGTTCCGGAACCTGCCCGATGATCAACAGGGTTTCGGTTTCGAACCAATAGCCGTCTTCAATAACAAGGTTCAGGTCAACCGGGGTTCCTTCGGGAGAGGCTTCATGGGCGCTTACGGTGTAAACCACTTCAACAGTATCTCCTGCAGGAATGGGATCCAGATCCAGCTCGTTTTGCTCAATGGTAAGGTAAGGGGAGTTTCCGTCCATTTGTATCACCGGGTTCAGGGCGGTGGCATGGCCATGGTTGATAACAGTAAAAGTAAGGGTTCCTGTTTCACCGGGATCCAGACGGCCGTTTCCGTCTCCACCCTCACTGTCGTCCAAAACGTAGTTGGGGTCAATGCTAAACACCGGAGCATTGGCAGTGATCCTCAGGTTGGAGGTCCACTCTTCTTCCCCGTCGCTAACGGTCAGAATAAAGGTGGCCTGGTGCTGGTCGGGCACATTCATGCTGACTTCAAAGCTGAAAGCATCTTCTACCGTGGAGGTGTTTCCGGTTTCTCCGGCATCCATGCCGTCAAACTCAACCGGGGTACCTCCATCCAGAAGGGAAATATATTCGTCCTCACCTGCCAGGGTTGCCGTTACTTCGCTCACAGGGTCGGCACCCACATTTTTCAGGGTCAGGTCAATGGTAAAGGCTTCCCCGTAGTTGGCATTGCCGGTTTGCCCGGGATCGTTGATCAGGTATTCGTCCATCACAACATAGGGTCCTTCCAGCGCTGCGGCCGGCACTTCTTCGACGTAGGGAATGTACTGGGGTTTGGTCACCACAATGGTCACGTCTCCTCCGTCCAGGATTGGGTCGATGGGCACATCCACTTCTCCTGTGCCATCAACAAAAGCAGCTCCGTGCAACACCCCGTTCATGGAAATGGCCACATAAGAGCCGGGCAGGGCTTCCACGGTATAGGTGTCCAGACCGATGGGCACAATGGGCATATGGGTTACGTCATTTTCTTCTCCTTCGGTAAGGTAGATCACCGTTGAGGGATCTCCAAAAGTATGATAGCCTTCCCAGTACCATTGTACATTGGAGTGGGTGGGGTAATTTTGCAGATGGGCTTCAGTAATGGCCAGGTTGCCCACAAACTTGGTGGATGCCACAGCCAGGTAATCCGAAACAAAGGGGGCGTCATAAGCACCCAGGGTGGTTTCGTCAGTGGTAGGCACGTAACCATTGTTGTTTCCCTGTATAGGGAATGCCCCAACGGCCCAGTAAAAGTCTTCAAACCAATGGGTATTGGGTGCCGAACCAATATAAGCCACGGCCCCTTTTTCCTCGGCCCTCACCCAGGCTTCTCCAATACTTTCGGCATGGCTGAAAAGGGCACTCTGACAGCAATTGCCAATGGCCAGGGGATATTTCCCGGTATTGGTCATGTTGTGTACATCGGTTACACTCAGGGTAGGACTCGCCCAGCTTGTGGAAGAGCAGTGGGCCGTAAAGTTGATCAGGCTCACAGATATGCGCTCCTCATCATAGCAACCGGTATAACTGTCAAGGTAGGCATTGACGTTTGCAAAGCCATGTGCGGCATTGAAATAGTTATCGGTGCCATAGTGAACGGTGGGCTGTCCGATGCGGGGGTTCCAGGTGCCATCTGCCCCTGCGATCAGGGTTACATCGTTCAGATAGGATGGGTCGGTAAATTCATATTTCTGGTAATAAAGGATCTTGTCCAGCTGGTTTTGCAGTTCCTGCACATTGCGTGCCGATAGCCTGCCGATATAAATTTCCGGGAAATAGTCCCCGTCAACAGAGGCATAATACAAATCGGTAACCCTTCCGGAAGCACTTCCGGTAGCAGAAGCCGGAAGCTTGCCGGGGTCACCCACCACAATAACAAAGGTGGGAGCAGGATCTTCCGGGGTACCGGCATTGTACTGGTCGTGGATAAAGGTTTGGATGGCCGAAGGGGTGCTGCCGATATCATCGGTATAGCCTTCGATGATTTCAAAACCCTGCATGGTTTTCCACTCAATAAAAGGCTCAAGGGTTTCCTCAAAATCGGGATGGGAAACGATCACCATTTTGATGGGGTATTTGGTCAGATCGGGATGATCGTCAAATACATCACGGTAACCAAACGGGTTGATCACCCGGTTGTAAACCACGTCAAAATAAGGCGAATAGGTAGAGGCCTTGATGTAGTTGGTCAGGGCCTGGTCCGATCCGCTGTATTGAATCTCCAGTTCTATGTTGTTGTAAACCCTGATGGTGCCTTCGGAAGGATTGTATTGCACAGGTGCCACGGTAAGGCGCCCAAGCCTTTGTCCGCGCATTACACCCAGTACTTCAACAGATGCCAGTTCAGGTTCAATATACGACCTTTTGCTGTACTTTTCAGGCACATACTCAAAAGGAACCTCATTAACATCCTGATCCTTCCTGAGGGAGGGTTGTACCGGCATCAGGGGGTGCTCCACCCCAAAATCGGAAAGGCGGTACTCTTCGGTGGTGTAAGCTGTTACTTTTACGCTTACCTCTGCTCCGAAAGGGATTTCAACCAGTTTTTTTGAAGCGGGAAGTTTTGGGGTACCCAGCTCTCCTACACTGTAACCGCGTGGCATGATCAGTTCGGTAAAGGTGCCTTCGCGGGTCTCCACATTCAAATAGTTCAGCCCTTCAAAGGAAAGCTGAATGCGGGTGGTCTCGAAATTGTTCTCAGTAACTTCTGTCAGGCTTCTCTCTGCCCCGAAATTGATTTTAGGTGTTTGCCCATAGAGTTGGGTACTTACAAACACCATAAATAAAGCAATCCACAACGATTTTCCCGTTATGGAGAATGGTAATTTTTCCTTCATGTTGATTGGTAGTTTTTTTAATGATAAGCATAGTTGTTTTGTAGCCCGTAAATGTATAAAAAACAAAGTAACTAACCAATTAAGAAAGGCATTGATTTTTTAAAAAAACTTCAGGACAGGATCTTTTTTATTTCGGCATATGTGTAAAAAACGAAACCCGGAACCATAAAGCTGCCGATAAAAGCCCAAAAAACCTGCCTGTTCAGAAGTCACGGGTAACATCCGACCTTTAACACATATAAACGATTTCATTGCAAAATAATTTAGATATCCCGGGAGCAAAAACGCATAAAATTCCTAAATTTAAAACGAAACGGCATTTTTCCGAAAAATAAGTGTTGTTCTCAACTTTTTGACTGAGAAAAAACCATGAAGAAACCCCAACTGAATAATTGTGTGGAATTTTTGCAATGGGCCCTTCCCAGGCTGGGAAGAAGATGGGAGGGTTACAGGAAGGTTAAAAAGCAAGTTTGCCGGCGAATAAGGGAGCGCATGGAGAAGTACGGACTCAAAGGGCATGAGCAATACCGGCAGGTTCTGGAGACCCACCCGGAAGAGTGGGCCTTTTTGGATGAAATGATGCGCATCAGTATATCCAGGTTTTTCAGGGATTATAAATCCTGGGAATTGCTTAAGGAAAAGTTGTTGCCGGAGCTGGTCTTCAATGCATCAGAGGGGAACCGCCCTTTACGTTGCTGGTCTGCCGGATGTGCCTCGGGTGAAGAGCCCTACAGCCTGGCTATTCTTTGGAAATATGAAATTGCAACAGATTTCCCTGAAGCGGAATTACAGCTGATCGCCACCGATCTGGATGATCACCTGCTGGAAAGGGCAAATCGGGCCTGCTACACCAAAGGCAATCTGAAATATGTCCCGGAGAAATGGCTGCAGGAATGTTTTGATAAACATAAACGGGAATACTGCCTAAAGCCGTCCGTAAAAAACATGGTTGAATTTAAAA
>SKVW01000158.1 GCA_007129255.1 Bacteroidales bacterium
ATTTGGCTGAATCAATACGCCCGTCGTGAATAAAATCCCGGATGTTGTTCATGAAGTTGGTTTCTTCATTGGAAGCGCGGCTGATGGCCATGTAACGCTCAATAAAAATATAAATGGCCACCACTGATAAAATGGCTAAAGGGATCATTACCAAACCGCCCTTTAATGCAAGGCTCCAGATGGTTAATGTTTCCTGGGCGGGGCCGGCAACGGCCTGGTCAAGGGTGTCAGCAAGCTGACCCTCTGCTCCTACTTGAACCTGTAATAAAATGAAATTTAACATCGGCTGTTTTTTACACTTGGTTTTTTAGTAATAATAACTGATTGCAGTTGCTTTATATTTTATACCCTGCAAAATTAATAATGTTTTGTGATAAGATATCCCAATCCGGTCTTTAATTAGCAGGGTTGTTTTTTTCAATGTACACGCTGGTAGAAGGAAAAGCAAAACTGGCTTCATGGGTTTTTACTATCTCCATAATACGGTAATTGATCTCTTCCTTTACATCCAGGTAAGTAGTCCAGTCCATGGTATCCACGAAATACATCACCATAATGTTCAGACTGCTGCTGCCAAACTCTTTAAAGCGGACTCTCCCGTCCTGGTTGGTATTGGGATGGTTATCAACATAATCCTGTATGTCTTTTACGATGGCTTTCATTTGATCAATACCGGTATCATAAGTCAATCCTACTGTAAAATTGCTCCTGCGGGAAGTCCGCAGGCTCAGGTTATCGAGTTCAGAGTCCACCATTTTTTTATTGGGCAGGGTTACATAGCTTTTATCAAGAGTTCTTAGCCGTGTACTGCGAAAGCCGACATTTTCCACTACCCCGGTAATGCCGGAAGCATTAACCAAATCGCCAACCACAAAAGGTTTATCCAGGAAAATGGTAAAAGAGCCAAGCAGGTTTTCCAGGGTTTCGCGGGCAGCCAGGGCAATGGCCAGCCCACCAATGCCAAGGCCGGCAACCAACGTACCCACATTCACACCAAAGATAGAACCCAGGATCACCAAAACCCCGAAAACAACAATTATCAACTTGATAGTATCTACAAAAAACGGAACGATCTGCCCGGTATACTTATCTTCCTTTTTTCCTGCCCTGGAAATCATAACAAGTTTGATAAAATCAGCCAGGCGCAATGCAATCCAGATAAATCCGGAATAAAGCAAAACCAGATATAAGCGATTTAACAATAGATGCAGCCCAAACTCATCTTTTGGTGCCAGCTCCCATTGCGGAGGAAACTGGAGATGTGAAAGGGCCAAAAAGATGAACAAAAGCATCAGGGTATAACTGACAGGCTTATGCAGTAATTTCTGGAATTTTTCTACCGGAACATCTTCTGCATATTTTTTGAAGAGGCGAAAAAGGAGCTTGTTGGAAATTCTGGAAATAAAAGGCTTTAAAATAACGCCCAGTATGATGATCAATACGAAAAGGGCATAATCTCCTATGGTGTTTCCCAAATAAACCCTCTCAAGAAGTTCCGGAATTTCTTTCATTTTATGATGGATCAATTTTCCGCAAATTTATTGAATAATGGTATTGTATTAACAAAAGCAGGATTTTTTGTTTTAAAAGTATTTACACAGCGGTCTGCCCATTAACAAGGCGCAAAATTAACACCTGGAAGGTTTAAATTATCTCAATTTTTATTAACTTTACGTTTCGTTTTTTCAAAACTAAAAATAAGATAAATTATGGGAAAAATTAAAGCAGCAATTAATGGATTTGGCCGTATTGGGAGATTGACGCTGAAGGCGGCCCAGGAGAGGGATAATATTGAAATCGTTGCCGTAAACGACCTAACCGATAGTGCCACTTTGGCGCATCTTCTCAAATACGACTCCGTGCATGGGAAGTTTCCCGGCACTGTAGAATCTGAAGGTGAAAACCTTATTGTGAACGGGAAAAAGATACGGGTATTTGCAGAAAAAGACCCTGCCAATCTTCCCTGGAAAGAACATGGAATTGATGTGGTTGTTGAAGCTACCGGTGTTTTTCGTGACCGGGAAAAGATCAGCAAGCACTTGCAGGCAGGTGCCAAAAAAGTGATCCTTTGTGTGCCTTCAAAAAGTCCTGACGATGTAGATGCTACCGTTGTGCTGGGTGTAAATGAAGGAGACATCAAACCCGAAAATCAGATTTATTCCAATGCATCCTGCACCACCAACTGCCTGGCCCCTGTAGCCAAAGTATTGCAGGATAAATTTGGGATTAAGCGTGGCCTGATGAACACCATCCACTCTTATACCAACGATCAGGTTACTTTGGATGCACCCCATAAAGACCTTCGTCGTGCCAGGGCAGCAGCCATGTCGATCATCCCCACCACCACCGGCGCAGCAAAAGCAGTTGGGCTGGTCATTCCCGAACTGAAAGGGAAACTGGACGGATTTGCCATGCGTGTTCCCACGCCCGATGGATCGGTTGTGGACCTTACCGTTGAGCTGGAGAAAAACGTAACAAAGGAAGAAATAAACCAGGCAGTAAAAAAAGCCGCAGAAGGTCCTATGAAAGGGATACTGGAATATTGCACCGACCCCATCGTCTCTTCGGATATCATCGGAAACCCAAGTTCTTCCGTGTTTGATTCACAGATGACGCAGGTACTGGAAGATAATTTTGTAAAAATCCTATCCTGGTACGACAATGAATACGGTTATGCCGCCCGCGTTGTGGACATGATGGAGAAAATCGTTTAAAATAAGTTTTTATTACTTCACAGGGTATCCCGAATGACGGGGTACCCTTTTTTTATACCCCTTCTCCATTCCTTGCATACCTGAATTTTCTTAATCCGCCCGTAACCAAAATTTTCCCATGCAACATCCCTTATTAACTTTTAAACCCACAGAAAAGTGATTACCTGGAAAACAGAAGGTCAACCAACAAAGAAAAGTTAATTGCGATGTATTCCCGCATGGCTGGAACAGGTATTTACCCGGACTAATCAAATTATAAACAGATGAATGCCTTTGGTTTTGTAAAACCATTTACCCAAAACAAAATGTTTTTATACATTTGTCAAAAATTTAATCCCGGGAATTCTTGTCATGTTCGATCCTTCCACCCGATACAACACTAAAAAAATTGACCGGCAGGCCGCCGATATTATTCACAGTCCCTACTTTTCGGAGCTATTGGAAGATGTTCCGCTGATATTGCTGATCGTAAACGATGCCCGTCAGGTCATTTATATAAACAAGGATCTGCCCGGGGAAAAGGGAGAAAACAATCCGGATCGGCTGATGGGTCTTCGTCCGGGCGAATGCCTTGACTGCGCACATATTGTTAACGGGCAATTTGGTTGCGGTTCTACTGCCTATTGTAAGGTTTGCGGCCTTGCCAATTCAATCACGGAAAGCGAAGAAGGGAAAAAGAACCAGGGAGAATGTGTAATATCTCTCGAAAACGGAGAAGACCTGATCCTGAATGTGCAAACCAGGCCTTTTCGCCACAACAATGAAGATTTTATTTTCTGTGCCATAGAAAACATCAGCGATCGCAAAGCCAGGTACATGCTGGAAAATATTTTCCTGCACGACATACAAAACACCTCGGCCATTATGATGGGACTCAATGAATTGTTTGATGAGATGCCCCGGGAGGAAGCCAAAAAAATCATCCAGGATGTTTCCAGACGGCTGGCTGATGAGATCCGGTCTTATAAGCTGATCACCACGGCCGAATCCCGGACCCTTCAGTTACAGCCAAGGGAAGTGAATACATGGGATCTGATGGAAGAAGCGATTGAATCCCTGCAAAACCTGAAAAAATTTCAGCACAAAAAAGTAGAAACCAAAGGTGAGGGGCTTACCATAAAAACCGACCGTACCCTGCTGCGACAGGTACTCATCAATCTGGTAAAAAACGCTTTTGAAGCCGGGCCACCCAAAGACAAAATCCAAATCCGGCAGGATTTTGATCCCCGCTCAGCAGAGGTTGTTATTTCCGTCTCAAACAGTCAGCATATTCCCGAAGACATTCAATTGCTGCTTTTCCAGAAGACTTTCTCCACCAAAGGTCATGGACGCGGTTGGGGAACATACAGTATCAAACTGCTTACGGAGAAATATTTGAAAGGAAGTGTCAGTTTCATTTCAACGAAAGAAGCTGGTACCACTTTTTCCATCCGGGTGCCGGATCTTGGATAATTGAGGATTCTTCCATCCGAAAGCAATAATGTTGATCTTTTAAAAAAATCAAAGGGCTACTTTGCCCAAAGAGCCGGTAATTTTTCAGAATAGATTCCTAACGGTAATTTTTCAATTCCAGCTTTTCCCCGTCAAAGACCACGTAAGAATAATAGGTAATCCAGTCGCCGGCGTTAATATACCTTGATCCCGGCGCCACTTCAATATCCAGGGGAAGGTGGCGGTGGCCGAAAATAAAATAATCGAAATGTTTTTCTTTGAGTTTGTTTTTGCAAAAAGTAATCAGCCGTTCCTTTTCTTCGCCTAAGAACACTTCATCAGAACCTGCTTTGGACAACCTGGACTTTTTGGAAAAATAAAGGGCCATGCCGGTGCCAAAACCCGGGTGGATAAATGAAAATAATTTCTGACAAACCCGGCAGGAGAAAATGCTTTTCATGATTTTATATCCCCGGTCCCCGGGACCTAGGCCATCGCCATGGCCAATAAAAAAAGCCTGATCGTTGTAAACCCTTTCAACAGGTTTGCGATGCATGATCAGCCCCATTTCTTTTTCAAAATAATCAAACACCCACATATCATGGTTGCCGGTAAAATAATGGATGGGAAGGCCCTTATCGGTTAATTCGGCAAGCTTCCCCAAAAGACGGACATAACCCTTTGGAACCACGCTGCGGTATTCAAACCAGAAATCGAAAATATCTCCCATCAGGAAAATCTCCTGCGCATCGGTTGAAACCTCTTCCAACCATTTTACCAGTAATTTTTCCCTTGCAAGACTGCCGGCATGGTCGGGAATGCCAAAATGACAATCGGAAACAAAGTAAATTTTTTTC
>SKVW01000012.1 GCA_007129255.1 Bacteroidales bacterium
AACAGGTCGTCGCGGAGCATTTTTTCCAGGGTTTTTTCCGCTTCCTCTATGCTGTTTGAAATCACCACCCCTTTTCCTGCGGCCAGCCCATCGGCTTTGAGCACATATGGAGCTGCCAGGTTGCGTAAAAAAGATTTTCCTTCTTCCAGTTCGGTTTTGGTAAAGGCCCGGTAAGCTGCCGTGGGGATGTTATGGCGCTGCATAAAGGCTTTGGCAAAAGCCTTGGATCCTTCCAGGCTAGCCCCTGCTGCCGGCGGTCCGACAAACATCACTTCTTTCAAACCAGGTTTATCCGAAAAGTAATCTACGATGCCTTTAACAAGAGGTTCTTCAGGACCAACCACCACCATTTCCAGGTTTTGGGATTTTACAAAATCACCAATGGCTTCAAAATCATTAAGGGAGAGGGCGATATTTTCCCCGCAAAGGGCGGTACCGGCATTTCCCGGGGCAATATACAATTGGCTACACAGGGGACTTTCGGATATTTTCCATGCCAGGGCATGTTCCCTGCCCCCGGCTCCTAATAATAATATTTTCATTATAAAACGGACATTGGGTTTTTATCTGTTCCGGAAAAATGAATTGCCGGGTTTTCAAAAATACTTAAAATAGTTTACTTAAGTCCTTCCCTTTCCAACAGGGGTTCAATTGAGGGTTCCTTGCCACGAAACCGCTTATAAAGTGTCATGGGGTGCTCGCTGCCACCTTTGGAAAGGATGTGTTCACAAAAAGCCCGGGCGGTTTCCCTGTCAAAGATCCCTTTTTCCTTAAATGCCTGGAAAGTGTCTGCATCCAGCACTTCGGCCCATTTATAACCGTAATACCCTGCTGCATACCCTCCGGCAAAGATATGAGCAAAGGAGGCACTCATCATGGTATTGTTTATCCTGGGCAAAAGAGCAGCAGGCTTCATGGCCCGTGCCTCAAATTTTTCGGGATCTTCATTGGTGGGTTGTGACAGGGTATGCCAAGCCATATCATTTAATCCAAAGCCGAGTTGTCGCAAGGTGGCATAACCGGCATTGAAATTTTTAGCTCGGATGATCTTTTCTACCATCTCTTCAGGAATTTTTTCTCTGCTTTGGTAATGTTCGGCAAAAAGGTTCAGAAATCCGGGTTCAAAAGCCCAGTTTTCCATCAGCTGAGAGGGGAGTTCCACAAAATCGCGGTATACGGAAGTGCCCGAAAGATCGGGATAAGTAACATCCGACAACAGCCCGTGCAGGGCATGCCCGAATTCATGTACAAAAGTGGTAAACTCGTTAAAGGTAAGCAGGGAGGGGCGGGTATCGGAGGGCCTGCTGAAGTTCCCCACCACCAATACCTGGGGGCGGATATCGGACCCGTTTCTTTTTTCCTGGTCTCTGAAAGTGCTCATCCAGGCGCCGGAATTTTTTCCTTCCCTGGGGAAGAAGTCAAGGTACAAAAGTCCCAGAAACCGCTCATCTTCATCAAATACCTGATAGGTTTCCACTTCCGGATGATAGACCTGCACTTTGCTGGTTGGCTCATATTTAAGGCCCCAAAGCCTACGTGTCAGTTCAAATATTCCTTCCTTTACCTTTTCCAGCTGAAAGTAGGGCCGCAACTGTTCCTGGTCCAGGTCAAAACGTTGCTTTCGGAGCTTTTCTGAGTAATAGGCCCAGTCCCATGGCTGAAGGGAAAAGTCTGCGCCCGTTTTTTCGGCCAGCTCCTGCGCATCCTCCAGCTCTTTCAGGGCGGCAGGGCGGGCAGCTTCCAGCAGTTCATGCAAAAACGCATTGACTTTCCCGGGCTTTTCAGCCATTCTTTCTTCCAAAACAAAATGGGCATGGGTGGAATACCCAAGCAAGCGGGCTCTTTCCAGCCGCAGGTTTGCGATTTTCACCACAATGTCCCGGTTGTCGTATTCATTGCCCTTATAGCATCTTGTATTGAATGCCATGTAAATTTCTTCCCTTAAGGCCCGGTTATCGGCATATTGCATAAACGGCAGAAAGCTTGGGGCTTGAAGAGAAAACATCCATCCTTTTTTGCCTTTGTCACGGGCAAGCCTGGCGGCCGCCTCCACTGCTGAATCCGGCAAGCCGGAGAGGTCTTTTTCTTTGGTAATGTGCAGGGTATATCCATTGGTTTCTGCGAGCAAATTATCCTGAAACCTAAGGGAGAGATCGGACAGATCCCGGGAGATCCCACGCAATCGTTCCTTTTTTTCCACTTCAAGACCTGCCCCATTTCGGACAAACATTTTCCATGTTTTGTCCAGCAGGGTCTTCTGCTCCGTTTCCAGGTTCAGGTTCTCACGCTGATGGTATACCTGGTTTACCCTTTCAAACAGTTTTTCATTGAAGAGAATATCATTTTCATAATCGGAAAGCAGTGGCGACACCTTTCTGGCAATATCCTGTATCCTGGGGTTGGTTTCTGCTCCATTAATATTAAAAAAGACCTGGCTGACCTGGTCAAGCAGTCGGCCGCAAAAAGAAAAAGCCGCCACGGTATTGCCGAAATCAGGTGCTTCAGGATTATTGACAATATTGTCAATCTCCCGAAGTCCTTCTTTTATGGCCTTTTTAAATGCCGGAAGATAATGTTCCTCTTTAATTTCAGGGAATGGCGGATTGCCCAAAGGGGTTTCAAACAGCTTAAGTAAGGGATTGGTTTTATTTTTTGCTTTATTCGTCATAAACATCTTTTTTAAAAAAATAGCCTGATCAACCGGAACTGCCGGAAAGTATTCCCGGCAGGCAGCAACTAAGAAAACCCGTTGTATTCTACGGGTTATTTCTACCGGTACTTTACCCCTGCTTTTAAGCTTTCAAAAATACACAAAACCCTGACTAAATAAGGCTTTACAACAAATAATTTTACAACAATGATCCATGTATAAAATCGGGATCCGTTTTTTTGCTTGGGTTGATCATTAAACATGGTAATTATGGGGAGCTTGAATACCATTCGCAGACGGTCCTTTTTCATTTTGATAATGCTGCATTTTGCAATCTGCGGCAGCGTTTTCTCCCAGGACACAATCTTCCACGAAGGTTTTGAAAACAATGGCAACAACATGCCTTCGGGCTGGACCAATGAAATGATCTTGAATGACGGGATCTGGAAAGTTGGAGAAGGCGCAGGTCCATTCTCCGGAGGACAGGTTGGCTTGCCTGATACCGCAGCCGTTGGGGAAAAGAATGTTTATTTCCGGGTTCCCCATTCCGACCCTTATGTAACCCGGTTGATAACCCCTCCCATTGACCTTGAGTTTGCCATCCATCCGGAGTTAACGTTCTGGCATGCCCAGGTTCCCAGAGGTGATCAAATCAGCAGGCTAGTGGTTTATATGTCAGAATCACCATCCGGGCCCTGGATTGCTTTAGCAAATTATCAAAACCCCGTGTATGAATGGACCGAGCGCATCCTTCAACTTCCGGGAGGAAGCTCCCAGTTTTACCTTGCCTTTGAGGGCCATTCAGGAGGAGGGCTCCCCGGAAGCGTTTGCGTGGATGAAGTAACCATTGTGGAAGTGGGAGAAATGGATCGTGAGATCTCTGCCATTGAAACCTATCAGCCCACCACGAACTTTGTTCCTTCAGGCACCCAGAACAACCAGATATTGCAAACCCGCTTCAGGGTAATTGGCAATACCGGTACGGTAAATGTGGAAGAATTCACCATAAACTCCCTGAACACCGATGACAATGACCTGGCACCCCAGGGGGTAAAGCTCTGGTATACCCATGATGAAAATTTTAACACCGATAACCCGCTTGCTACTGGCAAGGACTTCCAAAACGGGCAGGTGGTCTTTGACAACCTGAACAAGTCTCTGCCAACAGGGTATTCCTATTTCTGGGTCACTTTCGATATTGCAGAAGATGCACAGGATGGCAACTTTGTAGAAGCTTATATCCCTGCAGGAGGCATTGTTGCCAACGGGGAAACTTTCCCTGAGGAGGATCATAACCCTCCCGGAAAAAGGGAGATCTACGAAACGATCTTTTACGACAACTTTGAAGAGGACAAAGGTTGGATACTCACCGGTGAATGGGAACGTGACATCCCCGAAGGCCTTGGCGGACAGGGGCAACCCAACTGCGAAGGACCTCCCGGACCTAGCTGGCCCTATGTGGGCACAAAGGTGCTTGGCACCGACATTACCGGGCTGGGAGATTACCTTGGAAATTACGAACCCCATCTTGAAGAACACGCTTACCAGGCCATCATGCCAATGGCCAATTGTTTTTATTATAATAATGTAACCCTGGTGTTTCACCAATGGCTTAATATCTACATGTTTCACCGTGCCACCATCGATATAAGCGTTGACGGAGGAGATACCTGGGAACAGGTTTGGTTTAACAGCGGTATTCAAAACGCAACCTCCTGGTCGCAGGTTTCCCGCCACATACCCCAGGCGGAAAGACAGGAAGAGGTGTTGATTCGCTTTACCATAGGTGATACCGGGGGGCAAAACCTGCAAAGCGGCTGGCACCTTGATAACCTGGTGCTGACCGGAAATTTTGTAACCACTGATGTTGGAATAACCGAATGGATCGCACCCGAAAGCTGCTGTGGGATGAGTGACCAGGAAGAAGTAACGGTGATGGTGAGGAATTATGGAGCAGAACCCTCTCCTGAAGTGATTCCTGTGGCCTTCTCTTTGGACGGAGGCGCAACCTGGAAGCGCGACACCCTGTATGGTTCCATCCCCGTAGACGGGAGCCAGGAGTTCACCTTTACCCCCACGGCAGATTTTTCGGTACCTGGAAGATACAATCAGGTTCTTGCCAAAACAGAACTGGCCACAGACCAGGATACCAGCAACGATCAGCTTCATACGAAGATTTTTTCCGTACCCACTTATACACCTTATTATTCTGAAGATTTCCAGGAAAACGATGGATATTGGACAGCATACGGAGAAAATAATTCATGGCAAAGGGCTGCACCCTATAATACGGTAATTGATGGCGCTTACGAAGGAGATTACGCATGGGTAACCAGTGCTTACGGATACTA
>SKVW01000193.1 GCA_007129255.1 Bacteroidales bacterium
GTTGCGGGTGGTTTGGATACGGCTGTCATATATTTCCTGGCGGTTTTTTGTGGTCCATCTGGCAATAATGGGAGCCCCGGCAAGATGGATCACCACATCAACACCCGACAAAACCCTGGCCAGTTCTTCAGGCTTTCCATATAGGGATTCCCTGGAAATAGCCACCACCTGTTGGTTGTCTTTTTCAAATTTTGAGCCCAAATGGCTGCCAATAAAACCTGTAGCGCCGGAAATGGCGATCTTTTTTGGGGTGTTTTTTGTCATGACTGTTTTTTTTAAAGCAGTGAGTGCTTGGTTTGTTAAGTAAAGATACAAAGACCAAATAAGGGGGGAAATAGATTTGAATTAAAGATTTAACAAAACAGGATTTTATTTGTTTTTTAAAAAAAGTTGTTCAACACAAAAAACATTTGACCTAGTTGATTATTTTTGTAGGCTGTAATTCTGCAAAAAGCACACTTTTCATGAAAACAATAACCATCCCCAATTTCCAGGTATGATAAAAAAAATGTTTATTCACTTTGGCATGTTTTTCAGCATGCTGATCATTACAGGTTCCATGTTGGCCCAGGAACCCTGGTCTCTGGAGGACTGTATCAACCACGCCCTGGAGCAAAACATTCAGATCAAGCAGCAGAAGCTGGGCGTTGATGTGGCCAAAGAAAACCTGTTGCAAAGCAAAGCCAACCGCTTTCCTTCCTTTAATGCCAACGCTTCCCATAACTATAGCTATGGGCGATCGATTGACCCGTTCACCAATGAGTTTGTTACGGAAACGGTGCGTTCCAACAGCTTCGGGGTGAGCAGCGGGGTGACGCTCTTCAGCGGTTTCCAGATATGGAACACTATCCGCCAGGGAGAAATTGACCTGCAAGCCAGCGTCTATGATGTAGAAGCCATGCAAAACGATATTTCCATGGCCGTTGCCTCTGCTTACCTGCAGATCCTTTTTAACAAGGAGCTGTTAGAGATCGCCCGTAGCCAGCTGGAGGTAACACGGCAACAGGTTGAACGTACTGCCCGCCTGGTGGAGGCCGGCTCCCTGCCCAGGGGTAGCCTGCTCAACATAGAAGCACAGGCCGCTACCGAAGAAATGCAACTGGTAGATGCTGAAAACCGCCTGGAAATGGCCTACCTGGATTTGGTGCAGCTTTTAGACCTGGAAGAAATGGAGGGCTTTGAAATTGAGGTGCCCGAAATTGCCATCCTGCCCGATGACGAACTGGACAAATCGCCCATGCAAATTTATGCCGAAGCGGTGAACCTTCAACCCGATGTGCGCTCTGCCGAACTCAGGGTGGCCAGTGCCGAAAAAGAAGTTAAAATCGCCAAAGGCGGCAGAAGCCCCATGTTGCGTATGTCGGGAAGTTATGGCACCGGCTATTCCGAAGGGAGCCTGGAGCCTGTATTTACCGGGGAGTACACCGATCCCGAACTGATCGGGGCCACCGAATCCGGAGAACCTGTTTTTGGATTTCCAAGCCCGGTAATCGATTCCCGGATAATCCCTTTCTCCGATCAACTTGAAGAAAACCTTAGCAGAAGTATCGGATTTCAACTGTCCATCCCCATTTTTAACAATTTCCAGACCCGTGCCAGCATTGGCAGATCCCGCATTGCACTTGAAAATGCAAGACTTTCCAATCAGCTGGTGCGCGACCATTTGTTTAAAACCATCCAACAGGCCCATGCCGATGCCAAAGGCGCCCTGAAGCGATACATGGCTACCGAAAAAAACGTGGTGGCTCTTGAAGAATCTTTTCGCTACACAGAGCAACGCTTTAACGTGGGCATGGTTAACACCCTCGAATACAACGACGCCAAAAACCGCCTTTCCCAGGCCCAGTCGGATTTGCTCCAGGCAAAATATGAATTCGTTTTCCGGGTAAAGATCCTTGATTTTTACCTGGGAAAACCTTTAACCATTTAGTTAATCCAATAAGTAAAACAGCACATCATGAAAACAAAAAAGTTGGTGCGTTACGGACTCATCCTGCTGGGAGCCTTGATTTTGTTTCTGATCATTGGGCGCAGTGCAGGATGGATAGGTGCTTTTGAAGGGCACCGGGTCACCACCGAAAAAGCAGAAAAAAGAACCATTGTGGAAACGGTAACGGCCAGCGGAAAGGTAAGGCCGGTTACCGAAGTAAAGATAAGTCCCGATGTTTCTGGAGAGATCATTGAGTTGAACATTGAAGAAGGAGATTATGTGGAGCGCGGACAATTGCTGGTGCGTATCAATCCCGACCTTTATGAATCGGCCCTGGCCCGTGTGGAGGCTTCCCTGAATACCAGCAGGGCCAACCTGGCCAATGCCCGGGCGCGTACCTCACAGGCCGAAGCACAGCATATCAATGCGCAGGCCTCTTACAATCGCAACAAAAGTTTGTTTGAAGACCATACCATCTCTGAAAGCGAATACGATGCTGCCCGCTCCAACTACCTGGTGGCCCAGGCAGAGGTGGAAGCCGCCAGGCAAAGTGTGGTCGGCGCCGAGTTCCAGGTAAAAAGTGCAGAAGCCACCGTTAAGGAAGCCAGGGAAAGCCTGTTGAAAACCAACATTTTTTCTCCCATGGACGGCACCATTTCCCGGCTGGACGTGGAAATTGGCGAAAGGGTGGTGGGGACCTCCCAGTTTGCCGGTACAGAGATCATGCGCATTGCCAACTTCGACCACATGGAAGTGGTGGTGGATGTGAATGAAAATGATATTGTAAGGGTCAGCCAGGGCGACACCGCCTTTATTGAGCTGGATGCATTTTTTACGGAAACCTTTACCGGGGTGGTAACCGCTATCGCCAATTCGGCAAAGGAAGAAGGTCTGGCCACCGACCAGGTTACCAATTTTGAAGTGCGCATTCTGATCCTTCCCGAATCCTATGTCCATCTTGTTAAAGAAGGCTCACTGATTACTTCGCCCTTCCGTCCGGGTATGTCGGCTACGGTGGATATACAAACCCATCGTGCAGAAAATGTGATTTCTGTTCCCATACAGGCAGTAACAACCCGGGAGGCAGAAAGAGGGGGATCGGGGCCGGAAAGGGGAGATACGCAGGAAGGCTCACGCAGGGCCCGCCCGCAGGAGTACGTTTTCTTGTATAAAGACGGAAAAGCCGTGCAACACCCGGTTACTTCAGGCATACAGGATACCTACCATATCCAGATCGTGGAAGGGCTGGAGGAAGCCCAGGAAGTCATCAGCGGTCCCTACCGCATGGTTTCCAGAGAACTTAAGGACGGGGAAGAAGTTGTTAAATCACGAAGAGAAGAAGTTTTTGGACAGGATTAACTTATGGATTATATACTGCACATAGAAACCACCACCCGCGTTTGTTCCGCCGGCCTCTCGGCCAATGGCCAATTGCTGGCAATTAGAGAGGAAAACAGCAGGGAATATTCACATTCCTCCCGGTTGACTCCGTTTATAGATGAAGTGCTAAAACAAGCCGGAATCCAAATGAAGGAGCTTTCGGCCGTGGCCGTCAGTGAAGGCCCCGGGTCTTATACCGGGCTGCGTATTGGGGTTTCTTCTGCCAAAGGCTTGTGTTATGCCCTGGATATACCCCTGATTGCCGTGGATACCATGCTGTCCATGGCCAACCATTGCCGTAAGGAAATACAAAATGACCCGCTGGGAAAAAAAGACACCACGGATAAGCTTTTTTATTGCCCCATGCTCGACGCCCGCCGCATGGAAGTGTATTTTGCCGTATTTGATCAGGCAATGCAAAAAATCCGGCCTACACAAGCAGCCATTATCACGGAGGAATCTTTCAAAGATTTTCCGAAAGATGCTACCATCCTGTTTTCCGGAGACGGAGCGCCAAAGTGCAAAGAAGTGATTTCCCACCCGGGGGCTGTTTTCCTGGAGGGAATACTGCCTTCGGTTAAAGGGATGGTTAAACCGGCCCACGATAAATTTGCAGCGGGGCAATTTGCCGATGTGGCTTATTTTGAGCCCTTTTACCTGAAAGATTTTGTGGCAGGCAAGCCAAAAGTTAAGGGGCTATCGGGTTAATTTTTTTACATTTGTATAAACTTCGCATTTTTTATGAAAAAGCTGCCGTCCATTTTCAGGAACAAGTTTTTCATTGCCTTCCTGGTGGTGTTTGCCTGGCTGATGTTTTTCGACAAAAACAACTTCTTCCAGCAGTGGCGCATGCGCAGCCAGCTTAAAGAGATGCAACGCGACCGGGAATACTACCTTGAGCAAATAAAAAATGACAGCACGGCCATAAAAAAACTGAAGGAAGATCCCGATGCCCTGGAGCGTTATGCCCGCGAAAACTACCTCATGAAAAAAGAAGGAGAGGATATTTTTATCATCATGGATGATGATTGATCCTAAACGGGATCCACGTCAATGATGACCCTTACTCCCTTGTTGTCTTTTCCCTCTTTGAACTTTTCAATAATGCCCTTGATTTTTTCCTTTTCCTTTGACAGGGAGGGATTGCGGTACAGCTTCACCAGGATGTTTTTCATGTATTGGTTGCGGATGCGTGCCACGATGGGGTATTCGGGGCCAAACACCATTTTTGGATAGGCTTTTTTCAGGCTATGGGCAAGCTGTTCCGCGGCTTTATTGAGCTTTTCCGGGTCTTTGTGCAGGGCAGTAAGCTGCAGCAGGCGGTAAAACGGGGGATAATGAAAATTCCTTCGTTCCAGGATCTGGTTCTGGTACATCCCCTGGTAATCGTTGTCGATAACCTGCCGGATCACTGCATGGTGGGGGTTGAAACTCTGTATGATCACCTTGCCCCGTTTCTGGTCTCTGCCGGCACGCCCGCTAACCTGGGCCATCAGCTGAAAGGCCCTTTCGTGCGAACGGAAGTCGGGGAAGTTGAGCATGTTGTCGGCATTGAGGATGCCCACCACGCTCACATTGTTAAAGTCCAGGCCTTTGCTCACCA
>SKVW01000174.1 GCA_007129255.1 Bacteroidales bacterium
ACGGGTTATTCACCAATTAATTCTTTGTATTTTTCTGCGCTGAGCAATTCATCAGCTTCCGAAGGATCGGATAGTTTAACCTTGATGATCCAGCCTTTTCCGTAAGGATCATTATTTACAATATCGGGAGAGGATTCAAGTTCTTCATTGAATTCCAGTACTTCACCACTCAAGGGCATAAAAAGGTCTGAAACGGTTTTAACAGCTTCAATGGTGCCAAAGGTTTCTTCCTTATCCAGGGTTTCCCCTTCCGTGCCAACTTCAATATAAACGATATCGCCCAATTCATTCTGGGCAAAATCGGTTATTCCAATGGTGGCTTCTTCACCATCAATTTTTACCCATTCATGGTCTTTGGTGTACTTCAGATCGTCTGGAATCTTCATTTTTTTCTGCTTTTTAAGTGAAAGAATGATTTGGTTGTTCAGGTGCCAAAAATACAACTTTTTTCAAAGAAAACAGAAATTAGCCCGAAAGGGGTAAAGGTAAATTTTCGGATAATGCTTAAAGCAGACCGAGTTCAAGCATGGCAGCTTCCGACATCATGTCTTTGTTCCATTCGGGGTCAAAAACCAGGTTGACCTCCACCTGCTTCACCCCTGGCACGCCAGCTACGGCTTTTTCCACCTCGCGAGGCATGCTGTCGGCCACCGGGCAGTTTGGATTGGTTAGTGTCATGGTAATTTTTACCTTGTCCTGATCCTGTACCTTTATTTCATAGATCAGGCCCAGGTCATAGATATTAACCGGGATTTCGGGATCGAAAACCGTTTTTAAAGCCTCCACAATTTTGGCTTCCAGTTTCAGGTAGTTTCCTTGGGTTGTCATAATAAGAATCAGGTTTCTTTTTGTTGTTTGGTTTTAAAGGCCAGGGCATACAATTTCATTTGTTTGATCATATTTACCAAGCCGTTGGAACGGGTTTGGGAAAGGTGCTCTTTCAGGCCGATACGATCAATGAATTCCAGATCGGCCTCCACAATATCTTCAGGGGGTTGATCCGACAAAACCCGTATCAGCAGCGCCACAATGCCTTTGGTGATCAGGGCATCGCTGTCAGCTGAAAAAACCACCTTTCCTTCCCGGAATTCGGGTTTTAGCCAGACACGAGCCTGGCATCCCTTTATCAGGTATTTGTCCTGTTTGTTTTCTTCATCCAGGCCGGGAAGTGACTTGCCCATTTCTATGATGTAATTGTATTTGTCCATCCAATCGTCAAACATTTCAAATTCCGAAATAATCTCCTCTTCTTTTTCTTTAATTTTCATAGCTTTATATTGGGTATATAATGGCAAATTTTCTAATCAAATTTAATCTTTCCTCACGAAAACCTCAAATCCATTCAAGGGTGGGACGTTTTTTGGGCAAAACCCCTTTCTCCCTGAATAATCAACAAAATAAGCCAAAGGATGTTGAGTTAAACCTTATTTCATCAGTTCAAGTTTTTCCTGATCGCTGAGGCCAAGATCCGTGGCCACCTTAAAAGGGGTAGGACGGCTCAATACCAGGAAAAGCAAGACAATAGCCAGCACCATGATCAGGTTGGTATCGCCAATGAGCATAAAAATAAATGAAACCGCTAATGCTACTACCAGTATCAAAAGCAAACGCAAGCTTAAGGCTTTTCGGTAGAAAATCATTTTCTCCTCCAGGGGGCTTGATTCATCAATGGCCTTTATTTTTCTTTGTGGCCAGGTATACGCTATTGGAATCAAAATAATTGGAAAACCAATGGCAATGGATTTGATTATGGTAAATAAACCCGGGTCTTCCTGCAAAAGAGGGCCGGCATTGCTTACCACCAGGGAAGACAGGATCAAAAAAATGATATAAGAGAAAAAAATGATGCTGTAAAGGCGGTTTAGAAACCTTAACTGGTTGGCAGGTTTTTGGTTATCCATGTGATGGTTTTTTTAAAAGGAATAGGTGATCCCGTTTCGCAAGGTATAAAAAAGTTTTGGAATGTCTTCCAGGGGATGAGAATCATATGCCAGGTCAAATACTGCCTCAAAGGAGAAATTGTCAGAAATTTTTATACCCAGGGAGGTTTCGCTGGCCAGGCGAAATTCCTTAAGCGCTGCAAAATCAGGTTGGTAATAGGTGGTGTGGGAAAAGTTAAGTTGCTCATTCAGGTCGATGCCCCCCGAAAGGTAAAAATTCCCTTTGAATTTGTTTGTGCGGGTTTCATCTTCGTCACTGAAAAGCTCATTTTCATAAATGGCAAGAGGGGCAAGGAAAAGCCTGAAATTTTCATTTTCAAATACTTTGAATCGGGGACCGCTCCCCAGCAAAAACCTTCTTTTTAGCAGGCGAATGGAGTTGTATTGATGCTGGGTAAGGGCTTCCAGGGTAAGAAGGTCAGGAATCAATTCATAATTATACCGAAGGTGCTGAAACCCGTTATTAATTAAATTGTCCCCTTCCACCCGCATATAGCCGATATTGTTTATGGCCAAAACGGTATGCGCATTTTGGTGATACTGCACATGGATTTGGTTGTTGACCTGGAAAATCTGTTTAGTGTTCTGGGTAAGGGAAAGGGTCACTCCCACAGCTCCCTGGAAACCCTCTTTTTTATCCTTGCGCACCTTTTCAATATTCACCAGCTGTGCCTGGGCAGAAAAACTGAACATGGCCAAAATGGAGAGAATGGAAAAACCGGACTTCCCTTTAAACAATAAAAACATGTGCGTGTAGTTTTTTAAGCGAACATTTCCCTGACCCTGCCAAGGGCTTCTACCAGGGTGTCGATCTCTTCTTTGGTATTATAAACGGCCAGGGAGGCCCTTACCGTGCCCGGAAGGCTGAAAAAATCCATCACGGGCTGGGCACAATGGTGTCCGGTTCTAACAGCGATACCCAGCTTATCGAGTATGGTGCCAGTATCGTAAGGATGGATGTCCTCAAAAAGAAAAGAAATCACGCTGGTGCGATTGCCGGCGGTTCCCACAAACCGGATCTTTTCAAACTGCTTGAGTTTTTCAAGTGCATAGCTCAGCAACTCCTTTTCATGGGTAGCAATGTTTTCGTGCCTCAGGTAGGAAATAAATTTTATGGCTGCCTCCATACCTAGCACATCTCCCACGTTGGGGGTTCCGGCTTCAAATTTAAAGGGGAGTTCATTGTATGTGGTTTTTTCAAAGGTTACTTCCTTGATCATTTCGCCACCTCCCTGGTAGGGTGGCATTTTTTCCAGCCACTCTTCTTTTCCGAAGAGAACCCCTACCCCCATAGGGCCATACATTTTATGTCCGGAAAAACAATAAAAGTCACAATCCAGTTCCCGAACATCAACTTTCATGTGAGGTATGGCCTGGGCACCGTCTATTAAAACCGGAACATCATGCTGGTGAGCCATTTCAATCATTTCCTTTACCGGGTTAACGGTTCCCAGAGAGTTGCTCACATGGGTAATGGCTACCATGCGGGTTCTTTCATTGAGCAGTTTTTTATATTCTTCCAGGATAAGTTCACCTTTTTCATTGATGGGGATCACTTTGAGTTTGGCTTGTTGCTGTTCGCAGGTAATTTGCCAGGGAACGATATTGGAGTGATGCTCCAGGGCCGAAATGATGATCTCATCTCCGGGGCGGATAAATTTTCTGCCAAAAGAACTGGCCACAAGGTTTATGGCTTCTGTTGTGCCCCTGGTGAAAATAATCTCATGTTTATGGGGAGCGTTGATTAAGGTGGCCACTGTTTTGCGAGCATCTTCATATGCTTCGGTGGCTTTCTGGCTCAGGTAATGGGCGCCCCTGTGGATGTTGCTGTTTTCTTTATAGTAATAATCTGTCAGTCGCTCAACCACCGATCTGGGTTTGTGGGTGGTGGCAGCATTGTCAAAATAAACGAGTTGCCGGCCATTAACGGTTTGATTTAATATGGGAAACTCTTTGCGAAGTTGTTCTATATTCAGGCTCATAAATTTTAAATCTTGCTCAGGTCAATATTAAAGGTTGTTGGTTCTTTGCTGTTGCAGTGCAGCATACACTGGTCGCAAATGGATAACTCCCCTTTGAGGCGTTTTTCCACCAGGTGATCCATACGGTCCCTGAGTGCTTCAATGGAAATTTTCTGCACTACCTCCATGGCAAAAGCATACATCATGAGCTGACGGGCCGACCGTTCGGAAATGCCCCTGGAGCGCATGTAAAACATGGCTTGGGGGTCGAGCTGCCCAACAGTAGCACCATGGCTACACTTCACGTCATCGGCATAAATTTCCAGATGGGGCTGGGTATTGGCTTTTGCCTCATCGGTGAGTAAAATGTTTTTGTTGTTCTGGTGGGCGATGGTTTTCTGCGATTCTTTCCTGACAAGTACTTTGCCGCTGAAAACTGCGTGGGCTTCATCATCCAGGATGCCTTTAAAAAGCTGGTCACTGTATGATCCGGGTGCTTCATGGTCAACAAACAAATGATTGTCCACATGCTGGTTGCTGTCCACCAGGTAAAGGCCGTTGTGTTCCGAATGGCAATTGGGTTCCTTGATCGAGGCATCCACCATGTTTTTTGTAAAGCCCCCGTTCAGTGTGATGGTATGGCTGGTAAGCCTGGAATCTTTTTTCTGTTGAAAAAAAGAAGAGGTGATCAGGGCTGAGTTTCTGCCCTTGTTTTGCACCTGGTAATGATCCACAACAGCATTCTCTTCTGCAAAAAGTTCAATTACCGTGTTGGTTAAGCTGATATTATGTGTAAGCGAATGGTCGCAGTGCACCACGGTAACAGCAGCATTTTTTCCGGCAATGATCAGGTGCCTGGGTTGCAAAAAGACCGGACTATCAGAATCAACAATATTGATAAGCTGTATGGGTTTTTCAACTTTAACCCCCTCAGGGACAAAAATAAACAAACCATCCTGCATAAAAGCAGTATTTAAAGCAGTAAGACCGGCCTGCTCAGGTTTTGCGGCCTTGCCAATGTACTGGTCAACCAGGTCGGGATAAACCTCCAGGGCTTTGGCCAGACTGCCAATAATGGTGCCGTTGGAAAGCCTTGTAAGTGCCGCATTTTGATAAACAAACCAGCCGTTGAGCAGGGTTACGCTGAAAGTATCCAGATCGTACACATCACAGGTGAATATCTTTTCAATATCCATACTGCGGCTTTTGTTGCGAAAATCGAATTCAAACTCGGTATTCAGCAGGGGTGTAAGGTCCGTAAACCGCCAGGATTCAAGTTTTGTGGAAGGGAACCCCAGCTTTCCGAACAGGGAAAGGGCATTTTTTCGCAAGCGGTTCACCAGGGGGGTGGACTTGCCTTTTATTACTTCCTGGTTTTCTTCAAACAATTCCAGAAGTTTTTCTTTAAGGGGTATGGTATTTATGCTGGTATCCATAATGATTGTTTGCTCAACAAAAAAACGAGAAAAATGCAACAGTAAAAAAGGGTTAGCCCTGGGCCTGAACGCCGGCTTCCTTTTTTACCCATTCGTATCCCTTGCTCTCCAGTTCAAGGGCTAATTCTTTTCCGCCGCTTTTAACGATGCGCCCGTCATAAAGCACATGCACAAAATCGGGGATAATGTATTCGAGCAGCCGCTGGTAGTGAGTAATAACAACGGTTGCGTTGTCTTTCCGGCGGAGTTTATTAACCCCGTTGGCCACCACTTTTAAAGCGTCAATGTCGAGTCCTGAATCGGTTTCATCCAAAATGGCCAGCCTGGGTTCAAGTAAAGCCATTTGAAAAATTTCATTCTTTTTTTTCTCTCCGCCTGAAAAGCCTTCATTTACGGAGCGATTGGTGAGTTTTGACTGAATATCCACCAGTTTTTTCTTTTCCTCCATAAGTTTCAGGAATTCTGCCCCGGATAAAGAATCCAGCCCCAGGTGCTTGCGCTTTTCATTGATGGCGGTACGCATAAAGTTTGCAATGCTTACGCCCGGAATTTCTACAGGATATTGAAAACCTAAAAAGATGCCTTCTCTGGCCCGTGTTTCCGGGTTCATTTCGAAGATGTTTTGATCGCGGTAGGTAATTTCTCCCTTATCGACATCAAACATTTCACGGCCTGCCACAACCGATGCCAGGGTGCTTTTTCCCGAACCGTTGGGTCCCATTATGGCGTGCACTTCGCCCTCCTTCACCTCAAGATTAAGGTCTTTTAGGATCACTTTTCCGTTAATGGATACTTGAAGATTTTTTATGCTTAGCATGAAATAAAAATTTGTTTTTTGAATACTGATTAACCTACGCTTCCTTCCAAACTTATGGAGAGTAACTTCTGTGCTTCCACGGCAAATTCCATAGGAAGCTTGCTGAGTACCTCCTTGGCATATCCGTTTACAATAAGCCCGATGGCACTTTCCATATCAATGCCCCGCTGAAGGCAATAAAACAACTGATCTTCTGAAATTTTAGAGGTGGTCGCTTCATGCTCAACCACAGAGGATTTATTGCCCACCTCCAGGTAAGGGAAGGTGTGGGCCCCGCATTGGTCGCCCAGCAGCAGGGAGTCGCACTGGGAAAAATTCCTTGCATTTTCTGCGTTGCGGGTGGTTTTTACCAGGCCCCTGTAACTGTTGTTGCTGCGTCCGGCAGAAATACCCTTGCTGATGATGGTGCTGCGGGTGTTTTTTCCAAGATGGATCATTTTGGTGCCGGTGTCGGCCTGTTGCATATTGTTGGTAACGGCCACGGAATAAAACTCCCCTGTGGTGTTGTTTCCTTTAAGCACCAGGCTGGGGTATTTCCAGGTGATGGCCGATCCGGTTTCTACCTGGGTCCAGGAAATCTTGGAATTGTCTCCCTCGCAAATGCCCCTTTTGGTAACAAAATTGTAAACGCCGCCTTTACCATGTTTGTCGCCTGGCCACCAGTTCTGCACGGTAGAGTATTTAACTTCAGCATCTTTATGGGCGATGATCTCCACAATGGCGGCGTGCAGCTGGTTTTCGTCCCGCATGGGAGCTGTGCACCCTTCCATGTAGCTTACATAACTTCCTTCTTCGGCCACGATCAGGGTGCGTTCAAACTGCCCGGTATTGGCTGCATTAATGCGGAAGTAGGTAGAGAGTTCAAGCGGGCATTTCACCCCTTTGGGAATATAAACAAATGATCCGTCACTGAACACAGCACAGTTCAAAGCGGCAAAAAAGTTATCGGTATAGGGCACCACCGACCCGAGATATTTTTTTACCAGGTCGGGATGTTTGTGCACGGCTTCACTGAAAGAGCAGAAAATGATGCCTTTCTCTGCAAGGCTTTCCCTGAAGGTGGTTGCCACGGAAACACTGTCCATTACGGCATCCACGGCAACGCCGGCCAGCATTTTTTGCTCTTCCAGGGGAATGCCCAATTTATCAAAGGTTTCCAGTAATTCGGGATCTACCTCATCCAGGCTTTCGTATTGAGGCTTTTTGCGGGGTGCAGAAAAGTAGATAATGTCCTGGTAGTCGATAGGGGGATAATCCACATGCGCCCAGTCTGGTTCTTTGAGGGTTTTCCAGTGACGGAAGGCTTTCAGGCGAAATTCCAGCATGAACTCAGGCTCGTTTTTCTTTGCAGAAATAAATCTGACCGTGTCCTCATTCAGCCCCTTGGGCGCCTGATCTGCCTCAATGTCGGTATAAAAACCATATTTATAGTCCGACCCGGTGACCTCATCCAGCAGGTTGTTATTTTTATTTTTTTCCTTGTCTTCCATTCAAAAGAAATGGTTTCCGGTTAATGAATTGTTTTTAAGGGCTTTTATTTTAAAGTTTTCAAAAACCCAAAGCTTATTTAGATTAATTTTAAATTAATTTGCAAATATAGTAAACATGGTGTTCTTATTCAAATCATTGTAAAGATTTAACTTTATCTGAAACTGTTTGTAACAGCCGTTTCCGGGTGAAGTTCCAATCTCAGTTATTCATTTGGGAATAAGGGAAGAAGCATCACCTACAATTTCCAGCCCTGCATTTTTCCCCTGACCTTTAAATATCCTTTCTCCGTTTTGATTTATTAGTTCGACGTCAATGATAGAATCAAGGCTCTCATGGATCACCCGGCCCATGTTTCCCAGCATGGGTGCTTTCAGGCTTCCCTTGGCTCCTTTTTTGCCTTGTATCTTCAGTGAAAATCCCCGGCCATTCAGGCTCAGATCCAGATGGTCGTCATTGTGTTCGATTTGGTTGATCCTTGCATGACTGTAAGTTGCAAAATGGTATAATTTTCCTTTGTGCAGGAAAAACCCCAGAAAACCTGTAAACTTTTTCCGAACCCAGGGGATGGTTGCAACCGATAGCATCAGGGAGGTTTTGGGGGTTTCGAAATGATTGGTTTGCATCCATATCCATGATTGGGGCATAGAAGCCCCCCAGTCTTTTTCAATATATCCTTTGCCTTCTGAAAAATCACAGGCAGTTTCATTGATCACCAGGCTGCCCTTGATCTGGTGGTCCATGCTGACCACCCCATGATAACATTCCATAAAAGGCACATAACGGTACCAGCCCATGATTCCGGGTGTTATCAGGGACACAGGGAAATGGACCTGCTCTAGAAACTCCAGTTCGCCTTTAAAGCTGCCTTTGTCGGAAGAAAGGTCGAGCTTTATGCCTTCAGCAGAAAAATAATTGTTGCCGATGGCTGCTTCAAAATTGTTTTTTGAAAAAGAGAATGCTTCAAGGGGATACCTGAAATACCAGGTTTTACCGGTTTTACCGTTGATTGCCTGTACAAAGGCGTGCCGGTCTCCTTTGTGCAGGGAAATCCCCGGAATAAAGGCCCATGAATGCGACCCGTTCCGGCTGACAACTTTGATATACCAGCCCTCAAAATAGTTTTTTATTTTCAGGTTTCCCTGGAACCATGGAGGGTTCCAGACCTTTTTCAGGTCATAAATCCCCGGGAAAGTTGGGGTGCCGGATCGTTTGTATTTTCCGGAAAGTTTGCGCATAATATTCAGGTGAATAATTAAAAGGATACAACAAAAGAACAAGTTATTTTATCAGATTGTTTTCTGCCGTCAGGAATGTGTTTGGTTCGTTGAAAATTGTTCTTTCCCGCACATTTCTCAGCCTTAGCATAAACGGTAAAATAGTGATAAAAGAGCGGACAAAAAAAGTATTTTTTTTTAGGCAGAGGACCTGAGGTTGATGGTTTGATAGTGGAGATCGTGAATATTGCCCATAAAAAGGGGAGTGGAAGCCATGGTACCAGGCATGCCATTTAAGCCGGAGGAAGCAAGGAATGTCTGACCCCAACATAAAATAAAGACTTTAGTCAGGTTCTTCCTTCAGGGTTTTTCTTTGGGCTCTTCCCGGTTAAGGTCTTCGAGGATTTTTTTTACCTCCTGTTCGGTAATATGAAGGGCATTTTTACAAATGCTGACGAGTTCATATGCCCGCTTTACTTTTCTGGAAAGTTCATCTACTGAAATGCTCTCATTTTCCAGCTCGTTAACGATATTTTCCAGCTCTTCAATGGCCTCGGAATAATTGAGATTCTTAGTCATGGGTTGGTTTTTTTTTGACAATACTTTCTAATTGACCTTTATGCAGGCGGGTGTTAATAAGATCACCATCTTTTGCCTCATCCGGTTTTTTCAGGGGTTTTCCGTTGAGGGATGTAAGGGAGTATCCTCTTTTAAGAATTTCTTCAGGATTGAGAAGCTTTAGCTGATGGCTTCGGTGCAAGATCGTTGCCGAAGCTTTTTCGAGCAAAGCCCTGGCATTGAACCCCAGCATTTGTTGAAGATTTTTTACGCGGTACTGGTCTTTTTCAAGGGTTTGCACGGCAATGGATCTCAGCTGCGCTGCTGTGGTATGCAGGCGGTGCTTTTGGTATTCCAACACCTGGTTAGATTTATCAAAAACCCTGTCCCGGGCTTTTGCAATGCGCAGGTCAAATTCCTGGAATCGCCCAAGCATAAAGTAAGCTACATCGGTTGGTGTTACCTTGTTTTCCCAGGCCACCATTTCGGCAATGGTTTCGTTGGTAGCGTGGCCGATACCGGTGATCACGGGGATAGGGAAGGTGGCGATTTCCCTTGCCAGGGTATAGTTGTCGTAGCAGTTTAAACCGACATCTCCCCCGCCACCGCGAATAATGGCCACCACATCAAAAAGCCGGTGTTTCTTACGTATGCTGCGCAGTCCGCCCATAATGCTTTCCACGGCCTTGTCGCCTTGCAGCACGGCGGGGAATAAATGATGCCAGAGCCCGAAAGATTGTTTGTAACCATCGAGTATCTTCAGGAAGTCGTGATAGCCCTTGCTGGTTTCCACCGAAACCACAGCCACCCTTCTTGGCAACAGGGGCATGGGCAGTGACTTGTTACGGTCAAAGATCCCTTCTTCCCGGAGCCTTTCCAGGTTTTTCATTTTCTCGTGGGCCATTTGCCCGAGGGTAAAAGCCGGTTCTACCTGGTGAATTTGCAGGGAAAGTCCATATACCGGATGAAAAGTAACACTTGTTTGAAAAAGAATGGCCATGCCTTCACGCAGGGGTTCTCCGGTTATTTCCAGAAACTGGCGGTTTATCTGGCGGAAATCTCCTGCCCATATCAAAGCCCGCATCTGGGCCATCACCTGGTCGCCGGTTTTTTCCACCAGATCGGGGTAGCAGTGCCCGCTACGGGGGTAGTAATTGAGTTTGGCCACTTCTGCCTTTACCCAGTAGGTTGATGCATAGGCTCTTTCTATGACCGACCGGAGGCTTTTGGCCAGGTCGGTAAGGGAGAAAATTTTGCGGGGTTCCTCCATGGCATCCGGGATTAAGAAAGCTTTAGAAATGAAATAAAAATGCCGGAAACCTGACCGGCATTTTTATTGCTAAGATAGGAAAAATATTTTTTGGGATTAAAAATAAAAACCTGATAAAGCAGAAATATCAGGCTTGCTCCTCCTGAATGATCAGCAGTTTAAACCCTTTGCCATGCACGTTGAGCAATTCCACATTGGGATCGTCCTTGAGGTATTTGCGCAATTTGGCAATGTAAACGTCCATACTGCGGGCGTTAAAATAATTATCGTCCAGCCATATTTTCTTGAGGGCTTCGGAGCGGTCAAGCACATCATTACTGCGGTCACAGAGCATTTTAAGCAGCTGGGCTTCCTTGGAAGTGAGTTTTTGCTCTTCATCTCCAAGCTTCAGGATCTGGCGTGCATAATCAAAAGTATATTTCCCGATATGGAAAAAGGTTTTCTCAGAATCCATGCTTTGATCGGGATAGGTTCTGCGGTAGATGGCATTGATTCGCAGCAGCAGTTCTTCCATGCTGAAAGGCTTGGTAAGGTAATCGTCTGCCCCGATTTTCAGGCCTTCCAGGATGTCTTCCTGCATGGTTTTGGCAGTAAGGAAAAGTATGGGAATCTTTTTGTCCACCTTACGTATTTCCCGGGCTACAGTAAAGCCATCCTTTTTGGGCATCATCACATCCAGGATCACGAAGTTAAAACTTTCCTTCATGTAAGTGTTGTAAGCATCTTCTCCGTTGACACAAAGGGTGGTAGGAAAACCTTTGGCTTCCAGGTAAGCTTTAAGAATAGTGCCCAGGTTGGGGTCGTCTTCTGCCAGTAAAATCTTAATCTTGGGTTTATCCATAATTTCTCCTCCTCCTTTTTCTATTTCTTACTATCGTTTCCATGCCCATTAAAGCCAAAGGGGATAAAAATGCTGAAACGGGACCCTTTTTTGGGCTCGCTTTCCAGGGTAACATATCCACCGTGTTGTTCGGTAATTGCCTTAACGTAACTTAATCCCAGGCCAAAGCCTTTAACATCGTGAATATTTCCGGTAGAAACCCGGTACAAGTTATCAAAAATTTTCTTTTGGTCGGCACGATTTATTCCAACCCCGTTATCCTGCACATGCACCAGGATCCCTTTGCTTGTATTTTCGGTGCTCACAACAATTCTGGGGCTGGTTGGGGAGTACTTGTTGGCATTGTCCAGCAGGTTAAAGACCACATTGGTGAGGTGCACCTTGTCGGCTTCAATAAAGCTGTATTCGGCGTCAAGTTTTTCAATGATCTCTCCATGGTTGGCTTTAACCTGCAACCCGATTTTGGATATGGCATCTTTGATGATCTCATGCACATCCAAACCGGTAATGTTCAGCCTGATCCTCCCTTTATCGATCAATGCGGTTTGCAGAACCTTTTCGGTCATGTTGCCCAGTCGCTTGTTTTCTTCATTGATTACATTAATATAGCTTTGATAAAGGGTTTCAGATTTTTGCACATCATGGTCACTAAGGGCCTGGCAGGCCAGTGAAATGGTAGAAATGGGTGTTTTCAGCTCATGGGTCATGTTGTTGATAAAGTCGTTTTTCATCACCGAGAGTTTCTTTTGCCGGATAATGGTCATGATGGTAAAGGCAAAAGAAGAAATGATGATCAGGATGAGCACGGTGGATGTGGTTACCATGGCATTCATCTGGGAAAAGATGAATCTTTTTTGTTGCGGGAAATACATCAGCAGGTACTCGGGATTCAGGAAAATATCATTGGGAAACAGGCTGAAAACATACTGGCTTTCCAGTAGTTTTTCGGGGTAGTTTCCGGTTTTCTGATTTACCAGGGCGCCAAAAGCGGGGTTATACACTCCAAACTCGTAAGGGGTGTTGATGCCCTGTCGCTGGAGCTCTGCACCCAGCAAAGAGTCAAGGGTTTGTGCCCCTTTTTCTCCGGAAACCTGGAAGGAATAACGGTTGGAAAACAGATCGTCAAACAGGTCGTTGATGATCTTGCTCCTTTCAAAAAACATACTGAAGGGGTCATCCTGCCGCCTTTGATCAGGCCCGGGGAGATACCCTCCCGGGTTTCTTCCCGGGAATTCCGAAGCGATAAAATTGGTATCGAAAATTTCCGGTGCGGGATTGCTTCCCTGGAATCGGATGTTAAACTCAAATCCTTGCCGGGGAAAAATGTTGCTGGTATCCAGATTCTGTATCTCAGAGAAACTCCCGCTGATCAGTTGGTTATAGTAGGCGCTGTGCAGGGAGTCCAGCATGTGGAAAAACTGGGTCATCTGATGGTTTTTTTCCTGCTCCATCATCAGCTTGCGGGCCAGTTCTATTTTGTTGAATTTATATACTGCGCGGGAAACGGCTTCGCCTACTCCCCTGTCGAAGTTCACCTCCTTTACCGCAACAGCATTACGGATCCAGTACAATTGTATGCCAACCAACCCCAGCAAGGCAATGGTTATTGCAACTACAACCAGTATAATGAATTTCTTTTTCATGGATAAACAGCCTGCTATTGTTCAAATTTGGCCTTTGTCGAGAACACAGGTCAGGCCAAAAGTTTAATTAACAATACAAAAGTAACCCCGAAATGTTTAGCCATGCGATGTTTAACACATTTTTAACACCCTTTAACTTTTTTTAAATCAGCAGGAAAGGGTTTAATTCATACATTTGTAGTCAGGCAAACAAAGCTAAATACCAACAATTTTTCATTGGTTTTTTAGTGCATTAGTTTTGTGGTTATAAATTGTGGGAAAAAGGGGTTCGAAAGGGCCCCTTTTTTTGATTTTCTTAAGGTTGCATGCGGGTTGCAACTTTTTTCCAGTCCACCAACTTCCAGAAAGAATCAACATAATCCGGACGGCGGTTTTGGTAATCCAGATAATAGGCGTGCTCCCATACATCGCAGGTGAGCAATGGTTTTTTCCCTGAGCGCAAGGGGTTTCCTGCATTGCTTTCTTTTACAATGTCAAGTTCTCCCTCCTGATTCAAAACCAGCCAGGCCCATCCGGAACCAAACAGGGTGGTTGCCGCCTTGGCAAAGGCTTCTTTAAACTTTTCAAAAGAGCCGAATTTTTTCTCGATGGCTTCGAGCAGCTCTCCTTCAGGCTTTCCGCCTCCATTGGGGGAAAGGCTTTCCCAGAAAAAAGTATGATTCCAAACCTGGGCTCCGTTGTTAAAAATGCCGCCTTCAGCTTTTGTAACGATTTCTTCCAGGGTGGCATCCTCAAATTCAGTTCCGGGAATTAATCCGTTTAGCTTGTCCACGTATGTTTTGTGGTGCTTTCCATAATGAAACTCCAGGGTTTTCGCGGAAATATGCGGTTCCAGAGCTTCTTTTCCATAAGGTAATTCGGGCAATTGATGGGTCATGGGATTAAATTTTTTAGTTCAACATACTTAACAAATTTAACTAAATCTGCTGTTTTTTTCAAGCCGACAGCATGTTTTATTTTTTTATTTTTGATGCAATGGAACAAACTTAAATATCATGAAAACAAACTATTTGGTTCAACGAAAACGGTTCAAATTCCTCTGCCTGTGTTTTATAGTTGCCTTGATATTGTCCTCCTGCGGTCCTTCAGCCGAAGAACGTGAGCGCCAAAGAACAGAAGATTCCCTTCAACTGGAAATTGATCGCACGGAATTGCTTGACCGCGCCAACAGAATGTTTGAAAGTTCCGATCCGGAAGATGACGAAGCACTCCAGGGAAATGAAGAATAGGATTTAGTTTTTTCAAAATTTTGTTGGGTTTTCCAGACCTTTGCGGAAGCCATGTTTATTGTTCGCTGGCGTACAACATTGTCCGCTTTTTATCACTTCCCGAAATTTTTTTTCCTTTGGTTTTTTTGTAAAGTGCTGAAAAGCAGTATATTGCCTGTTGTTGCATGTTTTTTGATGCCATAAAACACAACGCTTTTGTTTTTGGGACTATCTTTTTTCTGTGAACAAAAAAAATCCGTTATTCAATGATCAGGGAACTATCATGCCCTGAAATCATCCGGAGCCAATCCGGTGGAAGCGTTGAAATATGAATAATGACAAAAAACAACCCTTAAAAGCTCTGAAATGGACTTTCAATTAATCAAACATTCACTTCGCAGCCTGCTGAGGCAAAAAGGATACACCCTGGTCAATGTGGCCGGACTGGGACTGGGTATGGCGCTTTTTCTGCTGATTGTTGTATATGTTTACAAAGAATATCAAACCGACAAGTTTCATGAAAACTATCATGAGATTTACCGGCTTGAGACGAACACCGCAGTAACCCCCAGCCTCGGTTCTGAATTTCTTAGAACCGTTTTGCCTGAAGCCCGCGAAATCTGCCGCCTTAATCATGGTTACCGCAATATTCTGGTTAATGTTGATGGCAACCGATCCCGGATTGGAGAGCTGCTTTATGCTGACAGCAGTTTTTTTAACATTTTCAGTTTCCGCCTGATTCATGGAGATCCGCAAACGGCCCTGAGCAAACCTTTAAGCATTGTTCTGTCGGCTTCGGAAGCCCAAAGGCTTTTTGGGGATGAACATCCGGTGGGGGAAACCCTGGAAATTGCCAACCACCTGACCTATACTGTTACCGGGGTAATGGAAGACCCTCCGGAAAGCAGCACCATCAAACCTACCGCAGTGATCCCCTTCCATGCCCTGTTGCAGGTGCGTAATGACCCCAACGTTCTCCGGGACTGGAACAACTGGAATTATTTTACCTATGTGTTGTTGTCCCCCAACCATAATATCAAGGATATCAATCAAAAGGTCAGTGAAGGAATGGATCAGGTGGTGCGGGCAGAATTTGGATTCCCCGAAGAAGTAGAGATTGGCTTTTTCCTCAGGCCGATGGCAGACATCTATTTTAACAGGAATATTGTTCATGACTTTGCAAATAAAGGCAACAAAACATTTAATGTGATCTATATCGCCATAGGTGTGTTTATTCTTTTTATTGCCGTGATAAACTTTGTTAACCTGAGCACGGCCATGGCTTTTCGCAGGGCCCGGGAGGTTGGTCTGAAAAAGGTAATGGGTAGCAGCCGCGCTGCACTGGTCAGGCAATACCTTGGTGAAGCCATACTGGTTAGTTTTATTGCCCTTTTGCTGGCCATGGCATTGTTTGATATTATGGTTCCGGAATTTAACCGACTAACTTTGTCAAGCCTGGAATTTAGCCTTTGGCAAAACCCTTTGGTACTGCTCATGCTTTTAGGGTTTGGAGCCTTTGTGGGGCTGCTTTCAGGTGTTTACCCCGCCTTTTACCTTACCCGCTTCGAACCTGTGCAGGTATTGAAAGGAGAGGTAACCAGGGGCAGGCGCGGAGGAATGTTGAGGAAAATTCTGATCGTTTTCCAGTTTGCCGTTTCCATTGGTATCATTTTTTCCACCCTGGTAATTTATAATCAAATGAAATTTGCCGTAAATAAAGATCTTGGTTTTGAGAAAGACCAGATCATCTATTTTTACCAGAGTGCGCCGGTCAGAAATAATTATGAAACTTTCCGCAATGAGTTGAAGCAAATTCCCGGAGTGGAACATGTGGGGCGTTCGAATCAAATACCAGGCTATGTGAGTATGGGATGGGGGCGGCCTGTAGATGGAGAAGAAAGGCGAATGAATGCTTTACCCATTGATCCTGAGTTTCTGGAGGTTTATGGGTTGGAGGTGGTAGAAGGGAGGAGTTTTGATCCCTTACTGCAGTCAGATAAAGACAACACCTATATCCTTAACGAAACCGCGGTAAGACAGTTTGGCCTGGATGACCCAATTGGGGTGCAATTTGCAGATGGGCGGGTGATAGGGGTGGTGAAAGACTTTTCATACCGCTCGGTGCACCATTCAATAGAGCCATTGGTATTGGCTTATATGCCATCCTGGACCGGGGTTGTTAATATTAAATTGAGCGGAGATAACTTTTCATCAACCATCGAACAGGTTGGGAAGGTTTGGA
>SKVW01000182.1 GCA_007129255.1 Bacteroidales bacterium
GCACTTTTTCCAACGATACCTTTCCTTATTTTAAAAGGGCCGTAATTCCCATCACCGATGAGGTTTTTTTCAGGGAGGATTTTCAGTTCCGTTTTAAAAACTATTCCAGCTTTCCCATTGATAAAACCCCAACCAACTATGCCGGCAATACCAACATCTGGAACGTGGACTATGTGACCCTCGACCATGGACGCAGCGCCCTGGACTCAACATACTACGACATTGCTTTTGCAAGACCGGCCCAGTCTATTTTAAGAAATTACCGGGCCATGCCCTGGTCGCATTACATTGCCAGTCCTCAGGCCTACCTAAGGCAAAGATTCAATAATCATATCACCAACCTGGGCAATGTAGTTTACGATTACACTTACTGGTACTTTATTCAGGATGAAAACGGAAACAACATCCGCACCTATTCGGGAGGACCCTGGAACATCGCCCCTTTTTTCGATGCCGGTTACCAGGATTACCAGCCTCACGCCAATCCTATTGTAATGGATAATCCTTTGCCCACAGCGCCTGCCCCTGAACGGCAGTTTCGGATTCAGCACGTAATACGCGAAGGCGACCAGGGCGACCCCTTCCCAAATAATGACACCATTGCCTTCGACCAGGTTTTTAAGGATTATTTTGCCTACGACGACGGCGTACCTGAAGCTTCTTATGGCCTGGTTGGCGCGCGCAAAGCCGCTTACCGCTTCACCCTGGAACACCAGGATACCCTGGAAGCCGTGCAGATCTTTTTTAACCGCACCATTAACAATGTCAATGTGCATCCTTTCCTGCTTACCGTCTGGGAAAGCCTCGACCCGGAAGTAAAGCTCTATCAGTCACAGGTATTGATGCCTGAATTTGAAGATGAACTGAACCGGTTTACCACTTACCTGCTTGATGAACCGGTACTGGTGAGCGATACATTTTATGTGGGCTGGGAACAGACCCATGATAAATTCCTTCACCTTGGATTTGATATGACCAATGATGCCAGCGAAAACCTTTTTTTCCATGACCTGACTCAATGGATTCAATCTATAGAGGTGGGTGCCCTGATGATCCGCCCGTTTTTCGGGGAACCCGATATCACCGGCATTTCAAATCCTGAACAAAAGCTGGAATTTTCAATTTATCCAAACCCCCTTACTTCCGGTTTTTTAAATATCCGGTTAAAAGAAGAGGTTGCCAACCCTTATGAATTTCAGGTGGAAGTTTTTGACATCCACGGTAAACGGTTACATTCCGGGAGGTTTCAGCCAACCCTTGACCTTGGGCATCTCAGCAATGGCATGTACCTTTTAAGGCTTGTTCATTCCAGGGAAAACCGTTTTCATACTTTGCGTTTTTTAATTTCCAGATAACAACTTAGAAATGACCAGGGAACCCAATCTGCCGGAAGAAAACCAGGAAGAGAACGAAGAACAGGAATTATACGAACACCATCGCTTTGTGGTAGATAAAGGACAGGGCCTGATGCGTATTGACAAATACCTGCAGGGTAGGATAGAAAACATCAGCCGTAACAAGATTCAAAATGCCGCCAAAGCGGGAAACATTCTGGTAAACGGGCAAGCCGTTAAATCCAACTACAAAGTAAAACCGGATGACGACATCAGCATTGTCATGGCCTATCCTCCGCGGGAGGTTGAGCTGATCCCTGAGAATATTCCCCTGAATATTATTTTTGAAGACGATTACCTGATCATTATCAACAAGGAAGCAGGCATGGTGGTGCATCCCGGGTATGGCAATTATACCGGCACCCTGGTCAATGCCCTGGTTTACCATTTCGAAAACCTCCCCCGCCAGAACAACGAAGATATTAAACCGGGCCTGGTACATCGCCTGGATAAAAACACCTCCGGCATCATGCTGATAGCCAAAACTGAACTGGCCCAAACCCGGATGGCCAAAATGTTTTTCGACCGGAAAATTGACCGGATTTACCATGCCCTGGTATGGGGAAATATTGAAGAGGAAAATGGCACCATTTCCGGACACATTGGCCGAAGTCTTAAGAACCGGAAGATCATGGACGTTTTTCCGGATGGGGAATACGGCAAACCGGCCGTGACCCATTACCGGGTTCTGGAGAGGTTTGGGTATGTTACCCTGGTGGAATGCAAGCTGGAAACCGGCCGCACCCACCAGATCCGCGCCCATTTTAAACACACCGGCAGGCCCCTCTTCAATGATGAAACCTATGGTGGCGACAAAATTTTAAAAGGAACCACTTTTACCAAATACAAGCAATTTGTTAACAATTGCTTCAGAATTTTGCCCCGGCATGCCCTGCATGCCAAAACCCTGGGCTTTGAACACCCCGTCACCGGAAAATCCATGTATTTTGAATCCGCGCTCCCTGAAGACATGCAGCAGGTGTTGGAAAAATGGAGAAATTATGCCATTCATCGCAAAGCAGAACCTGATCAAAGTGATCTGTCGGACGAAGACAACCTTCTTTAAAAAAAAGCGATCCGGAGATCGCTTTTTTTGAACACAAATCCCGGATTTAAAACCGCATATTCAACCCCAGCATAAAATGCCTTCCGGCTTGTGGGAAGTATCCGTCTGCAATAGACATCAGCCCATGATCACCAACCACCCCTTTGTAAACCCAGGCATTGGTTTCATAAGCGACATCAAACACATTGTTCACCTGAAAAACAAATTCCAGTTCATTGAAGAACCCGGGTTTTATTACATAATTTACCCGCAAGTCGTTTACCAGGTATGCATCCAGCATACGATCACTGCTCATGGTGTTGTCAATGTACTGGTCGCCCACATATTTGCTGTTAAGGCTCAGCGAAAGTCCATCAGCCGGTTTAAAGGTAAGTATCCCGGAGGCCACCACCGATGGAGAAAAGGCAATGTCGGTATCCCGGTATACCCTTACATCTGTTCCGACCCAGTTCCAGTTTTCATCATAAACATCTGAATGCTCCTCAAACTGGTCAATTTTGTTACGGCTGAAGGTAGCATTGCCCGAAAATTCAAACCAGCGGGTGAACATATAACTTCCTTCCAACTCAATGCCGACACGGTAACTGTCCTCAATGTTGGTCCTGGAAAATCCGCCCACATCGTTGATCTCACCGGTTAAGATAAGCTGGTCCTTGTAATCCATCAGGTAAAGGTTGCTGCTGAAGCGGGCCCTTTGTCCTTTAAAATGATAACCTATTTCCACATTGTGCAACCTTTCCGGAGAAGGCCGGCTTTCGGGCGAGGATTCGGTAAAATCGCGACGCACCGGCTCACGGTTCCCGATTCCGGCATAGGCATAAACGGTATTGGAGGGATCTATTTCATAGGAAAGCCCGGCTTTGGGATTAAAGAAATGATAATTGACTTTCTGCTGCAGGGGCGCCACCTCATCTTCTATCCAGGCCAACCCAAGAAAACTATAGGAGATATAGCGGTATTGATTATCCACAAAAAGGTTCATCCCCGGGCTAAGTTCATAACTGACTTTAAGAAAGCTGTTAAAATCTTTCTTGAAAGCGTTGTTGTCGTAGTACCTTTCGCGAATATCCGTATTCTGTGCATGCCTTGCCCAGATGATCTCCCCGAAATGATCGCCATCATATAAATGATATCCTCCGCCAAGGGTAATGGAAGTACGGTCAAAACTATTGTAGTTCAGAGAATAAGTAAATCCGTAAAAGTCGTTATCGAGCCATCTTCTCCTGATGAGGTCGGTACGTTCAATCTCCTCTTCACCAATGACCACATTGGGCAGTCCGTAGCTGCTGAAACGTTCATTTTCGCGGTATTGTTCATAATAGCCCCTTCCGTAGGTATAGTGTAAAGCTGCGGTAGCGGTGAATTCCGGCATAAATGCATGGGAAAAATGCAGCTGGTAATGGTCTTGCTGGTAATTGTCGGTTTCATCATCATAAAACCGAAGATTCCCTTGCTCATCATGATACATTCCGGAAGGATTGAAGGTACGGTTGGTTTCCAGTGAATCGGAAGGCACCCCGTTCCATGCCTGGTAGGTGGTTTCCTCTCCGGAAAAGGCCAGTGCTTTTATCAAGGTATTTTGGCCGTAATACCCGCCTGAAAGATAGAAAGACCCGAGCTCGGCCCTTGCACGGTCAATATAACCGTCGGATCTGATCCGGGATAAGCGCCCGTCAAAGGCCCAGTTATCGTTGAGCAGTCCGGTACCAAAGCTAACGGTATTTTTCAGGGTATTGAAGGAACCGGCCGAAGAATTGATCTCGGCATACCGCTCGTCATTCAGGGCAGTGGTCTGCAGGTTAATGGTTGCCCCGAAAGCACCGGCACCATGTGTGCTTAACCCCACTCCTCTTTGTATCTGCAGGTTGTCGGCCGAAGACACAATATCGGGCATGTTCACCCACCAAACCCCGTGAGATTCTGCATCGTTAATGGGTATGCCATTAATGGTAACGTTGATACGGGAATTGTCACTGCCCCTTATGTTCATCCAGGTATAGCCAACCCCGGTCCCTGCATCGGAGCTGACCGTTAAGGATGGGGTATGGTTCAGTAAAGCCGGAAGATCCTGCCCAAGATTACGGGGCATCAGGTCTTCACTGGAAAGATCGGTAAAGGTGGCCGGGGTTCTTCCCCCGGCCCGGGTGGCACTTACTACCACCTCTTCGGCTATAGTAGTGGAGCGGGTTAAATAAAAATCAAGCGTCTTATCTCCGTCCAAAGTAAGGGCATACTCTTCCGTTTGGTAACCCATAAAGGAAACCTCCAATACATAATCTCCTTCCCGGAGGTTATTTAAGGAGTAGCGTCCGTTCATATCGGAGAAAACTCCCCGGTAGCTCCCTTTTATCACCACGTGGGCACCGGGTAAAGAACGTTCTTCTTTCTGGTCAAAAACCTGACCTTCGATGGTATACTGCCCCATGCCGGCAAGCGGCAACAACAGGCACCATGCCATGAGCACATGCAACTTTTTCATGATTTGAATTGAATTTAATTTAGTTAAACATTGAACGGCAAATAGGGTAAAAGCCATTCTTTGTTTATCTGCCCTCCCTTCGCCGGCATTACCCGGATCAGGTTCAATGGGTTTGATCTCAGCCCGTAATTTGGGGCACCCCTATTTTTGATAAGTCCGACAAAATTAATAAAAAGCCTGTAATTTCTCTTTTTTTCTTCCCGAAAAATTGAGGGTGGCCCTGAATCTTTTTTTTTAGCATTTCTGGCAATAATTGGCTTAATTTGTATCAAAATGCCAGCTATGAAACTCATCATCATCAATGGTCCGAATCTGAATCTGCTGGGCACCCGGGAGCCTTCAATTTACGGCAGTGAATTTTTTGAAGATTACCTGGAAACGTTACGAAAACAGTATCCGGAAGTTCAGATAGATCACTACCAGTCCAATGTAGAGGGAGACATCATCAACAAGTTGCAGGAGACCGGATTTACCCACGACGGGATCATCCTTAACGCCGGGGGATACACCCATACTTCGGTTTCCATTGGCGACACCATCCTGGCCATCAATGCTCCGGTGGTGGAGGTGCATGTGAGCAATGTATTCTCAAGGGAGGACTTCCGCCATAAGTCACTTATTGGGCCCTATTGTGCAGGTATCATCTCTGGTTTCGGTCTGAAAAGCTACCGCCTGGCCGTGGAAAGCCTGCTGGAATAACAGCCTGTAAACTCAAGATCAGCAGGAAGGGAGTGGTGATCAACAGCCTGCATGTCAGTTCAGCACAAAATGTTTTTTCTTAAGCTGGTAAAAGTACTTTTTCCTGCCGAGGAAAAAATCCAGGGCAATGCTGCGTTTATATAGCCTTGATGGAAGCTTTGCCGGCAGGTATTTGCTTTCGCGTCGCATGCTGCGCCATTTCCATATAAATGCAAAGTGGGCCTTGTAAACGGCCAGGAAGTCACGAAACTGACCGCTGAATAAAAACTTCGCGGCCGCCATTTCGTCCAGTGCCAGCCTGAAAAAAATAAAAAGATAAAAGTAACGGGAAGGTAAGTTTTTTGAGATTAACCACAGGCTGTTGCGAAAATTCAGGAAGGTTTTCCTGGGGTTGGATTTTGGCAGGGTGCCGCCTCCTACATGATAGACGACCGATTCAGGACAGGCCATAATACGGTAACCTTTGTTCTTTAACCTCCAGCAAAGATCAATCTCTTCCATATGGGCAAAAAACCTTTCATCAAAACCACCGGCGGCATGAAAGGCATCGGCCCGGATAAACATACATGCCCCGCTGGCCCAGAAAACCTCGGCATCTTCATCATACTGCTCTTCATCTGTTTCCATAACAGAAAACAGCCGCCCCCGGCAAAAAGGATAGCCGAATTTGTCGAGGTACCCGCCTGAAGCACCGGCATATTCAAATATGGCCCTTTGCTCATGGTCCAGGATTTTTGGCTGACAGGCCGCAACAGAAGGATCTTTTTCCATGAGCCTGATCACCGGGGGTATCCAGTTTGCAGACACCTCAATATCAGAGTTGAGCAGCACATAAAAATCCGCTTCTACCCGGCGCAGGGCCGCGTTATAGCCCCCGGCATATCCAAAGTTCTTTTCCAGGGCAATGACCTCAACATCCGGATAATTTTCTTTCAAAAACGATATTGAGTCATCAGTGGATGCATTATCGGCGACGATCACCCTGGCAAATCCAGGGCTATGCTTCACCACAGCGGGAAGAAATTTTTCGAGAAATGCCTTGCCATTCCAGTTTAAAATCACCACAGCCGTCCGGGAATCCTTCATACCAATATTTTCTTCCTTATTTTCCTGGCAGCAAAAAACCGGCAGGGCTGTAAAAATACGTTTTTTAAAGCAATTGGGGCTCAAAGCCAATTTTTTGTTTGAGAAAAGCAAAAAAATTGTAATTTTGCGCCCGGAGAGATGGCAGAGTGGTCGATTGCGGCGGTCTTGAAAACCGTTGGGGTGTAACAGCCCCCGGGGGTTCGAATCCCTCTCTCTCCGCCAAAATTTTTTCCCGCCCATACGGCGGGTTTTTTTTTGCTCTTTGGCCCATAACAATTTTTATCAGGATCATAAAAGGTTTGTGTTTATTCTTCCCTCTGGCTATCTTTGTGCGGGAAATCCAACCTTAAACCATTTATTTACCCTAAAACTTTCATAAGATGAACAAGGCCCATTTATACCGCATGATGGCGATCGTTGGTTTGTTTTTGCTGATGCCAAACCTCTTCGGCACACAAAACGACCTTAACCCCAACAACCTCCTTTGGCGCATCAGCGGCAATGAACTGCAGACTCCCTCCTACCTGTTTGGTACCATCCATGTGATTTGTGCCGATGATTTTGTGGCTTATGAGGCCCTTGAAGAAAAAATGGGCAAAACAGAAAAACTCATGCTGGAGCTTAACCTGCAGGATCCCGGACTGGTAATGGGTTTGCAAATGGGTATGGTGATGCAGGACGAAAAAACCATTGCCGATCTGCTTTCAGAGGAAGAATATGCCCGGGTTAAACAGTTCTTCGCTGACAGCCTGGAAATGCAAATATCCGCAGTGGAAAGAGTCCAACCTTTTTTCCTGGTTTCCATGATGTTTCCCCACATGCTGGGATGCCAGCCCCAGAGCTATGAAGGCTACCTGATGCAACTGGCCGCACAAAAAGAGATACCCCTTGACGGCCTGGAAACTTTGCAGGATCAGCTGGATGTGTTTAAAAAGCTCACCTACGAGGAACAGGCCGGAATATTGATGGAAAGCCTTAATGATTATGCAAAATCCAGGGAGGAATTCAGGCAATTGCTGGACCTCTACCTTTCCATGGACCTGGAAGGCATGCATCAGATGTCGCACGAATCCCTGAGCCAATGGGAGGATTTTGAGCGAAGCATCCTGAAGGAAAGAAACCAACGCTGGATACCCCGCATGGAAGCTCTTATGAAAGAAAAACCGGTTTTCTTTGCCGTTGGGGCAGCCCACCTGCCCGGGGAAACCGGCGTATTGCAGCTTTTAAAAGATAAGGGCTACACCCTTGAACCCCTGCTGGATTAAGCCGGAACGAAAGTTTTCATAGGCTTTTCACGATCCCGGAAAAATTCAGGCAATCCCGTTTTTCCTTTATGATGCTGAAGGAAAACCGGGATTGTTTTTTTAATGCACATGCCCTTCCATTTCACGGGCTTCTCTTTCTTCGGCATGCGCAACGCCTTCTCTCAAAGTTTCCCTTACCTCACCGCAACGCAGCATCATGTCACCAAAGTAGGGGTTTTTGATCTCCTCAAATTCACTGAGCCAATAGGCGCCCCGGTCATCATCGTACATAGGGCAAAAGGTCACATAAAAAGTCTGTCCGACAGCCCCAAGGGTGCGGGCAGTTTCAATAAACGCTTCCGAAAGGGGCTCAAAGTGAACGCGCATTTCTGCAATATCTTCTGAATATTTAAAATTTATCAGGCTTTCTTCGATGGCTTCATATTGCTCCATCCAAAACATGTGGTGTTCCCCTTCCAATGCATGCATTCCGGTCTCTTCCAGTTGTTCCATAAGCCGTCCTCCCTGCCTGAGGGCTTCATCCGGGTCATCATCTGCAAGCGCATTTTTTAATTCAAAGTATTTGTTGAAGAGGTTTTCCAGGTTGCTTCTGAAAAGTTCCGGAAGCTCTGCCTTTACCGGGGGAGCCATCATACTGTACTGGCCTTGTAATTGTGCAGCGGCATCAATGGCAAACACACCGCTTACCGCAATTTCTTCTCCTTCTTCCAGACCTGACAATACGATATAACCTTCTTCGGTTCGGGGGCCGGTTTCTATTTCCCTGAATTCAAATGTGAAGCCGTTTTGCTGCTGTTTTTTTACATATACCACCGATCGCTTACCGGTCCAGAGCAGGGCTGTAGAGGGCACTACCACACTGTGCCTTCCTTCGGTAGTAAGGGTGGCATTGACCAGCATTTCAGGTTTGAGGAGATTGGCGGGGTTGTCAAGGGTGAGCCTGATTCTCGCACTTCGGGTTTGCGGGTCCATAAAAGGATCAACAAACTCCACTTCCCCGGTAAAATCCTCCCCTGGCAGGGACGGAACTTCCACTTCTGCTGCTTGTCCCGGTTCTATCCGTCCAACCTGATTTTCATAGGCATCCAGCACTATCCATACCCTGCCGAGATCCGCAATGGAAAACATGGTCTGTCCGGTGCTTACATAATCCCCTTCCGATATTTTTCTGGCAGTCAGATAGCCCGACAAAGTTGCATGAACATCCATCGTGGCAGATGCCTGCCCGCTTTCTTCAATCTGATTGATCTGAGCCGGAGTCAGGTTAAACAATCTGAGCCTTTGGCGGGCAGCCTCGTAAAGGCGCGGACGGGCCTCCTTATTGGCGGCGGCCTGAAGCAGTTCCTGCTGGGCTTGCATCATTTCAGGAGAATAAACGGTAGCCAGCCGCTCTCCCTGTTGAACAACCCTTCCGGTAAAATCAGCATACAGTTTTTCTATCCTACCCGGGAAGTTGGCGGATATTGCCCTTTCAAGCCGCTCATTCACCGCCACCTTTCCGGTAAGCCTTATATGGACACCGGCATGCATGGCCTCTACTTTACGCGTTCGCACATTGGCCCAGGTGCTGTATCTTTCCTGCATGGTAAACAGGAAAGGGTCGTCTTCGCGGTGATCTTCCTCGTCTGAAACGGGAATAAGATCCATTCCGCAAATGGGGCAGTCACCAGGCTCATCCTGCCTTACCTGGGGATGCATGGAGCAGGTGTATTCTTCTGTTGCATTCTCTACCTCCGCGGTATGCTCATGATCGTGGTCGTGAGGTTCATCGTTGCTGCCGCTAAAAAACAGCCAGCCGATCACTAATCCTAAAAGGATCATTGCCAGGTAAATACCGATGGATTTTAATTTATCTTTTTCCATAATGATTGGTTTTTTATTCAAAAATGTTTTTTGCCTGCAAGCGCTCTGTTTCGGCTATTAAAATGTTCTGATTGACATAGGTTTCCAGCAACCTCCACTCCAGTTCGAGCAATTGGTCCTGGATCCGTAACAGTTCGTCAAAGCCTTCATCTCCTGCAGCATAAGCGGTAAGTAACAGTTCCCGGGTCTTTCGGGTTATTTGGGTTTGGTTTTGATAAAAGTCACGGTCGCGTTGGAGGTTCTTTAACTCTGCCATTAATTGAGTCCATTCTGTTTGCAAGGCATTGAGCTGCTCATTTTCCTGAAAGCCGGCCGATTCTGCCATGAATGCTTCCCGCTGCCTGCTTGCCTGGTTTTTATTCCTGAAAACAGGCAGACTCACTGAAATCATGGGCATTACCATATGCCCTCCGTCCATTTGGCTCATGGCTGCATCCCCCGGGGCAAAGTAGGAATATTGAACCCCTACCCCAAGCATGGGCCGGGTTTTGAGCCGGCTTACCTCTTTTTGAATTCTTGCTGCCTGGGCCCCGGCTTGTGACCTGTTCATGCGGGGATTAGCTGCAAATGCTTCTTCACCGGCATAAACCGGCAGATCGGTATTTCCTGCTTCCGGAAGGGTTTCGGGAGTTTTTACCCCTGCCGTTTCATCCCTGCCCACCAAAATGTTGAAGCTCCGGATCAAGGCTTTCTTTTCCTCTAACAGCTTTTCTGCCTGGTTTTCAAAATCAGCAAGCTGAATATCCAGGCGGTAAAGGTCAAGGGTCAGTCCGGTACGTTGCTCTCCCGCGCCATACCGGGTATAAATAAGATCTTCCCTTACCTTCAGGGTCTCTTTGAACGCTGCAAGGAGGGCCAGCTTTTGTTCTTTTTCGTAAATCTGCAGCCACAAACGGGTCAGTTCCATAAAAAGACTGTTGCGTTCCTGCCGGTATTGGTGCCAGGATCCTTCAGCCCTTTTTTCAGCAGCAGCCTTTTGCTTACCCAGGGTGCCAAACCAGGGAAACATCTGCATGATTCCCGCCTCTACCCACTGGTTCCCCATCAGGCGTTCCATAGGCGGTGTAAAAAAGCCGGCACTCAACTCAGGATCGGGCAGGGCTGAGGAAATATTTGTCTCCTTACGGTCTGCTTCATGTTTAGCCTTCCAGGCCCTCAGGCCGGGATTATTATCAAGGGCTTCTTCAAGATACTCCGTGGGATATACCTGTGCGGAGGTATTTAAGGAACCCGCCAAAAGGCACAATGTCAGCAAATAAACAGGCCAGTTTATACGCCACCCGGACTGTGTTTTCGGTATGGTGTTATTATATGTTTTCATGATCGTTTTGCTTTTTTATCAGAAACTCATTCCAGGCCATAAACAATGCCGGTACCAGGAAAAGGGTGATCAGGGCAATGGTCATTCCGCCAAAAGCCGGGATTGCCATAGGGATCATAATGTCTGCCCCCCGTCCGGTGGAAGTCAAAATGGGTAACAACGCCAGCAATGTAGTGGCTGTAGTCATCAGGGCCGGCCTTACCCGTTTTTTACCTGCTTCCATTATCGTTTCCTGCAATTCTTCCCGATTGCCCGGCTTATGCTTTTTAAAGCTGTTTTTCAGGTAGGTGGCAATTAATACCCCATCATCGGTGGCAATCCCAAACAGGGCAATGAAACCCACCCATACCGCCACACTCAGGTTAACCACATCCATCTGGAACAATTCCCGCATGTTTGTTCCAAAAACACTGAAGTTCATAAACCATGGCTGCCCGTATAACCAGAGCATCAGAAATCCCCCTGAAAAAGCCAGCGCAATGGCTGAAAAGATCATCAGGGAGGTGGCCACCGATCGAAACTGGAAATACAGGATGAAGAAAATGACGATCATGGAAAGGGGGATCACCAGCATCAGTCGCTCCTCAGCGCGCATCTGCTGCTCATACTCCCCGGAAAAATAAAAATTAACCCCTTCAGGTATTTCCATTTCTCCGTTCTCTAATCTATCCGCTATCATTTCCTGTGCCTGCCGGATAACAGCCAGGTTGTCGTAGCCGGGTTCTTTGTCAAAGGTGACGTAGGCGACAAGAAAGGTGTCTTCGCCACGGATCATGCCGGGGCCCTGGCGAAAAGTTATCTCAGCCACTTCGCCTAAGGGCAGGTGATAACCTCCTGCGGCATGAAGCCATATTTCATTCAGGGCTTCGGGATTGTCCCGAAACTCCCGGGCATACCTTGCACGGATATTGTAACGCTCCCTGCCTTCAACCGTTGTGCTCATGGTCATGCCCCCTATGGCCACCTCCACTACCTGTTGGAAGTCTTCTATGGTAATTCCATGGCGTGCAAGCGTCTGCCTGTCGGGGCGAATCTCCATATAAGGTTTTCCCACCACCCTATCAGCAAATACGGTAGCACTCCTGATCATGGGAACATCCTGAAGCACCCTTTCGACCTGCGAGGAGAAACTCTCAATGGTTTCCAGATCAGGGCCGAAAACTTTGAGCCCCATGGGAGCACGCATACCGGTTTGCAGCATCACCAGGCGGGTTTCGATAGGCTGCAGCCGGGGTGCCGAAGTTAAACCCGGAAACCGGGAAACCCGAATGATCTCATCCCATATATCATCAGGGGTTTCAATGTGGTCGCGCCATTGCCGGTAGTATCGCCCGCGGCGATGGGGAATGAGTTCGCCTTCCTCATCCCGGACAAACTCTCCTTCATTATCTACCCTGAAGCGGATCTTGTGTCCGTCCATGTCGGTTTTGTATTCGCTTTTGTAAAGGATCACATTCTCAAACATAGTCATAGGTGCAGGATCCAAAGGGCTTTCCGCCCTGCCGGCCTTCCCCACCACAAGATCCACTTCCGGTATGGATTGCACCCTGCGATCCAGGTCCTGCAATACTTTCAAATTGTATTCAATGCCGGTATGGGGCATGGTGGTGGGCATGAGCAGAAAACTTCCCTCATCCAGGGAAGGCATGAACTCCCTGCCCAAACCGGGAAAAGCATGATAGAGTCCGCTCCATACTGTGGTCGTGCGAATGTTTACACCTACCTGATCAAATCCCCGGGCCACAAACCCAAAAACATTTCCAAAACCCATCCAGATATTCAAACCCAATAACAGCAGAAAAACCGGAATGACCAGGAAAATTTTCTTATGGGTCAGCACCCATGTGAGCAAGCGGGGGTAGTAATACAAAAAAATTCTGAACAGCCCCAGCACCAGGGCAATGACCAAAACAAGAAAAATGATGTTGATAAATAAGCTCCGGTCCACGCCAATGGGCAGCCATTCGCTGGCAAGCAATATCAAGACCACACCCAGGGTAATGCCAAGGTTAATGAGGTTTTTATGAGGGCTGATTCTCTCCGGAAAGGTATTTTGAAGGATTCCGGAAACCCCAAGCAGCAGAATGAATAAACCTGCCCACCAGGAAATATAAATCAGAACCAGTGACCCTGCCACAACAGCAAGTCCATTCAAAAAGAGCCAGGTGGCGACCTTTTTTCGTAAGCGGTTGAACCGGGCAAGGTTTATTTTCCCGGAGAACTGATAGGCCAGCATCGGCATAAAAGCAATGGCAATAATCAGTGAAGCCACCAGGGCAAAGGTTTTGGTAAAGGCAAGGGGTGAAAAGAGCCTTCCTTCCGCAGCCTGCAGGGTAAATACCGGCAGAAAACTGACAATGGTGGTACTCACCGCCGTAAGAATGGCAGGTGCTACTTCCGTAGCGGCTTCATAGATGATCTCCAGGCGGTTTTTGGCGGTTTTTCCGGATTCCTGCAAATGCCGCAAAATGTTCTCATTCATGATGATGCCAAGATCTACCATGGTACCGATAGAAATGGCAATGCCGGATAAAGCAACAATATTGGCATCCACCCCAACATATTTCATCATGATAAAAGTCATAAGCACTGCCAGGGGAAGCAATGCGGAGATCAGCAGGGAAGTACGCAGGTGGTAAACCATTACAATGATCACAATGATAGAAACCAGGATCTGCAATATAATGGCCACATTAAGCGTCCCCAGGGTTTCGTAAATAAGCTGGGTACGATCGTAAAAAGGAACAATGGTTACCTGGGAAAGCGTTCCATCATCCAATTCCCTGGAGGGCAAGCCAGAGCTGATCTCTTCAATTTTTTCCTTAACATTTTGAATAACTTCCAGTGGGTTTTCACCATAACGGGCAACCACCACACCACCGGTGGTTTCCTCTCCCCCTTTATCAAGGATGCCTCCGTGGTTTCTTACCGCCGGACCGATATTTACCCGGGCTATGTCTGCGATGCGCACCGCCACATTGTTATTTACATCCACCACGGTTTCGCGTATGTCATCCAGGGATTCAACATATCCCAATCCCCGGATGAGATATTCGGCCATGTTGTATTCCATGGTGTTGGCCGCTGTTTCCCTGTTGCTTTGCTGCAATGCCCGGGAAACCTGCATGATGGAGATGCCATAGGTTTTCATGGCATCGGGATCAAGATCAACCTGGTATTCCTTAACATGACCGCCTACACTGGCTACTTCAGATACGCCCCTGACACTGTTTAATGCCAGACGCACATAAAAGTCGTGGATCGATCTCAATTCGTGCAAATCCCATCCTCCCACCAGTTCCCCGTTTTCATCAAGGCCTTCGAGGGTATACCAGAACACCTGTCCTAAGGCTGTGGCATCAGGCCCCAGCTGGGGTGCTACATCGCCCGGCAGCAGACCTGCCGGTAATGCATTCAATTTTTCCAGGATTCGCGCGCGACTCCAGTAATACTCCACATCTTCATCAAAAATGACATAGATGCTTGAAAATCCAAACATGGAAGTACTCCGGATGCTGGTTACCCCGGGGATACCGAGTAAAGCGGAAGTAAGCGGGTAAGTGATCTGGTCTTCAATATCCTGGGGAGAACGTCCCATCCATTTGGTAAAAATGATCTGCTGGTTTTCCCCGATATCGGGAATGGCATCCACTGGCACCGGATCCCGGGGCAGGATGTCAATATCCCAGTTGAATGGGGCTACCGAAACCCCCCATCCAATAAGGAACAGGATCAGGATCCAGGCCACCAGCCGGTTATTCAGGAAAAACCCTATGATTTTGTTGAGCATGGTAAAAAGTTTTGTTTATAACATGAACATGGTAAAGGCCATGGCCACCATCAGCAGGTCTTCCACAAGGGTCACCCGCCCCAGCGGAAGTTTGAAAATGGTACCAAGGCAGGCGCATTGCACCTGGTTTGGCGAAAGCAGGTTCCGGATAACCCCGATACTGCTGAATCCCATAATGACGATGGTAGCAACATGGGTGGCAGGCAGATGGATTGCGGTGAGGTAAAGCACTCCAAGACCCAGCTCCAGAAAAGGATACACATAACCGTAACCCTTCCATTGTTTAGCCAGCAAGTCGTACATGGCGTATGAGCGGGCAAAGCCTTTCATGTCCAGAAACTTGAAAAAGGAGAACACCAGGAAAAATCCGCCCATAAAAAACTGCATCCACTTCATCCAGGAAAAAGTTCCCGCATCATAAGCACCATTTGCAGCTACCCCTGCCACAAAAAGAAAAATAAGCACCAGGGGTTTGTAAACCTCCCATGTGGAAATGGGTGGTTCATTCGCCACATCGGATGTTTCCGAAGAAGGCTTTTCAGGGCTTTTTTCTTTAGAAAGTTTGCCTGTTATCTTGTATTCTCCGGTTTCGGAAACCAATGCCCGAAGGTCTTTTTCAGGAATCTCACGGTGGGTTTCCACCGATGCCTCTCCTTGCTGATGGTCAACATGAGCAGAAAGCACCTCAGGATGTTTTAGCAAGGCACTTTTAACCCTGGAAGCACAATTTACACAGGTCATGCCGGAAACCGAATACCAGGTTTTCATGGGATTTATTTTTTCTGTTTGCATTAAATTTTGGAGAAACTTTTTTCACCCCGGAGAATTAACGAATCCTCCGGGGTGATTTGCATTGCATTCTGGTTTATTCGTCTTCTCTTCTATCGTAATGGCAGCATGCCGGAAGGTTCTCATAGGTTTCGTCTTTGGCCCGAACCTCTTCGGTGTCGTGACCGGCTTCGGCAATTTTTCGGTGCACTTCATCCAGGCTTACCACCACGGGATCATAGGTGATTGTCAAAATCTGGGTTTGCTGCGACCAGTCTGCCGTTTTTACACCGGCTTCCTCAGCGGCCTTTTCAATGCGGGCTTCACACATGCCGCAGGCACCATAAACCTTAAATTCGGTTTTTTCATGATTGGAACTCATTCCCATCATGGAAATTAAAACGCTTGCAATAAAAAAAATCAGTGTTTTCATAATTTTAGGTGTTAAGGGTTCATTTTAAGTTATTACTTAGGCTTGATAAACTTTTACAAAACTACAATTCCTTCACTTAATGGCTTTTACATTTTTCAGGGAACAAATTGTAAAATTTACAACTCATCAATGGATCTGCGGTTTTTGGTGATCTGATTGCGAAATTCCCCGGGGGTCATACCGGTAACCTTTCTGAACTGATTGCTCAGGTAAGCCGGACTGCTGTAACCAAGCTTCCAGGCAATCTCCCCCAGGGTCAGTTCGTCATACAACAGCAACTCCTTGATTTTTTCCACTTTTTGGCGAATAATGAATTGCTCCAGAGTTATTCCTTCTTTGGAAGAGAACAAATGACTAATGTAATTGTACTCCAGGTTGAACTCACCGGATATCAAACCGGACCAATTATATGCCA
>SKVW01000060.1 GCA_007129255.1 Bacteroidales bacterium
GGTGCCATTCTGGATATCAACGGTGCTTCCTATTTACGGAGTTAAAGATTAAGGATAAACCGGTTGCAAAAGGGGTATGTATTTTTAACGCCCGGTTATTTCATCGATCCGTTGCAGCTCTTCACGCGAAAATTCCAGCTTGTGCAAAGCCTGCAGGTTGTTTTCCAACTGGAGGATGCTGCTGGCACCGATAAGCACGGAAGTTACCCGATTATCCTTTAGCAGCCAGGCGATGGCCATCTGCGCCAGGCTTTGTCCGCGCTGCTGCGCTATTTCATTCAGCTTTTTCACTTTTTCCATGGTTTCGGGGTTCACCTGGTCTTTGCTAAGAAAGCCTGTGGATTTTGCCGCCCGGGAATCATCGGGAATCCCTTTCAGGTACCTGTCGGATAGCAAGCCCTGCTTAAGGGGGGAGAAGGCAATGCACCCAATACCGAATTCTTCCAGGGTATCCAGTAAACCATCTTCCACCCACCGATCCAGGATGGAATAGCTTGGCTGGTGTATGAGGCAGGGGGTGCCCAGATAGCGAATGATTTCCGCGGCCTGCCGGGTTTGATCGGCCGAATAGCTGGAAATACCCGCATAAAGGGCTTTTCCCTGGCGAACCACTTGATCAAGGGCCATCATGGTTTCTTCTATAGGCGTATCGGGGTCGGGGCGATGGGAATAATAAATATCCACGTAATCCAGTCCCATCCGTTTCAGGCTGTTGTCCAGGCTGGCGATGAGGTATTTGCGTGAACCCCCGTTACCATAAGGACCCGCCCACATTTCATAACCTGCCTTGGTAGAGATGATGAGCTCATCGCGATAGCTTTTCAGATCTTTTGCCAGTATGCGCCCAAAATTCTCTTCGGCACTTCCGGGAGGCGGCCCGTAATTGTTGGCCAGGTCAAAATGGGTGATGCCCGCATCAAAAGCCCGGTGAATGATCTTTCGGCCGGTCTCAAATAAATCCACCCCGCCGAAATTATGCCACAACCCAAGGGAAATGGCCGGCAGCAGTAAGCCGGACCTGCCGGTACGGTTATACTTCATCGAATCATACCTCTGGGGATCTGCTGTATAAGTCATCAACGGATTATTTTTTGTGATTTAAAAAGCTTACCTAATTGGTATACCTAAAGATATACTAAAATTTCCCTGATCGACCCGGTTCGGTTAAAAATTTCAGCAGAAAGATCTGCCGGTATTGCCATGGATGAAATATTCACGGGATTGTCTTCATCCTGGTCGCGATAGATCCGGATGCCTTTTTCTTTTGCTTTTTTGAAGATGAACCGGGTGTTGCAGAAGGTGAAGTTCAGTTCATTTTTTTCGGTAAGATCGCTTTCCTGCAAAAGGGCAGGGGAGATGATGATCTGTCCGTTCTCAACAAGGATCCCCAGTTCATTGAACCGGCTGAGAATGTCTTCTTTTACCTGTCCCGTCATTCCGGGTTGTTGTGCACCCATCATGGAAGGGGTATGGGAATAAGGGTCGGTGGGAAAGGCACCATAATCTTCAGGTTTTTTGTGTACCCCGATCCCTTCCCTGATGCGGTAATAGTATTCTTTCAGCGGTGACAGGTATTCCCGGTAAGCTTCGTTTTGTGTAAACTCCATGAAATTTTCACCCAGGGCAAGCAGCAGCTTCGACACCATGTGCCAGTATATTGAACCAATTCCTTCATATTTGTAAAAAGAACCTGACCGGCCAGTAAATGAGCGGTGGTTAAACACCGTTTCATATATTTCAAGTACCTGTTCTGCTTCAGCTTCCACTTTTTTGGGATCTGCAAGCGGGGGCAGCTGATGAAGGGCATCTTGCAGGAAGCCGGCATTTTTCAGTGCCGCATTGAAATGATAATTCCCCTCCTCGTCCTGTTTGATGATTCGGGTATCTCCCTTGTCCAGCAGTTCGCAAAGAAGTCCAGATTTTTTTACCAGTTCGGACGGGATGATGTTTTTCTCCAGAAAGCCGGGCAACTCCCGGAAGGGGTAAAGCATGAAACTTTGCTGGTTACTGCGCCAAAGATCACTGTCAAACAAGGCCTTTATCATTTTCAAGGTATCTCCGGGGGAAAGCACCCCGCTGTTCAGAATGGCCGTTTGTCCTTCCAGCATCAGGTACAGGTAGTTTACCTTTAAGGTTTTGCTACCAAACTCAAGCAGGTTGTAGGAATGATAAAGTCCATCCTTGCGGCGGTTAACGGAAATGCTCTGATCAAGGTATGCAAGAATCAATTTGTAAAAATCAAGCAACTCATCCTTTTCAAAGGTTTTTTCTTTCCCTGAAAATCTTTTGTAAGCCTTTTCGCGGTATTTTTCTCCGGCCAAACCCAGTTGGTCGGTTATTTCTTTTCTTGCCTCATCAGAAAATCCTTTTTCAAGCAGGTGCCTGTGGCCCATCAGGCAATCTGTAATTTGCTGTTTGAAAGCAAAAACTTCTTCAGCCACGGAAAACGTTTCTCCGGGATGTTGATTTGTGATGCCGGTAAGGAACTTAACAAAACGGCGCAAATGATAAAGGGTCACCATGGAAGTGCCGTTGCCTACCAGGGCATTGTTGGCATCATTCCATTCGGGGCGCTGGGTGTTGAGCCATATGCCTGCCTCAGGGACGAAATTGCTGAGTTTGGTCAGCAACAACACCAGTATTTTTTCCTTAAAAGTTGCTTTCAGGGTCTGCTGGTCATCCTGAAGCATTAATTTGCCGTCGGCGCCTGTTTCCCGGCTTTTTTGCATCAGTTCTTCGTGAAGGCTGCGGTCAAATACAATGGTATTCTGCGGATCTTTCAGGATGTCTTTATAGCTTTTGATCCGGTAAGGCACCCTGGCATAAACAAAGTGTCTTCCGCTGAATTTCTCCCAGGTCTGTCCCGGGAAAAACTTTTCCTGCAATTCCAGTAACTTTAAAAGGTAAATTACCTGGTGATCGCCCCAGTAACCAATGCTGGCCCATGGATTGGCGGGTTCAGGTACCTCCCAGTCAAAACCCTGGCGGGTGATGCGGTAAGGGTTATAACCATCGGCAGTGGAAGCATTTAAAAACCGGCTGATCATGCCGGGCAAAAAGCCGGGGAAAGAAAAGGCCAGTGCTTCCCAGTTCTGAAAAATATCCCTCCAGTTCCCCTGATAATTCAGCGAAGGACTGCCATCGGCCTTTTTTACACGGATGTGGAAAAAGTTCCATGGGCGGCTGGGGTCACCATGGCGGCGGCTAAAACTCAGGGGCAGGTACTCCAGGCTCAGGCGAAACAGGTCTTCATCCTGGCAGGATCCGGCCAGCTTCAGCAGTTCCTGCAGGGACAAAAACCCATTTTCTGCAGCAAACACACTTTGATACCTTTCATATATGCCTTTGTTGCTTTCCAAAAGGTGCTCAAGAAAATCTTTTACCTCTATGGTATACTCCTGCTCAAAAATACCCCCGCGCATGATATTGAACAGCACATTTGCAAAATGCCGTTTGTCGTTGAGGGGATCGCCGGTATTTTGAATTCCGTCGGCCAGGGATACCAGTGACTTCAGCTCCCGGGTGCTTTCTTCCAGACCGGCCTCTATCAGGTTAGCCGGGTTTTTCTCCCGGCTTATCAGGTTTCGCAGAGAAAGCAACGCTGAACTGTCTTTGGCCACATCAGCCATTATATGCCAGGTTTTTTCCTTTTCGGGGTCAAGTTTAATTTCAGCGTGAAGCAGGTAGGCGGTTTTTTGCCCAAGAACCTTGTTTTCATAATCCACCGTTTTCCCTTTGCGGATCCGGTCAATCTGCCCGGGGCTGAGCAGAATCCCTTCGGGTTCCAGTCCGTGGCTCCAAATGATGTTGGTTTTCAGGGCTTCGCTGGGTTCGGCCCGGTCTACCGGAACGGATGACAGGTAAAAAAGGGCCATGTTGTCTTCCGGGAGGTATTCACCCACTTTATAGGCATCCATCAGGGTGCTCATCATGCTCTGGGTTTCTCGCTCAATGCCCCATGGCAAAATGTTGAGCAATCCATCACAAATATCCAGGTCAACCGCTTTCCGGGAAAGGCTACGGAGCGAGGCTTTTCTTACCCAGCCAAAGGTATCATTGCCTGACCAGCTGTAGCTGAAAACAAGCTGCAGGGTTTCGTTAATTTCCTCAAAAATGACCTTGTTGCCCGGGGTGTTTTTATAAAGGTTTCTTTTAACCTTGTATAAACCTTCATAATTTTTGGAAAAAGGCTCCCAAAGCAGCCTTTTGTTTCCCTTTTTGACATGGATAAGGGTTTTTGGGCCGGTCTTTCCTGCTGCCTCATGAATTTTATCATCCGTCTCATAAGGGAAGAAGGCGTTATTGTAATGCTCACGTCCTGCTGTGAGACCTCCGCTGCTGGAAAGGTACATCCAAAGATCGCAGCTGCTGACAATGCTCATGAAAAAAGGTTTCATGAGGTCGTAATTCCTGATACAAAAGAATTCTTCTTCCCGGATCACGGTTAGCAGGCCATCAACTTTTTGGTCCCGAGAATAAAGAGGTTGGCTGTTGATATGGATAACAGATTCAGGCATAATGATAAAGGTTGTTTAGAAAGTAGTAAAAACTTTCTCTTTTTTACTTACCGGTATAGAAAAATTTCCCGGTAAGCATATTTCCGGGTTTGCCTCCTGCAAGGATTTCAAAATCGCCCCTTTCGGCTATCCATTGGTTGTTGAGGTCAACAAACTTCAGGTCGTCATAATCCACTGAGAACGCTACCGTCCGGCTTTCACCCGGCTCCAGGTGAATTTTTTCGAAACCGATCAGCTTTCGGTCGTCCGGGGTAATGGAAGCCACCAGGTCACGAAGATAAAGCTGTATCACTTCTTTGCCGGCCATTGGCCCGTTGTTTTTTACATCAATGCTCACAGACAAGTTATTGCCTGTGCCGATGGTATCGGCCGA
>SKVW01000106.1 GCA_007129255.1 Bacteroidales bacterium
CCCGGGCAAGCCGGTAGGGATAAACAGGGTTGTCGGGATATCTGTCGCGTAAACGAATAAGAAATCTGATGGCTTCCAGGTGATTGCGTTGCTGCACGGCAATCTGTACCAGCATATTTTCGGCACGGGTCCGGTAAACTGAATCCTCCTCCCACAAAAGCAGGCTGTCGCGTGCCACATCCAGCCGGCCGGCCTGAAAGAGTACCCGGGCGTAATGCCACGATAGTTGCGGATTATGATGTCCTTCCGCCCTCAACGAATCCAGGAATTCCAGAATGGCGGGATGGTTTTCGGAAGCCAGCAGGTGATTCAACTTTACCTCGTAGGAAGGACCGCCCTCCTCCACCGTATCCGGAAGAAGCGATTCCCGGGCAAAAGCATTGGTAACCCAAACGGCAAAAATCAGGGAAATACCGACAAAAGCCATATTTCGCAAGGATTTGATAAAATCATACATGCTACTTTGTTTTACTTGTTGAAAATATTGAAAGGACGCTCTTATATGCTGCCAAACTGATTTAACCCGATTGAACTCCATTATCTTTTAAATCATGAATCAGGCTCAATAAAATATCATCCATTACAAATATAACTAATTTTTTAGTTATATTGCAGTTGTTTTTTACCGGGTATTGTTTAAATGCTTCGTCAGAATCATGGTACGCCCAATATTGTTCTGGGAAAACGGAAGGTTTGAGATGCGCACCGCCCTTTTGAGTCTGGAAGCTTCAGGTTGCTGTGCAAGGTTTTTCAATACAAGTCCCTGTTCGTTAAGAAGACTACCGGTTTTCAGGCAAACCTTTCCGGATACTTCACAGCAGAAAGTTACATCCGGTGTTTAATAAATCCGAGCGTATGATAAGAGTAGGAGGCAGACCCTTTTACTGTAAATTTTTCTGAAATTTGTGTCACAAAACATCCCCTTAAAACGACTTCAATATAAAGACGCTCCTGCAATTGGAAACATTCGAAGAAATGTACAAGCAATATTACCAAAGTCTGCATCGCATTGCACAAAAAATGCTGTGCCATGATGAAGCAAACGATATTGTTCAGGATGTTTTCATGGATTATTTTCAAAAAACCAAAAATGGAAGCGAAATAGCTTTTCCCAAAAGCTACCTTTATCGAAGCACTTTAAACAAATGTGTTGACGAACAAAGAAAGAAAAAGAAATTTGCCGGCAATCACATTCCGGAAAAAATTCACAACAGCCTTCATGACTATGAAAAGAAGGAGACAAAGAACTGTATCGCCAGATGTTTGGAGGCAATGGACACAAAAACCCGGGAGCTTATTGTATTATACAGCGAGGGACTTTCATACAGGGAAATATCGGATGTTACCGGCATCACCTTTACTTCCATAGGAAAAACCCTGTCGCGGGCACTGAAAAAACTGGAAAAAGAACTAATTATCAAAGGATATGAACTGCTTTAATGAAGAACAATTACAGCAATACCTTGACAATGAATATGGGCAGGAGGAAATGGAAGCCATTGGTCATCATCTGGAAACTTGCCTGGCTTGCACGAAATCTCTAGCACAATTGCATCAGCGGAGAATGCTTTTAAAGCAATCCCTGGACTTGCTGGTAACAAAACAGCCGGCAATTCCGCAGCTCATACTTTCAAAAAAAGCTGATAAACAAAGAAGATTTGCTGTCAGATACCTCCTGCCGCTGGCAGCAGCTGCAGGCTTACTGCTTCTGGTATTGCTGCAACCCTGGGCTGATTCCGACAAAACTCCTGACAACGGCCAGACCCTCCAATTCGCCATATCTGAGGAGGTCGATGCCAACAAACCAGTTACAGATTACCCCCTGATCATCACGGTGGTTGATCCTGACGGTAATGTTACTCAAACGGCAATTTATTAACCTCAAAACCCAAACGCATCATGAAAACTCTTAACATCACATTAATTTTCAGCTTTTTATTTCCTGTGATGGTTTCCGCCCAGAATCTGCTCGAAACCTACAAATCAGAAAATGTACAACTGCTTGCTGATTCCGGCTTTGGTCAGGATGTTAACTGGGATAAAGTATTTGAGACATACCACGACACCCTTTACGGCAGGTGGCGGGGAAATGACAAGTCACTCACCGTATTGCCTGATGGGTCAGTTATTGTAAGCCATACCTACAGGGACTTTTACACCCGTTTTGATGCCAATGGCCGATTCGTTGAGGAGTTCGGGGTTAAAAGACCAGGTGGTGGCCATTACCGAAGCCTAAGGCATGTTCAGGGGGTGCTCCCAAACAATGTTTTGTTTTCAGGGCTCGACAATATGGGCAATATGCTTTGCTTCGATGTACAGGGTAATCTTGTGAAAACCCTCAAAATGGATTACATGGCCCGGCAGATCATTGCGTTGCCCAATAACAACTTAGCCCTTGTGGGACGGGTTTTGTGGAGCGACAGAGTAAGAGAATTCGTAGCCATAATTGATTATGAAACCAATGAAGAAAAGATTATCTGGGACCATTTCGACCCCCGGCGATTCGGATCAGGCACACTCAGGTTCAATTATACGTATAGCTTTAAGAATGGTGGCATCATCAGTTGTACAACAATGCCTTTTAAAAGGGCTTTGGGCTTGTCTCAACCTCCGCAAATTGCCAGTATTGAGAATAAGCTTGTAGTTACCATCCCTTCCAGCGGTGAAATACGCAAATACGATCTTCAGGGAAATTTTCTTTCATCAAAAAAAATAACCTGGTCCAAAGGCTATATATCAGTCGAAGAGCAAAGGGAAATTCAGGAAAAGGCCATTGCCAGGCACCGCGCCATGAGCAACCCGGATTTTGCGGCCTTTGCCTCTGAAGCCGAAAACATTGCCGCCCGCGATTACTTTATCAGGGAGATGGAGAAAGACCTGCCGCGCATAAAAGACCCTATCCCCATGCCATACTTTGCCAACCTGATAAAGGATTCTGACGGCAATCTGCTATTTTTTGAATTCCCAAAGGAGGAGGGCGCCAATGCTTTCAACGTGTGGGTTTACAAAAACGGGGGCGAGTTTATTGCGCGCAGCAGTTTTACTGCCGAAGGTTACCACCTGGAGATTAAGCCCTCAAAAATGGTTTTCCACAATGGGTACATATATGCGCTTGTGACCAAAAAAGATGCCCGTGGAATACCATTGCGGCTGGTAAGGTTTAAATTAGAATCCAGGCTTTAATATCGTCGGAAAGCAAAGTGGGCATTTCCGTTTGCTACATTAGTCTGTTGAATCCTGAAATTTCCGGTTGCTAATCAAGCCTATTCCGAACCTTCGGGGCTGGAAGTTCCTGAAATACAGGAACTGGAAACTTGCAAAGCAATTTCCAGCTTCCGGGTAGAAGCAAATCGGGGATGCGGGGAAATTTAAACGGGTCAATGCCGGCCGAACTCCCTTCCTGGAATTTCAGTCTGCTTTTAAAGGGGTTAAAACCGGAACCTCAAGCCACTCCCCCGTTGATGTCAAAGCCGGAGCCTGTTTCAGGGATGAGCGGCAGGGTAGGCGCCAGTTCAAAGAAGAGACCCAGGCGGTCAATATTAAATTGAAGCCCGAAGGGTATTCTCGCGGCAAGTTTTATGTCATCCTTAAACAAAAGCCGGCCACCAAGGCCCGTGTATAAGGCCGTGCCCGACCGCAACCAGAAATGCAGAAGATAGTTGGAATGCAGGCGCATATTGCCGGAGCCTCCAAAGGCAGGAATTTATTTCGCTTCGCTTCATGAGGGCTTTGCTGTTAAGGGCTGCTTTATTATCCGCCAATACAAAACATAAAGCGGACTAAAAAAGGATAATACCTGTGCATTACCAGCCATAGGGCGTACATGATGTCAAAGCTCGTATTTCTTCCAATTTTTAATATCTATGCCGGGAATTCGACTAAAATGGCTATCATTATTGGTTACCAAAGTCATTTCGTTTTCAATGGCAACTCCGGCTATTAACAGGTCGATGTCGTCAATTGGAGTTCCGGATTGTCTGAGTGTTGAATAGATTTCAGCAGAAATCTTAACTGATTTTTCGGTTAGAGGTATGATAATATTTTCGGAAATAAATTCTTCGAAGATAATCAACTGTTTAAACGCATTCTTTGTCAATAATCCACTTGTGATTTCATAGTAAGTTATCAGGGATATTTCAATAATATCATAATGATCAAGATATTTTTCGAAATTCTTTCTTACACCAGGGTCGCCCTTAAGGTAATAGGAAAGTATGTCAGTGTCAATTAATGCCCTATTCATTTATTCTTCTTTTGTTGCGCCGTCTTCTATCCAGGAGATTTTCGGTTAATTCATTAAATAAATTGTCGTCAATATTTTTCCAGGCTCCGGCAAAGGATAGATTTTTTTCTTTTTTGTTGGTTGTCTCTTCTAATTTTGACACAAAAACTTCCAATTCCTTAAGCCTATCAGCAGGAATTCTCTGAATTTTTCGAAGAATCCGGTTTCGTATTTGAGTATTTGTTTTCATGATTCAATCATTTGTTCAAAAATACCAAATATTTGTGAATTAGGCATTTCAAAAATACCAGATGCATTGTTTTGTCTTTTGGTCTTGCCCCCTATTAATCGGACAAACTTTAAGACGAATTTCAGAACCACCCCCTGTGGGAATGAAAAAAGCAAGCTTCCGGTTGCTAAGCAAGACTGTCCCGAACCGTAGGGGCTGGAAGTTCATGACTGCAAGGAACTGGAAACTTACGGAGTAATATCCAGCTTCCGGGTAGAAGCAAATCGGCGATGCAGGGAAATTTTAACGGGTCAATGCCGGCCGAACTCCTTTCCCGGAGTTTCAGCCTGCTTTTTTGGGGTTAAAACCGGAACCTCAAGCCCACTCCCCCGTTGATGTCAAAACCGGAGCCTGTTTCAGGGATGAGCGGCAG
>SKVW01000063.1 GCA_007129255.1 Bacteroidales bacterium
TTTATTTTGTGCGAAGAAACACAAAACAAATTTCAAATCGTTGCTCAACAAAAAACTTATGTAGCGCAAGTATATCAAGGATTTCAAAGAACTTTAGTTAAAAACAACGCAACGCTAATGTTCAAAAACATATAAAATATGAAAACCAGATACGCTTTAAGTTTAGGAAAACCTTTTGGTATAAAAGTTAAGGTTCATTGGACCTTTTTATTGCTGATTGCGTGGATCGTGATCGTGAGTATGAGTCGCGGATTGGAAACCCCGCAAATACTAATGCATATTGTATTTGTGCTGGCACTGTTTGTATGTGTGGTGCTGCATGAGCTTGGGCATTCCCTGACCGCCATAAAATTCGGGGGAAATGTAACAGGAATCACGCTTTTGCCCATTGGTGGTATGGCCCACATGACCAAAATGCCTGAAGAACCAAAGGAAGAATTCCTGGTTTCGGCTGCCGGTCCCCTTGTAAATATTGTGATAGCCATTTTGATATGGATTTATCTTGCAGTATTTCAGCCAGTGAACATACAGGAAATGGAATTTGTGGCCATTACCCGGGAAAATTTTCTGGTAATGCTTATGGCGGCCAATATTTTCATCGTGGTGTTTAACCTGATCCCTGCTTTCCCTATGGATGGAGGCCGGCTTTTCAGGGCGGCCCTCTCCATAAAAATGAGCCGGGTGCAGGCCACCCGTGTAGCCAAAGACATCGGTCAGGTCTTTGCCATCTTTTTTATTATTGCCGGCTTGTTCGTTAACCCTTTCCTGGTAATTATCGGCATTTTTATTCTTTTGGGTGCCAAGGGAGAATATGAAATGATTCAATACCAGGATGCATTAAGGCAGTTTGCTGTGGAAGATGTCCTCAATAAAGATTATGCCGAACTGGACGCTGAAGACACCCTGGGAAAAGCCGCAGAAGAATTGGTTCATATTTCAGACAACGGTTTTGTGGTGAAATCAGATGGGAAATACCAGGGCATCCTCACCAAAAATGACATAATTAACGGATTAAATCAGCTGGGAAGAGAAGGTAAAGTAAAAGAGGCCATGAGCTCTGATATTGAGCCGGTAAAAACGGATGCGAAACTGTTTGAGGTTTTCCAGGATATGAATAAAAAACGAAATGAACTGGTTCCCGTTATTTCTAAGGATGAACTGAAAGGCATTCTTGATATGGATAATTTAAAAGAACTGATCATGATCCATAAAGCCATCCGATAGTAACCCTGAAACATTTATCTTTCAGCCAATAAAAAACCCGGGACAAAATTTTTGCCTCCGGGTTTTTTATTAAAACTAAGTAATTTTAAATATGAGGTTCCCTCATTAGTTTTTCTTCAATGGCCGCGCAAAAATCATAGAGATCCGGGGGCGTTCTGGAAGTGATGAGGTTTTCATCGATCACCACAGATTCGTCATGAAAAATGACTCCGGCTTCCTCCATTTCATCCTGGATCCCTTCAAAGGCCGTGGCATTTTTTCCATCCATCACTCCGGCGGTAATCAATACCTGTGGTCCATGACAAATGGCTGCAACGGGTTTACCGCTGTTAAAAAAGTCCCTGGCAAAGTCTACCACAGCTTCTACTTCCCGGATCCTTGCAGGCGCCTGACCACCAGGTAAAATCAGGGCATCAAAATCCTCAACTCTGACATCTTCCACTGCACGTTGAATATTGATGGTAAAGTCGCTGTTATAAGCTTCAACAGTACCTATTTCAGGACCTATAACCGTAATTTCAGCTCCAAGATTGGTCAAATAAGCATAAGGCATATAAGCCTCACCATCGTGAAACCCCTCCCCGGTTAATATGGCTACCTGCAAACGGTCTACTACTTCCGGCTCTTCCACAACATCTGGCGGACAGGCGGTAAAAACAAACAACATTCCTATCAAAGGAATAAAAAATAACTTTCTCATGGCTTCTTCTTTTTGGGATTAATAATGAATAATGGTTCTTGCTAAAACATCCTGATTTTCCGGTATTTTTAACATATTGCAATTGTAAATATAAATTAATTCCTTCAAAAAATCAACCGCATCGTATTTTTTTAAAATTAATTAACATACAAAAACTTAGCGTTTTGTATTTCCTGAAACAAACCAGGGGGAAGGAAAAACTGTCCGGATGGATCTTTTTAATCTTTTGGAAAGCACCTAAGCTGGAAACCTCTTTAAAAATCTGTTAATCGGTTTAAGCACAATACATTAAACCTGTCAACGTTTTATAATTATAAACCAGATTGAAAGGAGGAATGAACCATGCGTAATTTTCAAAAAAATTTGCCAATAGTTTTGCTGTTGTTTTTTGCTGTTCCGGGGTTTTCCGGGGGTTTTTCAGAAATTCAACAGGATACACTGGATATTGCTACTGCTGAAGCAGAAAATGATACCACAGAATACAGGCTGATCATCTTCAGTCCTGCTTTTGAAGGATGGTTCCAGAGAACACATGAACCAAAGGATTTTTACAGCCAGTCTTATTTGGAGGAATGGAATAAACAACTGACCGATCAATGGAACCGCCTTATTCACTCTCCCAGGCACAGGGAGTGCATGCCTGAAACTTATATACGATACGAAAGAGATGTTGATTATGGAAAAGAACTAAATCATCGCCTTTTTTACTACTTCAGGTTTATGCATGAGCAATGCGGGATATTTACCAATTTCCCCCAAAGGTGGTAAAACAAAAGAAAAAAAACCTGATAATATTGTTCATTGGGTTATTTCCCTTCCAAAGAAGTCTTTTTTAAAAAAGGCTTCTTTTTTTTTGTAATTTTTCCGGTCAATACGATACTAACCTTTCGGAAACAAAAAAAACAGCCAATGCCGGAAAAAGCCCAGAAAGATTTATTCATTGAAAAGATCAGGGAAAGTGCAGGTTACCTGCACAAAGTCACTGCCCTTTATGCCGATTGCAGGCAAGACCGCGAAGACCTTTACCAGGAAATAATTTACCAGGCCTGGAAGTCTTTTCCGGCTTTCCGCCATGAAGCCACATTCTCCACATGGATATACCGGGTTGCCCTAAATACCGCTTTGGTATTCAGAAAAAAAGAAAACCGGCACAGAACCAACAGCCTTGATGAGATTCAGGATCAGGCAGAAGAAAACGCCTTCTTTATCTCACAGGAACAAAAGGCCCTGATGGCTGCCATCAAAAGCCTTGAAAAAGTTGACCGGCTGATCATCAGCCTGCACCTGGAAGGTTACCAAAACAATGAAATAGCAAAGTTTGCAGGCATATCCAAAGAAAATGCCGCCGTAAAAATTCACAGGATAAAAAAGGTACTCACAAAAAAATTAAAGGAGGAATAAAAATGGAAAACCTGTTCGATAGCTGGAAATCTCTGGATGAAAAATTAAGCCGGGAGAATATGCCCGGCTCTGAATCCCTTGACCCCGAAAAAATACAATCCGGGTTGCTGCTTAACCGTCTGAGTCAAAAACTTAAACTGGGCATTTACTGGACGTTGTTTTTCATGGCAGGCCTGTTGTTCGTTGCAGCTTATAACCTGAAAAATTTCCAGATTCTAATTATGGTTGGAGTTTATTTCCTGATCTTTTTGTGGAATTTAGCTCTTACCGGAAAGTATTACCGTAAAATTAAACGCAATCACCTTTTTGTAAAAGATACCAAAACCATGCTTGAAAATTACTACCAAAGGGTATTGGATATTTTGCTTTTTGAAAGGATATGGGGGCAATTTGTAATACCGATGGGGCTGGTCGCAGGAGTGATTTACCACCACCTCAAGAAATTCGGAAGCTTTGACCTGATCGTTATTGAGCCCATAACACTTATTGGTGCTGGCATTTTGATGGTTACCATCGTTCCCCTTGTGATTTTATGGGTTGGGTGGTCGCAGAAAATTGCCTTTAAGGAAGATCTGGAAGCGCTTCGAAAGGAGATAAATTCCCTTTCAAAAAACAGCCGATAATTTTTACTTTTCTCAAAGGCCCCAATTTCATGGATATACTGCGTATCGTAAAATTCTCAATAGCAAGAAAAAAATTAATCTTTAAAAAGGTTATTTACCATTGCAATGAAATCCTCACTTTTTACTGGTTTGGTGAGATATTCATCCAGCCCCATGGCCATGTATTTTTCGCGATCGCCTTCAAAGGCATTGGCACTCAATCCAATTACCGGTGGAATATTCTGGTGGCGTTCCCTGAGTTTGCGCGTGGCCGTTATTCCATCCATTACAGGCATCTGGATATCCATCACGATCAGTTCGTATATTCCCGGAGAAAAGATTTCCAGGGCTTCTCTTCCGTTTGACGCCAGGGTTACTTTATGACCCATGGATTGCAGCATCAGAGAGATCACCTTCTGGTTGACCACTTTATCTTCCACAAACAAAATGCGCAGAGAGGGCATCCTGACTTTTTCCTTTTGCTTTTTATGGGAAACCTTTTTCTCTTTGGTCTCAACAATTTCAGCAAGGAAAGAGAACCAGAAGCAACTGCCTTTGCCAAACTCACTTTCAAAACCAACTTCTCCGCCCAAAAGGTGGGCCAGCTCTTTGCAAATGGTCAGGCCAAGGCCCGTTCCTTCGTAATTGCGGGCATCTCCCTGCTCTACCTGGGAAAATGGTTTAAACAAAAGTTTCTGTTTTTCAGGATTAATGCCAATTCCCGTATCGGAAATCTCTATCCTGAGCTTTACTTTTTTCTTTTCTATTTGTTCTTCGGGAAAAGCGGTGAGGGTTATCCACCCCTTATCAGTAAACTTAACTGCGTTGGAAATGAAGTTATTAATTATCTGGGATATGCGTTGCTGGTCGGCTTTTAATACGGAAGGGAAATCAGGATGTATCTCTTTGTGAAAATTGATGTCCTTGTTGCAAATGGAGTAGAATAATTTCTCCGCATTTTCAAAAATCATCTGGCTTTGGAATTCGCGAGGATTAAGATGCACCTGTCCGGCTTCAATTTTTGAATAATCGAGGATCTGGTTTATGATCTCCCTAAGGTTTTCTGTGGAAATAATGATGGTGTTGAGGTAATCCTTTTGAGACCTGGTCAAGGGGGTTTGAGACAACATATCCACCATGCCCACAATTCCGGTGATAGGGGTGCGGATCTCATGACTCATATTGGCCAGGAAGTTTTGCTTAAACTTAGCAGATTGATGGGCAATGGCAACTTCCTGTTCCAGTTTTTGATGTTGCTTGCGGTAGGTTATGTCGCGCATGACCCCAAGGATTTTGGTCTGATTTTTCTTGTCCAGGGTAACAGTGCTTAACTCCACATCTTTTACCTTACCTTCCTTGGTAAGCAGTTCCATTTCATAGGAAGTGGGGAGTTCTTCTCCTTTCAGGCGGGCCTGGTATCGGTCTTCCACCAGCCTTCTGCTATTAGAGGTAAGCAGCAAGTGAAAATTAAACCGGTCATTTACGATTTCATTTTGCCCGTAACCAACAATATCGCAAAATCGTTTGTTGACATATTTAAACTTCCTGTCCTCCATCAGGTAAATCCCGTCAAAAGCACTTTCCACAAGCGTCCGGAATTGTTCTTCGCTTTCACGAAGGGCTTTGTCGGCTTTTTTGCGCTGGGTGATGTCCTGTATCATACCAAAGACGGCATTCCGTCTTTTATCGTATTCGGCTACGGAATAGATATCGCGGATGCTCCCATCGAAAGGTAGCTGAATACTATATTCCACTTCATAATTTTTACCTTTACTGATCAGGTCCTCCAGGGCTTTATTCAGCATAGGCCGATACTCGGCTAAGGCCAGATCCTGAATTTTTTTAACCGGATACTGACCGCCTTCTTTTAAACCATAAATGCGGTAAGCTTCATTGGATGCGCGAATCATTGAATTATCCAGATCAAGGGCCCAGCTGCCGATATGACCGATCTCCTGTGCCCTTCGCAATTGCATCTCACTTTCCTGGAGAGATTCATTGGCCAGGTATTTCCCAAACCCACTGGAAATGATCTCTGTGAGGACCTTTAAAAGCGAAATTTGTTCTTCCGGCCAATCCTTATAGGTCTCAACAGAATCATAACCATAAAAGCCGATGGCTTTACCATCCACCACCATGGGAATTACCAGAACGGATTTAATATCCTGGGCTTCCAGGATCTCTTTCTCAGCCTGTGCTTCACCGCTCAATTGTGCAACATCCGGTATATGAATGTGTTCATGATTCCTGATCTTTTTGGCCCACCACGGCACCAGGTTAACCGGAAGACCTTTCAGGTTGTCTTTCTGGGGCTCAATGCCTTCTCCGCACCATTCATGGGTGTTGTCCATGTATTCCTCATCGGACCTGAACTGGAAAATAAAGCAGCGGTCCACCTTAAAAAACTCCCCGCTAAGCCTTAATGCGTCATTTACCAGGTCGTCCATCTTCTCCCCTTTCATGTTTACAAAACGGGAGGAAATCTCGGCCACCATATCCTTAAACCCAAGTTCAAAACTCATGGCCTCCTGGGCCATTTTCCGGTCGGTAATGTCAATGGCAATTTCCAGGCGCACCATGCGGCCATCGCTCCAGGGGATGGCCTGATCCCGGCAATGGTACCAACGCTTATTTGCCGTGTTTTGAAACTCCCACACAAAGGGTTTCTTTGGGGTACCATCGTCATTCAGAAGATCTTCATTATTGCAGAATTTACAAGGGTCCTGCATCCCAACCTGGAAAGTTTCCCAGCATTTTTTACCGGTTACGTCGCCAAAAACTTTTTTCCCATAATCATTCAAAAACAGAATCTCATGGTTATCCATATCGAGCACATATACAATGGCATCGATGCTGTTCATTACCGTGGTCAGGCGGTAGGAACTCTCCTGGAGGGCCTTTTCTGCTTTCTTACGGTCGGTAATGTCCCTGGCCACGGCGATAAGGGCTTTCTCACCAAAGTACCATCCTGTGGACAGACTCACTTCTTTGGGAAACACCTCCCCATTTTTCCTCCTTCCCCAGAATTCAAAAATCTGGTCCTGCCCGTTCCATGCCTTTTCCATATGTTCCTGAATCCCATCCATGTCATTCTTGTCGGGGGCAGCAAGGACTTCCGGAGTTTTACCGATAAAATAATCCCGGGGATAACCGTAAAATTCCTCCACAGTGGTGTTCACGTCCAGAAAGCGTCCGCTTTTATCCTGTATGTAAATGGATTCATTTACCGAATTGATAATGCCCAGGTAAGTCTGATGAGAGTATTCCAGGTCTTTTTCAACCTTTTTGCGACGGGTTATGTCGGTAACCGTAAAAGTAACTCCCTGCTTAGAATCATCAATGAAGAGCGGGGTAAGACTTATCAGAACATTCAGCACCTTTCCGTCTTTTCGGCGGAAACGGGTTTCAAAGGTTTCGGTTTGGCTTTGTCTGGGGTCATAATCTCCGGGAGCTACTGCACGCTCGTACTCGTCATGGCTGAGATATACCATCCGAGCATTTTTCCCAATAAGGTCTTCACGTCCATAGCCTGTAAGTTCACAGAAAAACTCATTTACATCATGAATGATGCGGTCGATAACAATACCGATACCAACAGGGGCTGCGCGAAAAATACTGCTTAATTTGGCTTCCCTGACTTCAAAACTTTTCTGTGCAGGATGTGGCTTGCTGGCATCCGCAGTAATGCGGGAAATGCCTGATAATTTTCCGGAAGCATCAAAAACAGGGCTGTCGGTAACAATGGCCGGGAAAGTACCGCCGTCCTTTCTTTTTACAATAAACTCCCCGGTCCAGGACTTCCCCCTTGAAAAATAATTCTTAATTTTTCGTTCCTGACTTCCCTTAGCATCAGGCATTACAAACTTATCAAAGTTTTGTTCTTTTATTTCTTCTGCAGACCATCCATATAGTAGTTCAGCCGCTTTATTTGCATACTGAATATTGCCATCCAGATCTGCCGTAATTACGGCCAACCCCATGCTTTCCAAAACCTGCTGATCGGCAAAGGGGTTTTCAGAAGGGAACCTATTCCGGGTATCGGCCTTTTTATTAGTCATTTTTAGTTATATCGCCTTAAAGGACTAGCTGGATTAAGCACTAATTTTCAGAAACTTGTAAGCTGCATCTTTAATCGGAACATTATATATGAGTGCAATTTAGAAAAAAAAAAGGAATTCTTTATTATTTTTATACGTAACTATGGCCTTTAAGGTTTATCGGATCAACGAATATTTTATAAGATTTGGACGTAGATTTTTATATATCTTAGCAAAAAATTGGATAAACCCAACAGCGGGAAGAAAGATATATTGAGGAAGCCGGCTTTTCATTAATGCGGAGCCAGGCCACGCATTGATTTTTTCTCTCTCTTGGAAAAAAAAAGTGGTAAAAGGGAAGAAAACATTTTATTATTGAAAGGTTTATGAAATTATCCAAAAACAGAAGTAATGATTATTCGAAAGAGGCGTTAAAAAGTCGTATAGAGCAGTTATCGAAGCTTAGTGGATATTCTTTGGATTACCTTAGCAATTCCGGTATAGACCCGAATCTTACTAAAGGCAACATAGAAAACATCATTGGGTTTTCGCAGGTACCGGTAGGCATTGTCGGACCCCTTAAAATAAACGGGGAGCATGCAAAGGGAGATTTCTGGGTTCCACTTTCCACAACGGAAGGAGCCCTGGTGGCATCTTATAACAGGGGAGCAAGGGCAATAACACTTTCGGGTGGGGCCAATGTGATTGTAACCAGGGATATTATTCAACGGGCTCCATATTTTGTGCTTGAAAATGTTTTTAAAGCCAAAGCGTTTGCCGGCTGGTTTGAACAAAACTTTGAAACATTAAAGGGAATAGCCGAATCAACCACCAGCCATGGAAAGTTGGAAGGCTACCGGGCTTTTATCCAGGGAAAAATCGTATATATCCGTTTGGATTATTTTACCGGTGATGCCATGGGCATGAATATGATCACCAAAGCTACCCACGAGATTTGCTGCTATATAAAAAAGCAATTTCCCATTAAGAGGTATGCCATAGAAAGCAATATGGCGGTGGATAAGAAGCCTTCGGCTATTAATACCATTCTGGGCAGGGGAAAATCCGTTACGGTGGAAACCCTTTTTAAGGAAAGGGTTATTTCCAGGTTTTTAAGAACCACCGCACAAGAAATTGACCTGGCCTACAAGCAGCAGGTGACCGGCAGCCAGCTTGCCGGGGTACTGGGATCCAACGGCCATGTGGCCAATGGTGTGGCCGCCATATTCCTGGCATGCGGGCAGGATATGGCCAATATCAGTGAATCCTGTGTGGGTTATGTTTATACTGAAGCTATCGGAAACGATCTTTATGTTTCACTTTATTTACCCTCCCTTATTGTGGGTACCGTGGGCGGAGGGGTTTCCCTACCCACTCAGCGCGAGTGTCTCAGCATTATTGATTGTTATGGTAGCGGAAAGGCCAAAAAATTTGCGGAAGTTGTGGCAGCTACTGTTCTGGCCGGAGAAATCTCCCTGGCCGCTTCCATTGTGGCCGGCGATTTTGTTACTGCCCATGAGAAGTTTGGAAGAAACCGCCCGGATTCAAAGAAATAATTCCCATTAGGTTGAAATTGGATAGCTGATCAATCTCCGGGATCTAATTTAAATATCCGGTCTTTTTCGCCATTGCTTTTTCTCCGAAAGCTTTTTCTTTTCTTTGATTCGTTTCAAACGGGCGGCTTTTGAAGGTTTGGTGGGTTTTCGCTTCTTCCGGGGCTGTAGCGCTTTTTCAAGCAAATCATAAAATTTTACAATACAATCTTCTTTATTGCGCCATTGCGAGCGACTGGCCTGGGAATGAACAATGAGGTCTCCTTCCTGACTGATCCTGTTTTTCAGCTTTTCCTTAAGTATCTTTTTTTCTTCGTTGGCAAGCATTTGGGATTGATCAATATTGAAAAACAAGCTTACACGGCTTTCGATTTTGTTTACATGTTGCCCCCCTGCCCCGCTGCTACGTGAAGTCTGAAAACGAAATTCCGGAAAAAAGTTACGTTTGGATATTTTTGAGGAGCTCATGGGTGTTTTTTTAATTTTTCTTAACCTTAATATTATCGCTGAAAATAATTAAAATTAATGAAACCCAAAGGAACCTTGAAGCTTCAAAATTCAATAATTTACTATATTTTTGATCAGGGAAACAGGAAATATTCCATCCTTAATCTTACAATTTGTAAACCCCATCATTAACAAACAGAGAAATGGCAGAGAAAAATAACAAATTACAGGTATCGCCGGAACCCAAAGACCCGCCAGCAGGAGAAAAAAAGTCAAACTGGTTTTTACGGCTTTTGTTAAATAATAAGTTGGTTTTTTTCCTGATCCTTTTGATCATTGCCGGGGCGGTCTATTCTTTCATCTCCATAAGACTCACGGAGCGGCGGGCAGAAGGCCAAAGGCAGGAATTGATACGGCATTATGAAGAAAAAACAGACAGTCTTTACATTGCCGGTTTAGAGCTAACCGCCAAAACCTTCTCCTGGGCCGTGCGCAGCGAAATGATCCGAGAGAACATGGACCAGGTGGACCAGTTTTTTTCCAATCTGATTACACAACCTGAGATTAATAAAATAAAACTGATAAACCCTGCCAATGGAGAAGTCCTGCTTTCAACCGACCGAAAAGACCGGGGCAGGATCATTGAGGAAGACCGGATCATTGCAGCGGAAACCACTTTTGTTATGAGCAGGGAGCAGGACCGTTTGATCATTGCCCCTGTCATGGGTCTTGCAGCTCGCATCGGTGTGCTGGTGATCATCATTAATCCTGAAGTACCCTGATCCCTCATGGTTTCTATTACCTGATTGTACTGACATTTTGACTATTCCCACCCCTTTTATCTTCAGGATCAGGACATTTTGTCCTGGAGATAAAAGGGTTTTATTTTGGTCCTGCTTTTGGACGTTGCCTTAAAAAAGTTAAAGATTGTTTGACCCGGATTTTTTAATCCGGAAAATCAGTAAATTAGAATGATTGATTTTTTGCAAAAATAAATTCAATCAGGAATAAATTATGGAATATAAAGATTATTATAAAATATTGGGCGTTTCCAAAAACGCAAGCCAGGAAGAGATCAAAAAAGCTTACCGTAAACTGGCCCTGAAATACCACCCGGATAAAAACCCGGATAACAAGCAGGCCGAAGACAGGTTTAAGGAAGTGAGCGAAGCCTTTGAGGTATTAAAGGATCCGGAAAAACGGAAAAAATATGACCAGCTTGGTGCCAACTGGAAACAGTATGAACAGGCCGGAGCCGGTCAGCAGGGAGGATTTGACTGGTCGCAGTTTGGTGGAGGCGGTGGCAGAAAAACCTATCATTACGAGGGCGACCTCGGAGATATTTTCGGAGATGCCGGCAGTGGTTTCTCGGAGTTTTTCAATGCCTTTTTCGGACAAATGGGCGGGATGGGTGGAATGCGTTCAGAACCCTTCACCCGTCAACGCAGTGTAAAGGGCGAAGATCTCAGGGGCGATTTTGAGATTTCATTGTACGAAGCTTACCATGGAACTTCCAGGGTATTGAACGTGAACGGTGAAAAACTCAGGATTACCACCAAACCCGGAGCCTACAGCGGCCAGGAACTGCGGATAAAAGGCAAAGGACAAGCCGGCTCTCAGCAAGGGTCAAGGGGTGATATTTATTTGAAAATAAAAGTGACACCACATCCCAATTTCCGACGAAAAGGAAACGACCTTTATGCCGAAGAAAATACAGACCTTTATACCGCAGTGCTGGGCGGAAAAATGCAGGTAGATACCCTTAACGAAAAGGTAAATGTGCCTGTGCCGGCAGAAACCCAGAACGGAAGCAACCTCCGGCTCAAAGGAAAAGGAATGCCGGTGTACGGCAAGCCCGGCTCCTATGGTGACCTTTATGTTAAAGTAAATGTTTCCATACCCAAAAACCTCACCGATGAAGAAAAAAAATTATTTGAAAAACTCAGGGAGTTGAATGCGAAAAAATAATCACTGCTTATACCAAAAAAATCCGGAGCCAATGAGGGTTCCGGATTTTTTTTGCTTTCAACTAATTTATGAATAAGCGATTTTCAATACATCTTCAAAATAGTCCACATAGTGTGGGTTGATCCCTTTTTTCAAATGTTCCGGCAGGTCTTCAAAATCTTTCCGGTTTTCTTTCGGAAAGATCAGGTCATACACTTTTACCCGCTGGGCAGCGATGGTTTTTTCCCGGATGCCACCAACGGGCAATACTTTGCCGGTAAGGGTTAATTCTCCGGTCATGCCCATTTTTTTCTTTATCGCTTTGCCCGTGGCAAGAGAATACAAAGCCAAAGCCATGGTTATACCTGCCGATGGACCGTCTTTAGGGGTTGCCCCGGCAGGCACATGCAGGTGAATAAAGTGATCATCAAAAAACTTGCTGTTTTCCTTTTCTTTCAGCAAATGAGAGCGAATAAAGGAATAGGCAATTTCTGATGATTCCTGCATCACATTGCCGAGCTGGCCTGTTTGCTTTAAACCGGGGTTTTTGGCTTTTATTGCATTGGCTTCAATATAAAGGGTAGCCCCGCCCAAAGCGGTCCATGCCAATCCTAAAGCTACCCCGGGAATAGCCTTTTGATAAAGCTCCTCGGTTGAATACAAAGGTTTTCCAAGAAATTCTTTCAGGTTTTTGTTGCTTACATTTACCTTTTTAACTCCCTTTTCGGCCTGTATGAGAATGGATTTGCGCATGATCTTTTTAACCTGGTTTTCCACTCCCCTTACACCGGCCTCCCTGGCATAGCCGTCAATCAACTCTTTTAAAGCGGCATCGGTGATGTTCACCTCGCTGGCTTTTAGGCCGTGCTCCCTGCGCTGACGGGGTATGAGGTAACGCTTGGCAATTTCCATTTTTTCGCTCAGGATATACCCGGGCAACTTGATCACCTCCATCCTGTCGAGCAAGGCACGTGGAATGGTATCCAGCTGATTGGCCGTGGTAACAAACAAAATGTTTGACAAGTCATAACGTACATCCAGGTAATGATCCAGAAAATCTTTGTTTTGCTCTGGATCCAACACCTCCAGAAGGGCTGCTGCAGGATCGCCCTGAAAGCTAATCCCTATTTTGTCGATCTCATCCAGCATGATCACAGGATTTGAAGTTTGTGTACGTTTCAGGCTCTGGATAAGTTTTCCGGGCATGGCCCCGATATAAGTTCGTCGGTGCCCCTTGATCTCGGCCTCATCACGCATCCCTCCTACCGAAAACCTGTAGAATTCGCGTCCAAGGGCATCTGCAATGGATCTTCCTACTGAAGTTTTTCCAACCCCGGGCGGACCTACCAGGCAAATGATGGAACCTGATACCTTCCCACGTTTTACAATGGTACCGATAAATTCCAAAATCCGTTGTTTTACATCATCCAAACCGTAATGGTCATCATCAAGGATTTTACGGGCACGGGTAAGGTCATGGTTTTCCGGGGAATAAATACCCCATGGCAAATCGGTCAGCCAGGTAAGATATGCCCTGGCAACCTGGTATTCGGCCGAACCACTTTCAAGCGTCTTCAGCTTTTCCAATTCCTCGTTCACCACTTTAGAAACCTCAGCCGGCAATACCAGGTTTTTTATCTTTCGCTGGATATTTTCGATTTCCGTGGATTTATCATCTTTTTCCAGGCCAAGTTCTTTTTTGATCACTTTGAGCTGTTCCCTGAGGAAAAATTCACGCTGCTGCTTTGATACCTTCTCCTCGATCTGTTTTTGGATATCTTTCTGGATTTGACTCACCTCAATTTCTTCCTTAAGCAGCAAAAGCAGCTTTTCACTCCTTTCAAACAAATCCGCTAATTCCAGCAGTTCCTGCAATTTTTTCCCGTCTGCAGTGAGAAAGGAAGCCACCAGATCCATCAAAAGCCCTGGCTTATCCAATCCCACCTGTGAAAGAGCCAAACGCATTTGTTCCTGAAACATAGGATTTAACTTAATAAGCTCTTTTACAGAATTGATCACGGCCAGGGTGTAGGCTTTCAGTTCATCGGACGGGGGTTTTTTTTCTTCATACTCGTAGTTAACCTCCCAATAAGGGATCCCATCTTTTTTTATGGTCTTTACATAATGAAAACGGGTAAGGGCCTGGGCGATAAAATTGACACTTTCTTCCGATTTGCTTTCAACTTTTATGATCTTTAACAGGGTACCCGTACGGTATAATTTTGAATCCAGAAAATTCTGCTCATCCTCTTTCTCAATAAGTGAAACCCCGATAAATCCCTTGTTGTTATCCAAGGCGTGTTCCACATACTTCACCAGTTCCTTGTTGGCAAAAGCCAGCGGAAGGGTGAGACCGGGAAAAATGGGCCGGTTTTCCATGGGCAGCACGGGAATGCTGTCGGGATATATTTCCGATACAAGAACCAGCCCTGAATTCTCAGGATTTTGTGGATCTTGGGGATTACCAAAGTTTTTGGTATTCTGATTATTTTGATTTGTCATATCTTGTCTTTCTTTTCAACCTATTGTCTATTGTCGGTTTTTTTAAACATAACTCCCATTTCCTTGCGGGCAGGAACAATTTTTTTTCTGATTCTACTGCTTTAAAACTCAGGAATGAGAATGAATTATGGAAATCAACTGTTTTTTATTTTGTAGACCGGACTGCCTCCATACCACCTGTCCTTTTTTAAACAAGGCCAGGGTTGGCACGCCTTGTATTTCATATTTTTTGGCAATGGTGGGGTTTTTATCCACATCGATTTTTATGACCCTTACCTTATCTTTTAATTCTCTTGCAACCTCTTGAATTATTGGAGCCTGAACCTGGCATGGCTGGCACCAGTCAGCAAAAAAATCTACCAAAACCGGTTGCTCCGTATTGATGATCGAATCAAAATTTCCCTTCATAACTCTTTCGTTTTTTTTTATTTTTATCAAAATTCCCAAACCATATGCCAATATAGGGTTTGAAATTTCTTAATCTCTAAAACCACTAAAAATCAATTAACTCCTGCTCCCATCAAAAATTTTTATCAAAAAAACCTGGCGTTAAAAGGCCAAACTGGCATAAACCTTTACTTTTTACGTCATATTGACAGAATCCAAAAAACAAATGCAGGCTTACAACCAAAAAGGATTAAACAATCCTCTTCCCTTAAACAGGTTCAGCGAGGACAAAAAGAGAAAAGACAGAACAAAGTTAATGGCACTGATAAGGCTTGCATAGGTCAGAATAGCTCCCGCCACAACAAGGCTTCGGTTAAGGGGGGCGGTAAAATGCCCGGGTTTAATGTATTTCCACCAGCTACCAAATGATTCATTTATACCGGAAAACTCCAATCCGCTAACCACCGCATTGTAAGCCAGAAAAATAAAGAAAATGGTGATCAGACCTAGCCCGGCATTTTTTATGTCGGAAAGGCTAAGGGCCATATGGGACGCCACACTTACAGACAAATAAAGGAAAATCCAGAAGCGGGGTTCCGTAATGTTTTCCTTTTGAAAAACCCCTGAAATAGCCTGAAGACTAACTTCTCCAAACCCCGAAACAATAGCCGGGATATTGGCTGCGGCATCAACCGACCAATAACCTGTTTCCGAAACGAAAGAAATACCACAGGCTACTTGCGGAAGTAAAAAATATAAAATGCCATACAAAACGGCGGCTCCAAAAAGAATGGGACCCACACCGATAAAAAAATTGCCGGTTTTCTGATAAATGCTGGATGCGTTATAAGAATGACGGACGTAGCCCAGGGTTCTATTCCTGGGGTTAAAGGTAAAAAATTTGATCTGATGAATTTTATGCCCAAAAATAAGACAGAATAAGGCATGGCCTGCCTCATGCACCGGCACCCCAATCCATCCGGTAATCCGGATATCCGCTTTATACCCAGCTGATTTTAAAAAGGAAATACGGGTAATGCGGGACAAGTAGTTCAATATTATTCCGAATATGAGCAGAAGCCCAAATATCCAAAACAACTGCTGCAGGGTATTCAGGAAAACCAGGAAAAGAAAATCAGAAAAGTTTCCGGCAGGTTCCATTCCTTTAAAATAATTTTCCTGAAAAGATAAGATAAATTCCCTTAATCCTTATCATCTCTGTCAAAACATCCTTAGCGTGCCGGGAGGGCAAAAAAGCATGGGTAAAAACAACGGTTTAAAAACAGCAATACCCTTCAAGATATAAGCTGCATCAGGATTATTTTTGTTGGGGTATGGATTCTGTTTTAATCCATGAAGTCTGGCGAATTAGAAATAAAGCAACTGATTTTTTTCTATGATTTAATAACCAGGATCAACTAAATTAAAAGATTATGAAGAAATTATTCTTTATCCTAACAGCCATTTTCATTTTCTTAGTAAGATTCTCATCTTGTCAAAAAGATGAATACATTGAGTGGCACGATCAAAAACAGATCATCAGTAAAAATGCCATCATTACCAACAATCCGGATCTTCTCAACGCGCGTATTTTCCTGAAAAATCAACCCATACCCGTTGTGCCTTTTACCGGTGAAAAAGAAAACCAGGATATTAACATACAGGATCATAAAGGCAATTACCGGTTTGTCCTTAAGGCAGACGTGGCACCCCCTGTTTTTCAAA
>SKVW01000022.1 GCA_007129255.1 Bacteroidales bacterium
AGGGTTTGCCGGGAAAATTGAAGAAAGCTATCTGATTAAATTTTGTAAGGTGAATATCTTTTCGGTTCTTGTCAACAGCAAAACCCGCATCTGGTATGTAGGGCCGGGAAGAAACCGGTTGTTCAGGATCATTAAATAAAAAGCAAGGTTATGCAACCCAACGGCGTGATCATCATTGAAGGACAACTGCAGGGACTTTCCAATGCATACAGCCTTGGAGAAGCCGGCATTCCGGTAATTGTAGCCGACACGGACAATTGCCTGGCACAATACTCCCGTTACTGTCAGAAGTTTGTGCAATGCCCCCCTTACGACAGCGATGAGCTGGCCAGTTTTCTGATCGACCTGGCCAGGGACCTGGACCTGAAAGGCTGGATGCTTTTGCCTTCCAACGACCATGCGGTAGTGACCCTCTCGCGGAATAAAAAGCGCCTGGAAAAGTATTTCCGGACACCCATCCCCGACCCGGATATCATTTCTTCGGTTTACAACAAGTTAAGCCTGGTGGAAAATGCCAGGGAGGCCGGGGTGCCTGTCCCTGCTACCTTCCGTGGAGACAGGATTGATCCCAAAGCCCCTCCCCTGGATTTCCCGGTGCTTACCAAAGGAAAATTCGGGCAGGCTTTTCGACAGAAAACCGGCCGCAAGGCCTTTCTGGCAAACACCCCAAAAGAGCTTTTTACACAGCTGAAAAAAATCAAACAGCAGGTGCCTTTGGAAGAAACCATTATTCAGGAATTGATTCCGGAAGGGAAAAACAAAGCCATCTCCTTCACGGCCTTTTGTGAAGATGGGGAGATCAGGGCCTACTGGATGGGAGCAAAAGTGCGGGAGCACCCGGTTAGATTCGGAACAGCCACCTGTGCCAAAAGCGTGTTTGTGGAAGACTGCCTGAAACATTCCCTTCCGCTGATCAGGCAGTTTAACTATTCCGGCGTGTGTGAGGTAGAATACCTGAAGGACCCAAGGGACGGACAATACAAGCTCATTGAGATCAATCCCCGCACCTGGTTGTGGGTAGACCTGGCCAAAGCCTGCGGGGTGGATTTTACCAAAATGCTTTACCACCATGCCAATAATGAGCAGCCCCACTTCCCCGACGATTACCAAACCGGAAAATACTGGATCAACCCCATTGCAGACCCGGTATCCGTGGCCCAAAGCAATAATAAGAAAAGATTGGCATTTTTAAAATACCTCCTGTATCTATTCGGGAATAACTACGTAAACCCCCTGGCCGGAAAAAAAGAAATAAAACCGGCCTTCTTTTACGCACTCACTGTCAACACCAAACTCCGGAAAGCACTGAAACCCTTTCTCAAAGGCAAAAAGGAAACATCCTGAAAGCCGGAAAGGCTTTCCCGGATATAGTTTTTCTCAAAAACATACTTTGCTATTCCTGATCCCGTGAAATATCTTCCAGGCTTCTTCCTTTGGTTTCTTTAACCAGTTTCCTTACGAAGAAGAAGGCAATGACGCCGAATGCGGCATAAATGCCATAGGAAGCTCCCAGGCCGATTGAAGCAAGGAAAACCGGGAAAGTAATGGTGATCAGGAAATTGGAGCCCCATTGCGCCAGGCCGGCCACGGCCAGGGCCGCGCCCCTGAATTTGTTGGAGAACATCTCTCCCAGCATCACCCACATAACAGGTCCCCAGGTAAAGGCAAAAAAGGCAATGTAGCCGTTGGCGGCCAGCAGGGCCAATATGCCATGGGTACCGCCCATTTCCAACCCGCCGGAAGCATCGCGGCTGCCGGAAGCAAAGAATATAGCCATAAGGCCGAGCATCAGCGCTTGTCCCAAAGCCCCAATCAGCAGCAGGGGTTTGCGTCCCACCCGGTCTACAAGATAAATGGCTAACAAGGTAAAGGCTACATTCACCGATCCGGTGATCACATTGGTAAGCAGGGCATCAGCCTCGGTAAATCCGGCCGCCTGCCAAAGTACCGAACCATAATAAAACACCACGTTGATGCCGGTAAACTGCTGCAACGCAGCAAGCCCGATCCCCACCCAGATGATGGGATGCAATTTCCCGGTTTTGGAGTTTACAATATCCGAAATGCTGGGCTTTTTTTCGCGCAACACGGTTTCACGTATCTCTTCAACTTCCGCCCGGGCAATCTCAATACTGGTAAGGCTGGACAGCACTTTTTCTGCTTTTTCATCTTTTCCGATGGCCACCAAAAAGCGTGGCGATTCGGGAATGGCCAACAGGCAAAGCAGGAAAACCGAAGCAGGGAGGATCTCCACCCAGAACATCCATTGATAAGCCTGGAAATCCCACCAAAGGGTTTCTTTGGCGCCACCGGCCATCAGGGCAAGGTTGTAATTGGAGAAAAATGCGGAAAACAAACCCAGGACGATGGCCAGCTGTTGCAGAGAGATCAGCCTGCCGCGTATGTGTGGAGGCGCAATTTCCCCGATATAGGCCGGTGCAATGATGCTCGCCGCTCCTACGGCCAAACCGCCCAGCACCCTGAAAAACACAAACTGCGCAGAAGTGGCTGCGATGCCGGAACCCCAGGCACTTATAATAAATGCTGCAGCGGCAAAAAGCAACACCTTTCGCCTGCCAAATTTATCGGCCAGGGTGCCCGCAAAAAAGGCCCCTGCCGCACAACCAAGCAACATGGAAGCTACATTAAACCCGGTGCCCACGGCATCCGAATCAAAACGGGCCTGAAGGGCATCCACCGTACCGTTAATTACTCCGCTGTCAAATCCAAACAAAAAGCCGCCCAATGCAGCAGCTATCGAAAGAAATAAAATCCTGGGAATATTGTCCGACCTTTCCCGGGTAATTTTTGCAAAGTCTTCCATGGGTGTCTTCATTTTTGGGTTTTAAAAAACGCAAGATAATGCTTCATGCATTCCGGGTATAAAAATAGGACAAATTTGAGAAATATTTTAAAGACAGAAAACTTCAGGAAAAAGAAATGATTTCTTTCATGCGATGGTTCCGGAGCCGATACACTCATTTTGATTATACCATGCCACAAATTGCCCCGGGGCCACTCCCCTTTGCAACTGATCAAAAACCACAAACAATCCTATATCTTTCATCATAAGGGTGGCAGGGCTGAGAGGCTGCCGATACCGGATCCTGCAGAGATAACGGGCCGACTCTCCCGGTTTCAGCCTGAGGTCCTCCCTAATCCAGTGGATGTCTTTGGTTCCTACAAAAAGACCTTTTCGCAGCAGGCCGGGATGATCTTCACCCATGCCCACATAGATCACATTTTCTTTGGTATCGGTGGCAATCACAAACAGGGGCTTTTCCGTTCCGCCCACATTCAGCCCTTTGCGCTGACCAATGGTAAAATAGTGCGCCCCATTATGCTGCCCGACCACTTTGCCATCTCCGGGAGTATAATGCACAGGAGTACAAATTTTTTCAAGGGTTTCGACATCATCAGGATCCGGAACCGTCCCTTCAGAAAGAAGCGGCTTCTGACTATATTTTGAAAGGTCTTCGGGTATCAGTACAATATCTCCTTTTTGAGGCTTTAGCTGTTGCTGCAGAAAATCGGGCAAACGCACTTTGCCGATAAAACAAAGGCCCTGGCTGTCTTTTTTCTCTGCGGTGACCAGCTGCTGACGGGTGGCAATTTCCCTCACTTCAGGTTTTTGCAAATGACCAATGGGAAACAAGGCCCGGGAAAGTTGCTCCTGACTTACCTGGCAGAGAAAATAACTCTGGTCTTTATTGGGGTCGGCCCCGGCAAGCAAACGGTAAATCTTTTTCCCGTCTTTTTCAATGACCTCCTTTTGGCAATAATGGCCCGTTGCCACAAAGTCGGCACCCAGCTTAAGGGCAGCTTTTAAAAACAGGTCAAATTTGATTTCCCGGTTGCACAGCACATCAGGATTGGGGGTGCGGCCGGCTTCGTATTCTGCAAACATATAGTCCACAATCCTTTGCCGGTAAGGTTCGCTAAAATCAACCGTATGAAACGGGATGCCAAGTTTTTCGGCAACCATCAGGGCATCGTTGCTGTCCTCTACCCAGGGGCATTCGTTGCTGAGGGTTACCGATTCGTCATGCCAGTTTTTCATAAACATGCCGATTACCTCATAACCCTGCTCCTGCAACAAATAAGCCGCCACAGAGCTGTCAACCCCTCCCGACATGCCAACCACCACACGTTTTCTTTTTTCCATTTTGCAAAAGTATTAAAACCAACAAAAGTCTCACAAACAAAAAGGAAAACCATTGATAAAGGCCGGCTTTCCAAATTTTCATTCCTTAATGGGCTGGCTGGGCAGGCTTTAAAAAATTTATATCTCTTTAAACCAACCGGAAATTAAAAAGATGTCCTGCAGTCCTCCCTACCCAGTTTTAACAAGCTGGCTAAAAGATTGTTGACCTGATGCGGTCCGAAAAAAAAATACAACATGAAAGGAAAAAAGCCACATAGAAGAATAAAAGCCTGAACCGAGCAAGGATTTCTTTTCAAGGGTAAAAAGTAATAAATAATATTTTTAAATTTGTTTTATTGGTGAAGGATATTACATCTTGTTCATTGCCACAAAAAAAAACCAAACCAAACCTGAAAAAAACAGATTATGAAAAACCAAAAAATCATATTGGCATTAGGTTTTATATTCCTGACTTTTATGTTTTCCTGCCAGATAGGGCAAAAACCTGAGGTTTTTTCTCCCGGAGGAGATATCAGCGTAGAAGTCTTCCTGTTGGAAAACGGGCAGGCAGCTTATACGGTTCAATATAAAAACAGCCTGGTACTGGACACCTCCGCCCTTGGGTTTGAATTTCTTGATGCACCTGCTATTGAGCAGGGGTTAGAGATCACCGGCACCAACCGTAGCTTTTTTTCCGAAGA
>SKVW01000028.1 GCA_007129255.1 Bacteroidales bacterium
CGGCATAAACCCCGGTGTTTATTTCCTTAAAATTGAAAACCGTGAGTTTTCTGCGACCCGAAAACTGATCATTCAATAAAGATACTGTGGAACCAAACAAAAAAAGGGCCTGTCTGCGGATAAGCCCTTTTTTTGTTATTTGGCAGGGTAAGCAATAGGTTGTATATTTAAATACAGAAAGTTTTACTTTTGTAAAAACACCAAAAAGAAATTGCCATGGCCAACAGAATGACCACCGACCCCAACGATATTCGCAAGATCATCGATAAGTGTGATGCATGTTTTATCGGCATGATCGACAAGGAAGGAAAACCCTATGTATTGCCATTTAATTTCGGATATGAAGCCGGCATCATTTATTTTCATTCCGACAAAAGCGGGCAAAAAATGGAAGTATTGGAAAACAATCCCAATGTTTGCGTGGCATTCAGCACCGACCACAAGCTTTTTCACCGTCATGAACCGGTTGCCTGCAGTTATGGCATGCGATACCGCAGCGTGCTTGCCTATGGAAAGGTGGAGTTTATAGAGGAATACGGAGAAAAAGAGAGGATACTGAATATTTTCATGAAAAAATATGCCGGGCGGGAGTTTTCATTCAATGAGCCGGCGGTAAAAAATGTGGCCATATTCAGGCTGGTACCCGATAAGATCCACGCCAGGGAATCAGGCTACTGATCCGGATTCACTTTTTTTCCTGCGCTTTTCCAGCCATAGAACTGTTTTCCGGTATAACCATATTACCAGCAAACCAACCAGGATACCTAAGATGATTCCTCCTATTACATCTCCCGGATAATGTACTCCTAAGTATATGCGACTGTAGGATTTTGCCAGGGCCCATAAGATCAGGAAAGGAGTAAGAAACTTTAAACGGTCTGCCAAAAGAAATATCATAAAAACGGCAAAAGCAAAGGAGTTGGCAGCATGCCCCGAAACAAATCCGAACAATCCCCCGCAACGGTTCCTCACGGTATGCACCAGACCCTCCAGATCAGGTTCATGACATGGGCGGAAACGCATGGTGATATCTTTCAAAAACCCGCTCCCCTGGTCACTCAAAGTGATCAGCAAGGCAATAAAAACCATGATCAGCAAAGCCTTCCATCTATAACGGTGTACAATAACCCCTAAAAGCACAAGATACAGGGGCACCCAGATTTCTTTTTGGCTGATATAAAACATCGCATCATCCAGCCAGCTGCGATGCAGTCCGTTAAGAAAAAGAAAAAGGGTTTTATCGAGCTCAAGAAGAAATTCCAGCATTAAATCAGCAGGTTATAAATATTCAGAAAAATTTTTTTATTCATTCATCATCTTCCATAAAGCATCCTTTAATTCCATAATGCCAAAGTGGGTATGGGAGGAGATGAGTACATGGGGTATATCCGGTATTTTCTTTTTTAATTTTTCTCGTTCTGTTTCATCAATAAGGTCACATTTGGTAACGGCCAGTATTCTTTTTTTGTCAAGCAATTCCGGATTGTAAAGCCTGAGTTCATTTAATAATATGCCATATTCCTGCTTTAGATCTTCCGTATCTGCCGGGATCATAAACAGCAGCACCGCATTTCGTTCGATATGCCGCAAAAACCGGTGTCCAAGGCCTTTCCCTTTGTGGGCCCCTTCAATAATTCCCGGGATATCAGCCATCACAAAGGATTTATCGTCCCGGTAGGCGACCATCCCAAGGTTGGGCACCAGGGTGGTAAAGGGGTAATCGGCAATTTCGGGTTTGGCTGCAGAAACAACGGAAAGCAGGGTGGATTTTCCGGCATTGGGAAAGCCAACCAGGCCAACATCGGCAAGTACCTTTAGCTCCAGGATCACGCTTTTTTCCTGCCCTGGTTCGCCAGGCTGTGCGTATCGGGGAGTCTGGCGGGTACTGGTTTTGAAGTGGGTATTTCCCCTGCCGCCTTTTCCACCTGGCAGAAGCACAAAAGTTTGATCATGTTCGGTAATTTCGGTAATTACCCGGCCTGTAGCCGGATCTTTGGCAACTGTGCCCAGGGGCACCTGCACAATAACGTCTTTTCCGGAAGCCCCGGATCTTTGCTGTTTTCCTCCGGATTCGCCATTTCCGGCAAACACATGGCGGGTGTACTTCAAATGGAGCAGGGTCCACAGCTGGCTGTTTCCTTTCAGGATCACATGTCCTCCCCTGCCTCCGTCGCCCCCGTCGGGGCCGCCTTTAGGAACAAATTTTTCACGCCGGAGATGGGCAGATCCTGCTCCTCCTTTGCCGGAACGGCAGAATATCTTTATATAATCTATAAAATTTGAAGTCATAATTTCCCTATGTAAAAGGTCGGGGAAGTACATTCATAAAAAACACGAGAAAGGGTCATTTTATATCCGAAAGAATTTTCTTTTTTTCAAGATAGGTATCAATGGCATGCGATATTTTGCTGAAAACTTCATCAACAGGGGCCATCCCGTTAATGGTGGCCAGTTTTCCCTGTTTAGTGTAAAAATTCAGCAAGGGCAGGGTTTGCTCCTTGTAAACCTCTATCCTTCTCCAGATAATTTCCTCGGCATCGTCACTCCTTCCGGAATCTTCTGACCTGCTCATCATTCTTTTGAACAACTCATTTTCTTCCACCTCAACGGAAATGACCAGGTTAATGGGAATGTTCTGACGGTTGAGCATACGGTCGAGGGCTTCGGCCTGAACAATGGTACGGGGAAAGCCGTCAAAAACAAAACCGGGCGAGTCCATATGTTCGGATGCCCGGCAATAGAATTCCCTCAGCACAATTTTATCGGGGACAAGCAGGCCCTTATCAATATACTCTTTAACTTTTCTTCCCAGGGGGGTGTCTTTTTCAATTTCTTCCCTGAACAGGTCACCTGTGGAGAGATGGATCAGTTTATATTTTTCCACAATCTTTGCAGACTGGGTCCCCTTACCCGAACCGGGGGGGCCAAAAATGATAATATTTAGCATAACGTGTTGGTTTATCCCCTATGCAAGGAAATTAGTTTATCAGATTAATCATCAACAATTTTGTAAATATCTTTTGTATTCCTGCCCAGGCTATTGTAGTCCAGTCCAAACCCAAGAATAAAATCATTTGGAATTTCCAGTCCTACATAATCGACTTGAATATCGGTTGTCACCGCATCAGGTTTGATGAGCATCGTTGCCACCTTAACCTGGCGCGGTTGATAGTTTTCCAGTTCTTCCACCAGGTGTTTGATAGTAATTCCGCTGTCAATAATATCCTCTAGAATGATCACATCCCGGTTCTTTATGTCTTCATTAAGCTTAAAAAGGGTCTGAACAATTCCGGTGGTTTGGGTACCGGCATAGGAGGACACATGAATAAAGCTTATTTCAGCGGCACTCCCGTAGTTTTTAAACAGTTCGGAGGCAAACATAAAAGATCCCTTCAGCACACACAGAAAAACAGGGACCGAATCTGCAAAGTCCCGATGGATGTCTTCGGCCATTTGTTTTATTGCGTTTTCGATCCGCTCGTAAACTATAAATTTCTCAAAGGTCTTATCATGAATTTTAATCCGTTCCATATTAAAGTCAGGTTTCAGGGCAGTGAGGCCATAGGAATTACAAAAATATACCAACGCCTTGGCTAAAACATCAAATAATTGTGAAAAATATTAACAAATTGTGAAATAATAAAATATTTAACCATCTTTTTCTCATTTTCAGCATATTTATGTCTGTTTTTCGGTTTTATCTCATTGGGCATATGGTTTTTTGTAATTTAGCCGCACAAAAAAAGTCTTATCCCCACTTTGCCAAAATATACGGAATCCTGATGGTTTCTATTTGCCTGACATGAGAAAGATCGGATTGTTATCAGACACCCATGGATACTTTCACCCCGAAATTCCGCGGATTTTTAAAGACTGCGATGAAATATGGCATGCGGGAGATTTCGGGAGCGAGGAAGTGGCTGCACAACTCAGGGAAGCAAAACCCCTGAGGGGGGTGTATGGGAATATTGACGCCCAGGACATCCGCCTGCAATATCCTGAATTCCTGCGGTTCCAATGCAAAGGGGTGGACGTGCTCATGACCCACATCGGGGGTTACCCGGGAAAGTATCCCTCGCACATTCTTGACATATTCAGGGTAAAACCACCGGATCTTTTCATCTGCGGTCATTCCCATATTTTAAAGGTAATGTCCGACAAGCGGTTCAAGCTATTGCACATTAACCCGGGAGCAGCCGGGTTAAGCGGGTTTCACAAGGTTATCACAATGCTTCGGTTTTCCATCACCGGCCCGGAAATAAAGGATTTAGAAGTGGTGGAGTTTGAAAAACCCAGGAGTTAAGCCTCCGGGTTTTCCCAGTAGCAGGCCATCCTGCACTTTTCATGGTCACCGGACCCGGTGATCTTATGCAGGGTCAGGTATCCGTTTTGATCCGGATCAATTTGCACCTGGGATTTCACATCATCAGTAAATTTGGTCTCCTTTTTAAATTCTACCTGTAGGCGCTTTAAGCCATATTGCAGGTAAAGTTCTTCGGGCAGGGGTTCAAAAGCCCATTCTGCATAGCAGGCATTGTTTACATGTTTGTTAATGTCAATATCGGCATATCTTACAGAAAAAGTTTTGGATGCATCCGGCCTGATTAGCGGGGGCACGGCTGCCATATCCTGTTTTTTTTCGGGGCTGTTAAAATGGCCATAGGCTTTTTTAACCTCATCACTTACCCGCAGGGGTCGCCTGCCCGAGGTACTGATAAACAGCCAGGAAGAATTTGCCCAAATCAATTCTTCATCCCGGGAATCCAATACCTGAAAATTCCTGAAGCCCATAAAACCATAAACCGAAACCGGTTGGGTGATGATCCTGAGGATTTCATTAAACCGGGGGAATCTTTTAAAATGTATATCCAGTTTGTGAAGCACCCAGATCACCCCGTTTTTTTTGTAAAAATCCAACCCAACCCCCAATGATTCGCTTTGTAAAAGGGAAATTTCCTCGAAATAATTAAGCAGGAACCTAACCCTGAGGTTTTGCTTTCTGTCGGTTTCGTAATAATGAACCTTATATTCTCTTTCAAAAAGTTTTTCTCCCATAAAGGTTGTTTAAAAAAACAGGGCCTGAATGCAGGAATGCAGACAGACCCGGTAAATATAATTAAAAAACACGAAGTTTGGCATTTCGGGAAAAATTAAGCCCGGGTTTTGACAGAACGGGCTTTTCCCTGGCTAATACTCTCTCAAGTGGGCACTGGCCTCACGAAGCTCTTTAAATTCGGTGCCTTCGTACCATTGGGGAAAATCGTCGGTATTGGCCAAGTCCATGCCGATATAATAAAACAGCCATAGATCCTGGTGAATGCCATCATACCTCCAGAGGTCGTGCACCACATCCGACGGATCATGATAACGTCCGTCAAGATCTTCCTGCACCATCTTGGAATACTCTTCATCTTCTCCGATATAATCTGTGCCGGCATTGGCATAGATCATGGGCACACCCTGCCGCACAAAATTGAAATGATCGGAGCGATAGTAGTAACCTTTTTCGGGCGACCCTTCAGGAACCAACTCCCTGTCCTGCCTGAAGGCATGCCGGCGAAGGTATTCGTCCATTTCAGAATTGCCATAACCTATTACGGTCACATCATGGGTGGCACCATACACATTCAGTGCGTCCATATTGATCCCGCCCACGGTGGTTTCCAGGGGAAAGATAGGGTTTTCGGTATAATACCGTGATCCGAGCAACCCGGATTCTTCGGCCGTAACGGCCATGAAAACAACGGACCGCCTTGGGGCTTGATCCAGGGTGGCGAAGCGTTCGGCCAGGGCAATCAATCCCCCGGTTCCGGTGGCATTATCCACAGCTCCATTGTATATTTTGACTCCTTCTTCCGTTTCTTCTTTACCCAGATGGTCCCAATGGGCCATATATACGATGCTTTCCTCAGGGGCCTCAGTGCCTTCGATATAACCAACCACATTGTAAGATTCAGAATGCCGGATGCTGTTTTCAAAACTCACGGAAGCCGTAAGATCCAGGGAGCGTGGAGAAAAGTCAGGGCTCACCGCTTCTTCCATGGCTTCTTGCAGGGTCCATCCTGCTGCTTCAAATATTTTTTCAGCAACATGCTCCTGCACCCAGCCTTCCACTTCCAGCAATGGTTCTCCATTGTTTTCGCCAAGGTGATACTGGGCCCCGGACCAGGAGTTTCTGACCACATCCCACCCATAGCCTGCCGGGGCAGTTTGGTGAACTATTATGGCTCCTGAAGCCCCTCTTCTGGCGGCTTCTTCGAACTTATAGGTCCAGCGACCGTAATAGGTCATGGCCCGTCCTGTAAAAAGTTCGTCCTGCTGCAATACAAACCCCGGATCATTGACCAGGATCACCACGGTTTTGCCTTCCAGATCAATGGCCTGGTAGTCATCCCAATCGTATTCGGGAGCCACCACCCCATATCCGACAAAAACCAACTCGCTGTCCTGAAGGTTCATTTCTTCCACTTCACGGCTGGTATTCACAATCATATCGTCCAGGTAGCTGAACGACAGGGAGTTATTTTCACCCGTGATCATCAGTTCCGAAAAGTTTCTTCCGGTAATTTCCATTAAAGGCACGGCCTGGCGGTAACTGTCTCCCACCGCAGGTTTTAACCCAATTTTGGCAAACTGGTTTTCAATATATTCAACCGTTTTTCTGCCACCAGGAGTAGCCGGGGCACGGCCTTCAAATTCATCGGAGGCAAGGGTTTCAATATGTTCCTTTACATTTTCGCTGAAAACCGGTATATCTGCCTCATCGGGCTGAGAGCATCCCGTTGTCATGGATCCTAAGAACAAAATCAATGCAGAAAGGAGCAAAAAACGGGAGAAATTTATTGATTTATAAAACATAACCATAAACTTTAAAAAAAATAAAAAGTGCATAAAAAAAGCTTAAACCCATGGGTTTGGAATTATTAAAACCCATAGCAAATCGGATACAATAATATAATTAAATTAACAAAACCGGATGGCCTTTGTTTTAAAAAACGTTAAATTGACGAATAGGGATCGGTTTCAAGCCTGCCAAAAAGTTCAAAAGGTCCGGCATCATGAATCAGCACTTCATAAAATTCCCCGACATGAACTTCCCGGGATTTTTCAATCAGTACTTCATTGTCTACCTCTGGTGAGTCAAACTGCGTGCGGCCAACAATATACTGCGCTTCTTCCCGGTCAATGATCACCTTAAAACGTTCCCCGATTCTATCCTGGTTGATTTCAAGGGAAATTTGTTCCTGTAGCTCCATCAGTTGGTCTGCCCGTCTTTGTTTTTCTTCCAATGGTATCGTATCTTTCAAAGAATAAGCACCGGTGCCCTCTTCCGGAGAATAGGTGAATACGCCAAGCCGTTCGAAGCGGTACTGGCGCACAAACTCCATCAGTTCTTTGAATTCGGTTGGGGTTTCGCCGGGATAACCCACCATTAAGGTGGTACGCAGGGCAACCCCGGGGATCTGTTCACGAAATTTATCCAGAAGCTCAAGGGTTTCTTTTTTGTTGTGTCCGCGCCGCATGGACCTGAGGATCTTGTCAGAAATATGCTGGATAGGAATATCCAGGTAGCGGCAGATTTTTGGGTTTTCAGCCATGATACCGATCACCTCCTGTGGGAAGTTTTTCGGGTAAGCATAATGCAGTCTTATCCATTCAATTCCCTCAATTTCAGAAAGGGCATTCAGCAAGGATCCCAGCAGGGGTTTTCGTTCAAGATCGATTCCGTAATAACTCAGATCCTGTGCCACCAGCAATAACTCTCTAACTCCCTTTTTTGCAAGCTGTGTGGCTTCTTCCACCAGGGCATCAACAGGCACTGAGCGAAATTTTCCCCTGATCAAAGGGATGGCGCAAAACGAGCAGGTGCGGTCGCAGCCTTCAGCAATCTTCAGGTAGGCATAGTGTCCGGGTGTGGTGATCATCCGGTCAGGCAAACCGGGCTGGTACCTTTGATTGAGGTATGCAAAAAGCTCATGGGGTTCCTCAACGCCAAACCATGCCCCCGCCTCGGGAATTTCTTTGATCAGTTCCTCTTTATACCTTTGCGATAGGCATCCGGTAACCAGCAGCTCCTCAATTTGGCCTTGCTTTTTGGCAGCGGCATATTGCAGTATGGTGTCAATACTTTCTTCTTTGGCGTCATTGATAAAACCGCAGGTATTGATAATGACGATATCGGCTGCTCCATCAGCATCATGGGAAAGCACGAAACGGTCCGGGGAGAGTTGTCCCAGGATTTTTTCCGAATCCACCAGGTTTTTGGAGCAACCCAGGGTAATGATATTGATTGATTTTTTTTTCACAGGATTAAAAAGGAAAGGAATTATTCCTTAAAGAGGGTTTGCACAAAGGCCTCACGATCGAAAATCTGCAGGTCCTCCATTTTTTCCCCCACCCCAATGTATTTAACGGGGATATTGAACTGGTCGCTTACACCTAAAACTACACCGCCTTTGGCCGTTCCATCAAGCTTGGTAATGGCCAGGGCGTTTACTTCGGTGGTGGTGGTAAATTGTTTGGCTTGTTCAAAAGCATTTTGCCCGGTGGAGCCGTCCAGGATCAGCAGGATTTCATGGGGTGCGCCGGGGATCACTTTTTGCATCACCCTTTTAATTTTTCCCAGCTCATTCATCAGGCTAACCTTGTTGTGCAGGCGGCCGGCAGTATCCACGATCACCACATCCACCTCATTTTTAACCGCATATTCCATGGTTTCGTAAGCCACGGAAGCAGGGTCGGCGCCCATTCCCTGGGATACAATGGGAACACCTGCCCTTGTGGACCAAATGGTGATCTGGTCTACTGCAGCGGCTCGAAAAGTATCGGCAGCTCCCACAACGACTTTTTTCCCGGCAGTTTTAAATCTATGGGCCAGTTTGCCTATGGTGGTTGTTTTGCCTACACCATTAACTCCTACCACCATAATTACGTATGGACCGGAATGATCTCCCTCAATAATTTCCGAAAACTGGCTTCCCTTGTTTTCGGCAAGCAAAGCCATGATCTCTTCCTTAAGGATGCGGTTAAGGTCTTCCGTACCCATGTATTTATCCCGGGCAACGCGCTCCTCGAGTCGTTCAATAATTTTTATGGTAGTGTTTACCCCAACATCTGAACTGATCAATATCTCCTCCAGTTCATCCAACACAAGGCTGTCGACTTTGGATTTTCCGGCCACGGCTTTGGAGAGCCTGGAAAAAATGCTGGTCCTGGTTTTATCCAGGCCTTTGTCCAGGCTTTCTTTTTTGTCTTTGGAAAATATATCGAAAAGTCCCATGTTTCTGAAAATAAAAGCAGGGTAAAGTTAATCAATAAAAAAATAAAGGATAACAGGAAAGATGCCTAAAATTAAAAGTTGGTCAAATGCTGGTATCATGCGGTGATAAGTGCATAAAATAAAAATCAGATCTGCCATGCAAAGACAGATCTGACAAATTATTATGTAATTATGCAATTACTTTTTCTGGGTGAAAAACTCTTTCACTTTATCCGAAGCAATGATTTCTTCGTTAAAGGCGTAAGCACCGGTTTTGGAGGATTTTTCCATCCTGATCACTTTCGCAAAACCTTTTCCTGTATCTGTTTTAAGTGTTGCAACTACTTTCTTTGCCATAATTCAAGCGTTTATTTGATTTCTTTATGAATGGTCATTTTTCTTAAGTGGGGATTGTACTTTTTGATCTCAATCCGGTCGGGTGTATTTTTCTTGTTTTTGGTTGTAATATACCTTGATGTACCTGGCACCCCACTGTTTTTCTGCTCAGTGCACTCCAGGATTACCTGTATCCTTGCTTCTTTTGTTTTCTTTGCCATGATAAAAAATTCTTTTTTTTGATTTTTCAGGAGCGCAAAATTAAGCATTTTTCTTAAAAAAACCCAAAGAAAGGAAAATAAATAATGTGGGATTTAATTCCGGAAAGCTTTTCTAAGGAATGGGTTTGAAGCTTTTGGGTCCAAAAATTAAAAAATCAGGCGGTTGGATATCCAAAACATAATGTTTAACTTTGTAGAAAATAACAAAAGTTCTCGGGATTTTCTCCGCAAATTCAGGAGATTATCCCGTATATTTTTTAAACCTAACACAAGCATTATGACGCAATCAGAAGCAAAAGTTATTTCCTTAACTTATGAACTTCGCGAGGGAGGCCCTGAAGGCCAGGTATTGGAAGCTGTTAAGCAGGACAATCCTGTTGAATTTTTATTCGGGGCGGGCAGGCTAAACCAGAGCTTTGAAGAAAACGTTAAAAACCTGGATGAAGGAGAAAGTTTTGAATTTACCATAGAATCTGATAAAGCCTATGGGCCGGTTAACGAAAAAGCCATTGTTGACCTTCCAAAAAGCATTTTTGTTATTGACGGGAAATTGGCCGAAGACCTTTTGGAACCGGGCAAGATCATCAACATGGAAGACCAGCAGGGTAACCCACATCGCGGACAGGTGGTGGAAGTAGGTGACGAAACCGTAAAAATGGACTTCAACCATCCCCTGGCGGGCATGGACCTTCATTTTAAAGGAAAAGTTGTCAACACCCGGGAAGCCACGCCCGAAGAGTTAGATCAGGGCCAACCTCAAACCGGAAAAAACGAATAACTTTTTAATTGAAACAAAAACCAAAGAGGGTGTTTCAGACTGTTGAAACACCCTCTTTTTATTTGCTCTCCTATCCGGGAAAGTTTCCGATTATTCAATTCTCAGGAGCTTAATTTTTTATTTGATACAGCCTCTTTTTTTATTTGGTGAGGGTTTTGAGGGATGCAATATGGGTGGTAACCCCTACGGCAATTAAAAACAACAATCCCCTGACCCACCAGAGATCTACCGCCCAAATGGCAGAACTGGAAATGGTGACCCAGAGCAAGGCAATGGTAAATATTTTTACTTTAAGGGTTACCCCACCTTTTTCACGATAATTACGGATGTACTCTCCAAAATAGGGATGAAGGATCAGCCAGCGGTAAAACCTTTCAGAACTACGTGCAAAGCACCAGGCCGAAAGCAACAAAAATGGGGTGGTGGGCAATAAAGGCAATGGAATACCCAGCAAACCCAGTCCCAAAGAAATGGTTCCCGCAATAATTAAAAGATACCGTTGGATGGGATTTAACTTTTTACCAAAAGAAGGCTCCGGCGGTCTTTCCATTAAAACAAAATTACTAAATTATTCAGATTACAAATTACTCCAAAACTTGCTGTTTATTAAGGCGAATCCTGCTGCATGAATAAAAAATGAAAAACATTCCGGTTATCAGGAATCGCTTATTAAAATTTATCATTATTAATAAGTTTAATAATTTTGAAAAAAATCTGAGATTAAAAAAAGAAGCTGGATATTTTATTCAGTGGTAAGCACCAATAATAAGGGCATATATGGCATTAAGGGAAATCAGGGAGGATTCATTTTACTTACAAAGTTTTAAAAACCGCCGGTTTTATGTTAAGCGCTACGACCCCGCCGGGAAAAAACCGAAGGCCATTTTGCAGATCATCCATGGGATGGCCGAGCACGGGGGCCGATATCATGATTTTGCCTGCTTTCTTGCCAAAAATGGCTATGCTGTGGTGATCAACGATCATCCTGGGCATGGAAAAACGGCAGAAAATCCTGAAGAGTTAGGCGTTATTCCCAAAAAAAGGGGTTGGGAAACCCTTTTGGAAAATATCCGGTTGGTTTATTCCCAGATTAGAAAGAACCAGCCCGAGATCCCGGTTTACCTTTTTGGCCACAGCATGGGCAGCATTCTTGTCCGTCATTTCATTTCGGTTTATCCGATTTACATCCAGGGGTTAATCCTCTCGGGAACCTTTGAATCCAGCCCTTCCCTTGTAAAAACAAGCCGGGTCTTTACCAGGATCAAGTGCCTGACGGAAAGCCACCAGCATAAAAGCAAATGGTTTAACAAGTTCTTTTACTGGCGTTTTAACCGGCATTTCAAGCCCCGTCCCACCCGCTTTGAGTGGATCTCCTCCGAACGTGATGAGGTGGATGCCTATGTAGAAGACCCCTGCTGCGGTATTGACTGCTCTAATGGGTTTTACACCAATCTTTTCAAGGGGATCAAAGAAATGAAAAGGGCCGAAGCCACCCTGAAATACCGAAAAAACCTGCCTTTGCTGATCTTAAGCGGGCAGCAGGATGCCGTTGGCAATTTTGGAAAAGATGCCCTGAATATCCACAAAAGATTTTTTAAACAGAAATTCCAAAACCTTACCCTGAAAGTATTCCATGGCCGGCACGAATTGCTTCATGAATCAAACAAAGAAGAGGTATATTACTTTTTGTTAAACTGGTTGGAGGAACACCTTGCAACCCGTTAAATTAAAATTTCCCTTTTCGATTTACCCCAGCTGTGCCATTAAATGAAAAGTTGTAATTTCGGGGCAAAATTTTTTGAGCCGCTTTTGCCGGCAATTATTTTAACAATTTATTATCAATCAATTATCCAAAAATTAATTCATTCACGAATGAAAAAGTTTAAAGCATTATCCGTTTTACTGTTATTAAGTATGGGCATTTTGTTCAATGCCTGTAATACAGGCCATCAAACCCCACCCCTAGATCGCTCCAATATGGAAAAAAGTATTGATCCGGGAGAAGATTTTTTCCTTTTTGCCAACGGAAGCTGGCTTGAGGCCAACCCCATTCCGGATGATTACAGCCGTTACGGGGCTTTTGAAGAGTTGAGGCAGGCCAGCGATGAACAACTCAACAGCCTGGTTGCCGATATCAGTGCCGATAAAGGGGCCGGGCAAGGCAGTAACCGCCAAAAGATCCGCGACCTGTTCAACAGTGCCATGGACACCCTGGCTATTGAGGAACAGGGCCTCAGCCCGCTGATGCCCTTTTTAGAGAAAATTGATGCCATCTCTTCCAAAGATGAGTTGGCAGAAGCCTTTGCCTATTTTCATCTGAGGGGTACCCGGCCCTTGTTCTCGCTTCGTGCAGCACAGGACCGCAAAAACACCGAGATGAACATTGCCAATCTTGGGCAGGGCGGCCTCGGCATGTCCGACCGGGACTATTACCTGAAAACAGACAGCCGCAGCAAGGAGATAAAGGCCGCTTATGAGCACTTTATGGAAACCATTTTCATCCTTGCCGGTTACAGTGAGGAGCAGGCGGCTTCAGCCCGTAAAAAGATCATGGATCTGGAGACACGGCTAGCCGGGGCATCCATGACTCGGTTGGAAAGACGCAACCCTCATGCCACCTACAACAAAATGAGTGAGCAGGAGTTAAAAGATCTTGCTCCCGGCTTCAACTGGGAAATCTACTTTGCCGGCCTTGGCATTGAACCGGAAGATCTGAACGTTTCTCAACCCGGCTTTTTCAGGGAAGCTTCTGCCACTCTGGAAGAATTTGATCTTGAAACCTGGAAGACCTATTTACGCTGGAATCTTTTACGTTCCAGTGCTTCATTCCTGACAGACGATTTTGACCAGGCTGCATTTGATTTTTACGGCAGGGTGATGTCGGGCAGCAAGTCGCAAAGAGAGCGTTGGAGACGGGCCCTGGGTTCTGTAAACCGTGGGATGGGAGAAGCTTTGGGACAGGAATATGTAAAGCGTCATTTCCCCCCGGAAGCCAAAGACCGGATGGAAGACCTTGTAGAACACCTTCGCAGCGCTTTTTCAGAACGTATTGACCAGCTTGCCTGGATGAGTGAAGAAACAAAACAACAAGCCCATAAAAAGCTGGCCTCCATGAATGTGAAAATTGGTTATCCGGATAAATGGACCGATTATTCAAACCTGCAAATAAATGACCAGCCTTATGTGTTGAATATGATGGAAGCCAGCCGCTTCAACACCATAAGGAACCTGGAAAAAATAGGACAACCCGTTGACCGTGACGAATGGTTTATGAACCCCCAGACTGTCAACGCCTACTACAGCCCCACCATGAACGAGATCGTTTTTCCCGCAGGCATTTTGCAGCCCCCGTTTTTCTTTATGGATGGGGATGATGCTGTAAACTTTGGTGCCATTGGCATGGTTATCGGTCATGAAATGACCCATGGCTTCGATGACCAGGGACGTCAGTATGCACCTGACGGGAATCTTCGCGACTGGTGGACCAAAAATGACGCAACACGTTTTGAGGAACTGGCCGAGATACTGGTGGATCAATACAACAATTATGTATTGCTGGACACCCTGACCATTAACGGTAAGCTTAGCCTTGGAGAGAACATTGCCGACCTTGGCGGGTTGACCATTGCTTACCAGGCCCTTCAAAACAAACTTGAGCAGGACGGCCGGCCCGAACTAATTGACGGGTATACCCCGGAGCAAAGGTTTTTCCTGGCTTACGCCCAGGTGTGGCGCAACAACATCCGCGACCAGGAACTTATGCGCCAGATCAATGAAGGCCCCCACTCCCCAGGGGAGGCCAGGGTAAACGGTATTGTCTATAACCTGGAGGCTTTTTACCAGGCTTTTGACATTGAGGAGACCGCAACAAGATTTATTGCCCCGGCAGACCGGGCTGAAATCTGGTAGCAGGAATTTTAAACCCATAAAAAAAGGAACGGCTGGCAATCGGCAACTGTTCCTTTTTTTATTTTACAATGGATTTACTCACCCATCATTTCAGGAAAAACCCTTTCTGATGTCTCCATCAACTCCTTTATGCTGCCGAAGCTCTCTCCGTCAACCAGGGCTTCCTTACCGCTAACTTCACCAAGCAGGGAAAAGTCTACATCTGAAAGCGCCATCAGTTCAGCAAACTCTTCTTCTTTTTCCGGACTTACACTAACCACAACACGGCTCTGGGCTTCCCCGAAAAGAAAGGCATCTTTCCGGATACCGGCATCGGATTCAATCCTGAAGCCTTTATTAAAAACCCTGGCACTTTCAAACAAGGCAGTAAACAGTCCGCCATCGGCCACATCATGCGCGGAACTCACGAGACCTTTGACAATGGCTTCATACAACACTTGTTGCACCTGTTGTTCTTCATCAAGGTCAAAATAAGGAGGCGGGGAAAGTTTCACCCCATGATAGCTGTAAAGGTACTCTGAGCAATTGATATCATTTTTTGATGTTCCGATCAGGAAGATCTGATCTCCTTCCTTACGAAAACCTATTCCGGTTTGATGGGATTTGTCTTTCAGTACCCCCATCATGCCGATGACCGGAGAAGGAAAAACGGGTTCGGTTTTATTTCCGGAGGATGCCTGGTTATAAAAGCTGACGTTGCCGCCTGTAACCGGAGTTTGGAACTTTTCACAAGCCTGGCTCATGCCTTTGATGGCATTTACAAACTGCCAGTAAACTTCCGGGTTGTAGGGATTTCCGAAGTTAAGGCAGTTGGTAATGGCCGAAGGCACTCCCCCGGCGCAAACAATATTTCTTGCAGCTTCAGAAACTGCAATGGCACAACCTATCATCGGGTCGGCATAAACGTAACGGGAGTTGCAATCTACCGATAAGGCCAGTGCTTTTTGCGTTCCTTTCAGGTTCACAATTCCAGCATCGGAGGGGTTGTTGGTGGTCATATTCTTGGTCCCCACCATGGTATCGTATTGGTCTGTTACCCATTTTTTGGAAGCAATGTTGGGGTGGCCGATCAAAAAGCGGGCAACCTTTTTTAAGTCCTCAGGAATTGGCACCTGATCAATGGAGAATTTATCCTTTTCTTTAAAGTAGGTGGGTTCGCGGTATTCGCGTTCGTACACTGGTGCACCTCCGCCCAGCACCAAAGAATCGGCCGGAACCTCTGCAACCAGTTCTCCATGAAAATAATATTTCAGGATATCACCTTCAATCACTTCGCCAATTTGTACACAATTCAGATCCCATTTTTCAAAAATCTCCTCTACTTCTATTTCCCGGCCTTTTTCCACCACTACCAGCATTCTTTCCTGGGATTCACTCAGCAGGATTTCGAAGGGCTGCATATTTTTCTGACGCATGGGCACTTTATCCAGGTGAATGACCATACCATGTTTGCCTTTTGCCGACATCTCGCTGGTGGAGCAGGTAATTCCTGCCGCACCCATATCCTGCATCCCGATGACGGCCCCGGTTTTAATCACTTCCAGGGTGGCTTCCAGCAAAAGTTTTTCCTGGAAGGGGTCGCCTACCTGCACGGCGGGGATCTTGTCGGCGGAAGCTTCGGTAATGTCTTCAGAGGCGAAGGTAGCGCCATGGATGCCATCTTTTCCGGTAGCGGATCCCACGATAAATACCGGATTTCCGGCTCCATAGGAAGTGGCAGAAACAGTGTTGCCGGTTTTCATTACTCCAACGGACATGGCATTGACCAGGGGATTGGTATTGAAACATTCGTCAAAGAACACCTCACCGCCCAAAACAGGCACGCCAAAAGCATTGCCGTAATCCCCTATGCCTTTTACTACTCCTTTGAGCAGCCATTTGGTACGCTCCAAATCCGGTTTTCCAAATCGCAGGGAGTTCAGCTGGGCAATGGGTCGTGCACCCATGGTGAAAATATCACGGTTGATGCCTCCAACGCCGGTTGCGGCACCCTGGTAAGGTTCAAGCGCAGAAGGATGGTTGTGTGATTCAATTTTGAAGGCGCAGGCAAGGCCGTCTCCAAGGTCCACCAGACCGGCGTTCTCCTCACCTGCTTCAGCCAAAAGGTGTGGTCCTTTTTTGGGGAGGGTTTTCAGCCATTTGATGGAATTTTTGTAAGAGCAATGTTCTGACCACATTACGGCATAAATGCTCAGTTCATTGAAGTTGGGTTCCCGCCCCAGAAAAGTTTTGATCTTTTCATATTCTTCGGGCAGTATCCCCATTTGCTTGATAACCTCATCATTTACCTGGGGGAGCGTATCCATTTTTTTCATGGGTTTCGTTTGTGTGTTGCAAAGATTTGCAAAAATACTTAACTATGCGCAGCCACAAAAACATTTCTTTTGTAATTAAGAATTAACTTTGAAAAATCATGCTGGAGGCTGTTTATACATTATTTTGGGTCATTCTTTTTATTGGCGTTATTAAATACGGAGGTTTTTTTCGAAACACCCCCCGGGTGGGATTTCGTACCCTTGCCTGGCTTTTTCTTATCAAGTGTTTTAGCGGACTGGCTTTTATTCTGGCTTATACCTTTTATTTTGACCCGGAAACGGCAGATTTTTTAAGTTTTTTTCAACAGGGGAAATTGATGTTCTCGGCTATTCATGACAATCCCCTGGATTACCTGAGGATGCTTACCGGTATAGGATCCGGGCAGGAGCATCTTGAAGTTTATTATTCAGAAATGGGCCATTGGTATCGCCCCTGGTACAGTCCCCTTTACAATGACAACCGCCTGCTGATCCGGTTCAACGCCCTGGTTCATTTGTTTTCATTCGGCTACCTTCATGTGCACAATGTAGTTTTAAACTTTTTTTCTTTTGCAGGCTTAGTGGGCATATACCGGTTTGCCGCCGGTTTTTATCCTAAAGAAAGAGCATCCTGGCTTTTGATGGGGATTGTCCTGATGCCTTCAGTGCTTTTCTGGGCTTCGGGCATCATCAAAGAAGGTTTGTTGATGGGGGTGTTCGGTCTGTGGTTATTCCTTGTACATCAAATTTTCTTTCAAAAGAAAACCGGCCTGATGAATATGTCCGCCCTGGTATTTTTAACCTTTGTTTTTACCCTTCTTAAACCCTATGTGCTGTTTTTATTCATCCCATGCCTGTTTGCCTTTTATTTCTCGCAGGTAAAAAAAGTCAAAACCCTTTCGTTGGTTTTTCTGTCGGTCATTTTTGTTTCCGGATTCCTTGCCCTGGGTTTTGGGAGGTTATTTCCGCAGTACGATATTATTAATCTGCTGGTCCAAAAGCAAAACGACTCCATTATTTATTCCCTGCATGTGGAGGCGGGCAGCATCATCGAAGTAAGATACCTCCAGGCAAGGTTGACAGACATTGCGGCTTTTATTCCCCGGGCATTGCTTAATGTTTTTTCGCGCCCCCACCTGTTAGACTCCCCTTCTCCCCTGGTGATCATGTCTGCCGCGGAAAATCTGCTGATCAAGTTCATTACCCTTGTGATCCTCATTAAGGCAATAAAAAACAAAGGGCTTCCTCCTATTGCCTGGATGGGTCTTTTGTTTACCCTGATCCTGTTTACATTTGTCGGTATTTCCACCCAGGTTTACGGTTCGCTGGTCAGGTACAAAGTCCCGGCATTGCCTTTTCTCTGGATAGCGGTCGTTTCGGTGAGTGATACAAAAAAAATAGAGCAATGGCCGGCTGTCAAACGCCTCATTCATTTTTCAGAAAAAGCAAAAAACAAGTTTCAAAAAAACATAACTCTTCGCAAAAAATCAACATCATGACAAAAACCATAATGATAACCGGAGCAAGTAGCGGGATCGGTGAAGCCTGCGCCTGGCGGTTTGCTGCAGAGGGCTTCAGAATGATCCTTACCGGCCGGCGTAAAACCCGGCTTGAAAAATTAAAATCTGCCCTCAGCGAAAAGCACCAGGTGGAAATATTGCCCCTGGCGTTTGATGTTTCCAGCAGGCAGGAGACAGAACAGGCCATCAAAGAACTACCCCGGGAATGGGAAAAAATCGACATATTGGTTAACAACGCAGGGCTCGCCCTTGGTTTTGGCGGCATTGATCAGGGAAATATTGACGACTGGGAAAAAATGATTGACACCAACCTGAAAGGCTTGCTATATATAAGCCGTGCAATAATGCCCGGAATGGTGGAAAGAAAAAGCGGGCACATAATAAACATCGGATCTATTGCCGGCAAGGAGACCTATCCCGGGGGCAATGTATACTGTGCAACCAAAAACGCCGTGGATTCTCTGACCCGGGCCATGCGTATGGACCTGGTCCATTATGGCATCAGGGTCAGTAATGTAAGCCCCGGTGCCACAGAAACGGAATTTTCCGAAGTAAGGTTTCACGGAGATATTCAAAAGGCCAAAAATATTTATAAAGGATACAAACCCCTTTGCGGTGACGATGTGGCGAGGGCTGTTGTGTTTGCAGCCACACTGCCCGGGCATGTTAATGTTAACGACATGCTGATCATGCCCACAGCCCAGGCCGCTGCCACTATCTTTAACAAAAAAGGAGAGTAAGGCACAGGAAATTTTATACGAATGCCTCAAAAGCTGGAATGCAAGCAGGAGTTTTAACTTTTTTTTGTATTTTTAACAAACTTGTTGTTTATTTGTACAGTATTGGATCATGTATTAAATTCGCTGATTTGAAATAATTATAAACCGGGGTTAAAGTTCCTGCCAAATGGAAAAAATAAAAGTAATCATTGTAGATGATCATAAGCTGGTAACCGACTGTATCAGTTTATTTTTAAAAAGCGCCCCTGAGATAGAGGTTGTGGGTATTGCCCACAGCGGAAAAGGAGCGCTGAAACTTTTGGGGGAAGTTGTTCCCGAAGTAATCCTGATTGATATCAGCATGCCCGAGATGTCTGGCATTGAAACCACCGAAGCCATTAAAAAGAAATATCCCGACATCAAGGTGCTGATCCTTTCCATGCACTCTGATTACGATAACATTTCGGATGCCATTGACGCAGGGGCCGACGGGTATGTTCCAAAGGATGTGGCTTCTGAGGAACTGATAGAAGCCATTTCCGCCATTCAGTCGGGCAAGAACTTTTTCCATACCACCATTTCCGATGAAATTGTAAGGAACTATTCCACCAAGCGGAAGAAAAATGTAAGTGCCCTGCCCCAACTTACCAAAAGGGAGCTGGAAGTGCTTCAGCTTTTTGCCGAAGGTTATAACAACACGGAAATAGCAGACAAGCTGTTTTTAAGTGTTCGCACCATTGAGTCGCACAAAAACCATATCCTGCAAAAAACCAACATGAAAAATTCTGTGGAGCTGATCAAGTTCAGCATAAAACACAAGATCATCGAAATTTAGTTTTTCTGATAAGGAAAAAAACCTTGCAGAGCCGGCCATTCCAGAGGGCCGGCTTTTTTTCTTGGAAAATTATTCGGGTCATTTGTTGGAAGTAAATCGCGTAAAAACACGGAACAACCCCTTTGGGGGAAGCCTTAATTTAGCATATCAAATCAGTTAAAGATATGCATAAAATTAAAGTGATCATAGCCGAAAGCAGCGACATTATGCTTAACGGGCTCACCGAGCTACTGGAACATAAAAACGGCATGCAGGTGATAAAAAAAGCCGACAGTTATGATGCCTTGTGCAGGGTAATCGAAAACCAATACAAAGATGTGGTGGTGGTCGGCCCCCTTATCAACAGCAAATACCAGTGCAGGTTAGGCCGCAAAGTGCTTCAGCAATATCCCTTTATCAAGATCGTGGAAATCGAATTTCATGATGATAAAGAAACCATTGTAAAAAAAATAAAGGAAACAGCCGAAAAGCTGGCATGCTGAAAATTGCCTGAAATTATTCGGAAGTAAGCCTTGTGCGGGCTTCCTTTTTTTCCGGGTCATCCTTCCGTGGCAAAACACTTTCCAGGATGTGGGTTTTCATCACCTCCAGGAATTTTTCCCGCTCTTCCTTATGGGGCCTATGCGCCGATCGTTCAAACCAAATGAGTTCTTTTCCTGCCGGAGCATCCAAAGCCTCAAAATATTCTTCTGCCAGTTTAGCCGATACAATAATATCGTGTTTGCCCACCAGGAAAAAGACCGGCACTTCAATACGTGAAGCCTGTTTTATTAAATTAATGGCCTTGAGGTCAGGCCATAATCTCTGGGCAGAGAAGTATGGGTAGAGAATCAGATTAAGCCGTTCTAAAACACTGTACTGCGGGGCAGCAAGAATGAGAAAAATATCGTTAAAGTTTACATAAAATCTTTCTTCCGCACCTCTTTTCACAATTCCCCCGTAGCGGTAAACCCATTTTCGGACCAGCAGGGCATCTTCAAGGCGGTAATTGGCTTCCAGGGTATCGATCGTGGCCATTTCCCTTAAGGCGCGGCGGTTATTCTCTGCCTTGGCCTGCTCCATAACAAACTCATAGGCCAGGCGTTCATTCCTGTATGGGTTTACACTCTGTCCGGTAGATACATAAGCATGAACCATCTCCGGATATTGAGCGGCAAAAATGGCTCCGAAATTGGTTCCCCATGAGTGAGCCCAGATAAAAACCTTTTCTACGCCCATTGTTTTCTGAACGTAGGCCACCAATTCTTTCAGGTCGCTTACAAACTGATCCACATTCATGGTTTCAGGGGGGAGGCGCCTGCTCAGGGATTTGCCGGTTCCCCTTTGCTCCCAGTACACCATGGTAAAAGCTTTCTCCATGCGGTTCATGGTTTCTCCCATAGGAGCAAAAGGGAAAAGCGGATAACCGGGGCCTCCATGCAGGAAGAGCATCACAGGATTATCCTTGTCATCTCCACGAATCAGCACTCCCTGTTTTATTCCCCCAAGCTCAACCATTTCAAATTGCTGGATTTTTTTTCCTTCAAACTCCGGAAAGCGATATATCGTGCAAGAGGAAAAAACCAAAAACAGGATTAAAAAAAAGAAAAACCGCCAGAACCGGCCAGTATTTATTTTTGTTATTTTCATTAGATAATTCCGGCTCATAATACTTTTCAAAGTTAATCAAGAAAATAAAAATAAACAGGCGATGTCTTTGTTAAATAATATTAAGGGGTTGACGTTAATAATGCAGGTTCATTAATAAACAATCAGTAATTCGTATCTTTGCAAACAGACTGTAAATAAAGATCGGGTTCCGCAGAAAAGAATACGGAATGGTTTTGTTCTCTCAAAATGAAAAAACTCCACAAGCTTGTTCTTAAGTCCTATATCGGACCTTTTATAGCTACCTTTTTCATTGCGCTTTTCATACTGCTGATGCAGTTTTTATGGAAATACATTGATGATTTGGTAGGCAAAGGGTTGGAGTGGTATATTTTTGCAGAGTTGTTGTTTTACCTTATGGCCACCTTTGTGCCCATGGCATTGCCTCTTGCTGTGCTGCTAAGCTCCATCATGACCATGGGTGCCATGGGTGAACATTATGAGTTGGTGGCTTTCAAATCGGCAGGGATCTCCCTGAATAAGATCATGTGGCCCATGGTGGTTATTTCCTCATTTCTGGCCATCACCGCATTTTACTTTTCAAACAATGTGCTGCCGGTAGCCAACCTCAAAAGCCTTTCTTTGCTTTATGATGTGCGGCATCACCGCCCTGCATTCAATATTGTGGAAGGGATCTATTACCGTGGTATCGACAATTATGTGATCCGCATTGATGATAAAGACCCTGACGGGCAAACCCTGAGAGGGATCAAAATATACAACCACACCGAACGGCGCGGCAACATCAATCTGACTTTGGCAGAATGGGGTACCATGGCAGTAACCCCTGACAAACGACACCTGGTGTTGACTTTACATCAAGGGACCAACTACGAAGAAGCAGATCCTCAAAACCCACGCGATCCCTCCAGGCAATTTCAACGCACCTATTTTGACAAGCAAATAAGGAAGTTTGACCTTAGCGGCTTTGACCTGACACGCACCGATGAAGAGCTTTTCAAAAGCAATTTCCGGATGCTGAATCTTTCGCAACTGATTTACTATGAGGATTCCCTCTCTACGGAATTAAAAAAAAGAAAAGCCAACTACAAGGACACTTACAAAAACCGCTGGCGTCATTTTTCCAGGCTTGAAGCCGGCGACCTTGATAAGGTTCCTCCGGAAGAATTCAAGAGCCTGCGAATGGATATTTCTTCCGATAGGGGAGAGACTTTTGGAAAACAACGGATCCTGACCCGTGCCATGGAATTGGTCCGGTCCAATAAAGACCATAGTAAATATTCTCACGATGAATTCCGGCAGCGAAGCAGAAATCTGGCCCGTTATCAGATTGAATTCCATCGAAAATTTACTTTATCCTTTGCCTGCGTGGTGCTTTTCCTTATTGGCGCTCCCCTTGGGGCCATCGTCCGGAAAGGGGGATTTGGTCTGCCCATGGTTATTTCGGTATTGTTTTTTGTGGTTTTTCATGTAATGTCCATCATGGGCGAAAAATTTGTAAGGGAAGGAGTACTTGAAGCCCACCAGGGCATGTGGATATCCTCCCTGGTGTTGCTTCCTATCGGGATATTGCTAACCATAAAAGCGACCACCGACTCCTCCCTTCTGGATACTGAAAGTTACCAGAAGAAGTTTGAAAAGATCACCGGATTTTTAAGAAGCAAAAAGAACGATTCACAAACCCAAACCTAATGCGCGTACTACAACTTTGTCATAAAACCCCTTATCCTCCTTCCGACGGCGGAAGCATTGCCATGCATCAGATAACGGAAGGGTTGCTGGAAAAAGGGTTTAGTGTAAAAGTGCTGGCCCTGGATCCTTCCCGGAAAAAAAACGGGCAAAAGGTCATTCCCGACCCCTATTTTTCCAGGACCCGTTTTGAATCACATCCTGTAGACACGCGGGTTAAGCCGCTTGACGCCTTTTTAAACCTTTTCACAAAAAATTCTTACAACCTGCAAAGGTTTTATGACCGAAAGGTAGAAAAACGCCTGGAGCAAATCCTCAAAGAAGAAACCTTTGATATCATACAACTGGAAGGCCTATACCTGACGCCTTATATCCCTGTGATCCGTCAAAACTCCGGTGCTTCTCTTTTATACCGATCGCACAACATTGAGCATTTTATCTGGGAACGCATGGCTGCTGCATGTGCCAACCCTTTAAAAAAACGCTACTTAAAACTTCTCGCAGCAAGGTTGCGCAAATTTGAAATGGAGGTAATTCACAAGGTGGACGGACTGGTAGCCATTTCACCCATTGACCTGGAATTTTTTAACCGCCATGGCTTTTCACGGCCCTCATCGGTAATTCCTGCCGGAATGCCCCCGTTTGATCTGCCGTCTTCTTTGCCGCAAGCCGAGCCCAATACGGTTTTTCATCTTGGCAGTATGGACTGGCGCCCCAACCAGGAAGGGGTTGAATGGTTTTTAGAAAAGGTTTGGCCGCTGGTAATCCGGGAAAAGCCTGAACTGAGATTTTTTCTCGCGGGCAAAAGCATGCCGGAAAGGTTTTACCGCTATGAATCCGATACGGTGCAAGTAGTTGGGCAGGTGCCCGATGCCCTGGAGTTTATTCTGTCAAAAAAAGTCATGGTGGTGCCCCTGCTTTCCGGGGGAGGGATGCGCGTGAAAATTGTGGAAGGTATGGCCGCCAAAAAGGTTATCGTTTCCACCGTTATCGGGGCCGAAGGCATTGAATGCAGGCATAAAGAAAATATCCTTGTTGCAGCAAATGCCCGGGAAATGGCAGAAAACATCCTTTTGTGTTTTGATCAAGCGGAGGTGGCCGAAAAGATCGGGGAAAATGCCCGTGAATTTGCAGTGAAGAATTACGCCATGCAGCCCATCATGGACAACCTTATGAAGTTTTACAAAGGTTTTTATTCCGATTGAAAATTATAATTAATACCTTTGCCACAAAATTATAACACCCCTTTCCCCTTTGTTTTTAGGGGTTTTATTAATAGAAATTTTTTCAGGGTTGAGGAAAAAAATATTTATTCTGCTTTCCAGGGTGCCTTATCCTCTCGAAAAAGGCGACAAACTGAGGGCTTACTACCAGATAAGAGAGATGTCTGAAAATCACGACATCATTCTTTGTGCCCTGAGCGACAGGCCCATCCCTCCGGAAGCAAAGGAGTTTTTACAACCCTATACCAAAGCACTTTATTTTTTCCGTCTTTCGCGCATAAACATTTTTTTCAGGCTGGTAAAGAACTTTTTCTCTGAAAAACCTTACCAGGTTGCCTACTTTTTCAGCAAAAACGTCAGCCGGAAGATCCAGGATCTGATCGGGATCCACCAACCAGACCACCTTTTTTTTCAGCTTATCCGAACTGCAGAATATGCCAATGGAATCGGCATTGACAAAACCCTGGACTACCAGGATGTTTTTTCCAAAGGGCTTGAGCGCCGCATCAATATTTCCCCTTGGTATAAAAAACCTTTGTTGCGACAGGAATACCTCAGGGTAGTAAATTATGAAAAAAAAGCTTTTGAAGCTTTTGAGAAAAAAGTGATCATTTCTCACCCCGACCGCGATCTTATCCCCCATGAAGGGAGAGATTCAATAGAAATTGTTCCCAACGGGGTCGATACGCATTTTTTTCATCCCATGGATCAGGAAAAAAAATACGATGTGGTATTCACCGGGAATATGGGTTATCCGCCCAACGTAAATGGGGCAAAGTATCTTGTAAATGAAATTATGCCCCTTGTTTGGAAACAAAACCCTGAAGTGACCGTTTTACTGGCAGGTGCAAATCCTGCTCCGGGCGTAAAAGCCCTGGCATCTAAAAAGGTAACCGTAACCGGCTGGGTTGACGATATTCGTGATTATTATGCAGGCTCAAAGGTTTTTATAGCACCCATGCGTATAGGTACCGGGCTCCAAAACAAAGTATTGGAAGCCATGGCCATGCAGCTGCCCTGCATTACCTCCGCTCTTGCCAACCAGGCCCTTAAGGCCATGCCTGATCAAGAAGTTCTTATAGGGGAAGAACCTGCGCAATATGCCCGGCATGTATTATCTTTGCTGAACGAACCCGGGCAAAGGGTCCGGCTTGCGGAAAGCGGCTACCGTTTTGTTTTGCGCAACTTTCACTGGCGCAACGTATGCAGCCAACTGGAGAAGATCATTATCCGATAAAACCATAAAGGGACCGACATATATAATGCAAAAAAAGTTTAACACCATAAAAGAGGCAATAAAGGACATCAAAGCCGGGAAGGTAGTTATTGTAGTAGACGATGAAAACCGGGAGAACGAAGGGGATTTTATTGCCGCCGCAGAGGCTATAACACCGGAGATCATCAACTTTATGGCCACCCATGGCCGGGGCCTGATTTGTGCGCCCATAACCCGTCGTCGTTGCGAGCAACTCGACCTGGATCTGATGGTTCCTAAAAACACTTCTCTTCACGAAACCCCTTTTACCGTTTCTGTTGATTTAAAGGGGAAGGGGTGTACAACAGGAATTTCGGCTTCGGACCGGGCTAAGACCGTACAGGCGCTCGCCGATCCCGATACCCGTCCTGAAGAGCTGGGACGTCCCGGGCATATTTTTCCGTTACGTGCCCGTGAAGGGGGAGTATTGCAAAGGGCAGGCCATACCGAGGCATCCATTGATCTTTCGCGCCTTGCCGGTTTGCAACCTGCCGGGGCACTGGTAGAGATCATGAACGAAGATGGCACCATGGCCAGGCTTCCCGATCTGTTTAAAATCGCCGAAAAGTTTAACCTCAAACTTATTACCATTGAGGACCTGATCGCTTACCGGATTAAAAACGAAAGCCTTATTGCCAAAGAAATTTCAGTAGATCTTCCCACGGAATGGGGCAGCTTTGAACTTACGGCATACAAACAAACCACCAACGACAAACTTCACCTGGCCCTGACCAAAGGGCAGTGGAAGCCCGATGAGGAAGTACTGGTAAGGGTTCATTCCTCCTGCGTTACAGGAGATATTTTTGGTTCCTGCAAATGCGATTGTGGGGGACAGCTTCATAAGGCCATGCAAATGGTAGAAGAAGAGGGAAAAGGTATTGTGCTTTACATGAACCAGGAAGGAAGGGGAATCGGTCTTTTGAATAAGCTGAAAGCCTATCACCTGCAGGAAGGGGGACTGGATACGGTGGAAGCCAATGTGGAACTTGGATTTAAGGCCGATGAAAGAGATTACGGTATTGGGGCCCAGATACTCAGGGATCTTGGGGCACACAAAATCAGGCTGATCACCAACAACCCCACCAAAAAGACCGGATTAACGGGATACGGGCTGGAGATAACCAAAAACATCCCCATCATTGTGCCCACTTCGGATCACTGTAAAATATACCTGGATACCAAGCGAAAAAAAATGGGGCATATTCTTTAAGGCTCCTGGAAATCGATCAATTCGTCCTGAATAATCAGTAAGGGTTCTTCTTCCCGTTGTTTTCTTCTTTTCCAGAGGTCCATGAGACTGTCAAACTCCCTGCGGTAAAACACACCAATGCCTTGGGTGTAAGGTGAGTTGGTGTTTAACACATCAAAGTTATTGGATCGGTTAAAGGCCTTAACCCGGAATTTCCCTTCCGGGGTTATCTTCACCTCCACATTTACGTCTCCAATGATGTTACTGGTTCGATGGGTAGTAGCAGGGTGATTGCCGGCAACACCCACGTTGCCGTCAATGATGACCCGGTCATCGAAAAGCTGGGTAGAAAGAGCCACCTCGAGCTCCTGGCTGCTGATCTGATCGCCCGGCCGGTAATTCACCCCGATATCAAAGTCGGAACTGATCTGTGAAAGCCAGTTGCTGAGCTGGTTGGATAAAAGTTCCGAAGAGGTGCTGCCGACCCCGTAGCCCAGGGCGGTGTTGTATTCGGCAGTAGGCATAAACCGGTTAAGTATCAAAAGGGAAAAGACCTGTCGGTTCATTTCCTGTTCGGTGCTAATAAGCATATCGACCATTTCCCGGGTGCTTTCGTCCCCACCGGGAAATTGAATATCAAAAGAAATGGATGGATTAAAGAGCTTGTCTTCCAGGATAAGGATGGTTTCCACGGGTACCCTGCGGCGGTATACATCGGAGGTGTCCATTTCCATTACCAGGTCGTAAAGTGCCGTACGCAGGCGGTATGCTGCCCTAAGTTCAATATCGGCATCATAGGGTTCACCTGCCCAGCGGATAATCCCCCCCTGCTCTACCCTGAAGCGCTTGTTGATGATATTCTGCAGGGTAAAGAGATAATCTCCCTCTTCAATAATATAATCACCATACATGTTGAAATCCCCTTGTGAACTGATCTCAAAATTCAGATCACCGGCTCCCCTGCTGCGGATGATGTCTCCAATCTGGGAATCGAAGATAAGTTGTACCTCTGCGTCCGGCGTTATTTCCAGGTCGAAATTAAGGGTCAGTCCGGAGATTTCTGAGGGAGGGATCACTTCAGGCTCCATGGCGGCATCGGGATGAACGAAGGTGATGAAGTTATTTTCTGTAATTTCTCCGGAATAGCCTAATGGCAGAAAGATCTGGGTACCCCTGCTGGTACGTGCGGACACATCCAGGACAATGTCATTGGCAGGGCCATGAATGTGGGCAATGCCGGTAAGAAAGGCCCGTCCGTAGTACAGTTCATTTCGGGCGGCAGTGGTGTTCAACAATACCATTTGTTCGGGCTGTACAAGAATATCCAGGCTAAAATCCGAGAAATTGTCATGCATGATCCTTCCGGAGGCCATGGCACTGTTGCCAAGGGTGTCGTTAAGCATAAGTTCATCAAAGTGGAAAAAATCCTTCCCCACTTCTACCCGGTGAGCAAAAGAGTAGCTGGTATTGAGGTAATCCACCCTAAAGCCTGTTCGTGTCAGGCGAAGCTCCCCCTGAAGCTCGGGTGCGCTTAAAGGCCCGTCCATGCGCAACTTGCCGGAGGCCATCCCCCGGAAGTTGGTGGCAAACCCCTCAAGGTATCTGGAAAAAACAGACATTCTCAGGTTTTCCAGGTTGATGTCCAGGTCAAAATTATCGGTTTTCCGGTCGGGATAAATATAACCTGATGCCACTATGGGCTTATTGGAGCCAATGCTCCCCTGGTAGATGATCTCTGTATTGACTTTGAAGCCGCCAAGCTCATTGTCCCATTGACTGGAAATTTCCAGATCGCCAAGGTGGTCGTGATTAAAGGCAAATTTCTTAACCAAAAGGTTGGCTTCTACGCCCAGGGGTTGATAAATGGCGGTAATCGCTATGGTTCCATCCATGGTGCCGGCAAAATTCAGGTTACTGCCATGCAAAAGAACGTCGAGATAGCTCACATCAAAATTGTTAAAGCTCAGGTTCATCCGCTTGCCGGGCCGTGCACTGAGAACCCCGTCTGCCAGAATGGTCTGGTTGCTTTTGTAGATCATCAAATTGCTGACCTCCACCCTCGAAGAGTCCACAAAAATTTCGTTATCCGTGTTAACCTGCCAGAGGGAGTCATTGATGTTGGCGTAAGAAGGAAGCAATTGCATATGGATGCGCCAGGGATCCCGGAATTGCGCAAGGCCCTCTATATGCCCGTTGTTTTTTCGGGTAGTGTCCAGGTTTTCCCACTCCGTTAAAAAAAGAAGGGTATCGCTAAAGAGGTTGCCTTGCAGCTGGTACTGGTCAATCACCAAACTGTCGGAAAGCATCAAATGCCTGGAAGCGATGGCAATGGAAAGTTTTTCCTGCTGGTTTCCCACGCTCATGCCCCATTCAATTAAACGATTTCCAAATAAGGAAAGGGTATCGGCACTACCTTCCAGGTTTACCTCTTGTGCAGAGGAGTTAAAATCACCCTTTATCATTGCACCTGCAGAGATTTCGGCTGAAGGAAAAAATAAGCCGGAAAGGGCTTGGGTATCTTTGAACCGGACCTCAAACCTTAAATCCTGGAAATTATTGTTTTCAACAATAAGGGGCTTTTCATAAAAAATGGCCGGGACAAAAGAATGCAGCAATGAACGAAAAGACTTAAGCAAATGATCATAATAGATTTTCCCATACAGGTCTCCGTCAATAAAATCAGATCTGAGCTTCAGGTGCTTATCGCCATTATGGATAATGTTGTTGGAAATGGAGATATTTCTGGTGGTGTGGGTTTTTATGAAGTCTGTTTCATTATCAATGATCCTGAAGGGTCTTTCCTGGAAAACGATATCGGAAATATTCATTTCGCCCTCCAGGTCATCCAGGGAGCTACCCCGCGCATTAATGGCCATATCAAGTGAAATCACGGCATGGTGCAGGGAGTCTTTTTGAAACAGGTTGAGCCTGGTAAGATTGGCCTGATCCATGCGGGCGGTAAAGTCAAATATGGGGATTTCCTCTTCGAAATTGACTTCACCGGTAAAGTCAAGGAAAACACCGGGATCATCCACCAGGAGGGATCCGATAAATTTCCGGTTGCTCACCTCTCCTTCAATATCCATGTTCTGGTATTGGTAATCTTTAAGGCCGAGTGAATTTACCCTTCCGGAAATGGCCACATCCATTTCCTCAAGAGAAACCCCATGGCCTTTAACGTGGGCATTCATGCTGACTTTTCCCAGCAGGTCTTCCCGGTCGAAGAACCTGCCCAGGTCAAAGCCGGCAGTGATCAGCTCTCCGTTATAGGTCAGTGGATTGCCTCCGTTTTCCAGGCTGATCATGATATCGGAAGAGATGCTTCCGATATCGGTGGTGAGGTCACCATAAGCGACCATATCGTTAACAAAACCGGTTAGCCGGCCCTGGAAGCTGATAAAGCCAAGGTTGTGAAAACTTAGGGGCAGTTCCAGGTATTGCATCTGGCTGTGAACAGGCAGTCTGATTGCGGTGAGGTCATTCACGGAAGTACCCATATGATCAATGGCCACATTGATGAATGTTTCCTGGAAGTCGGGCAGGCCGATCAGGTGAAAGTTTCCTCTCAGGGAAGAATCCCACCCCATGGAAAAGAAAAAGTCATTTCCGCGCAGGTTTGATGGAGTTCCGGAGAGTTCACCCCTGAAAGCAACCACCTCTTCCATGCCATATATCGGCGGAAGGAAGTGCCCGAAATCGGCAAGATTAAGTTTTTTGGCATCCACCTGCAGGGCGACCTCCACCTCATCAAAAAAGTTCTTTAAGGCCTCATAACCCTCATAGTTAAAGCCGGCGTGCATCTGCAATTCACTGAAAGGAGTTCGCAATTGCAGGTCGGAGGCCCTGGCATAGCGGTCATTCACTTCAAAGCTGCCAGACAAATAGTTTAATTGAAAGCCGCCATTTTCAGCAAAGGAAAGGTGGTCCAGTTCAAAACCCAGGGTATTGTTTTCCAGGAAAATATCATTCATCAGCAGGTTGAAGTCATTAAACCCAAACATGGCCTGATCAAAACCGGTTTTGCGCGGATATTGATTGTGATCCCGGAGGTTAAAAGAAGATTCCCTGAATTCGAGTGATTTACAAATTACATCCCATCGTTTTTTATCTGAGGGCTTTTCAGAGGCAAAGTAATCAACAATAAACTGGTAATTGTAGGTCTCCTGTTCGGGGTATTTATTTAAGCCGAGATAAGCATCTTCCAGCAAGAGTCTGTTGATTGAAAGGTGGCGTTTTCGCGGAGATATCCTTTCAATATCGAAAACCATTCGCCTGGAAGCAACCAATTGTTCTCCATTAAGGTCTTTAACGGAAACGTCTTCCAGCACGACATTAAAAAAGAAGGAAACATTGATGCCGCCCACCGTGATTTCGGTTTCCAGCTCATTGGAGAGGTAGGCAGCCACATGGTTTACCAGGTAGGTTTGCACCCTGGGGCTCCGCAAAACGGTATAACCGATAGCCGGCAGCAATATCAGTACAGCCAGCAGGATCAGTAATATTTTACGGGATTTTTTGATACCTTTGTCCTCCTTAAAAATGAAATGGTCAGCCTTTTAATAAAGCCTTATGAGTGTTTACATCCTTGCAATAGAATCGTCCTGCGATGACACCTCTGCGGCTGTGATCCAGGATCGCAAAATTCTTGCCAATTTCATTGCCAATCAGGCAATTCACAAAGATTTTGGTGGAGTTGTTCCTGAGCTGGCTTCCCGCGCTCACCAACAAAATATTATTCCGGTAATCCACAAGGCTTTAGCCAATGCAAATATAAGCAAAAAACAGCTAAACGCAGTGGCTTTTACCAATGGACCGGGTTTGCTGGGTTCATTATTGGTTGGTGCGTCCTTTGCCAAAACTTTTTCTCTTGGTCTGGGCATTCCGCTGATACCGGTAAATCATATGGAGGCACACATCCTGGCCCATTTCATTGAAGATGCCCGTCAACAGGAGCCGCCATCCTTTCCGTTTTTGTGCCTCACCGTATCGGGAGGCCACACCCAGGTGATGCTGGTAAAGGATTATTTTGACATGGAGTTGATCGGCCAAACCATTGATGACGCGGCAGGTGAAACATTTGATAAGGCGGCCAAGATCATGGGGCTGCCCTACCCCGGCGGACCGCTGATCGATCAATATGCGGCCAAAGGGGATTCCCGGGCTTTTCGCTTCCCTTACCCTTCGGTTCCCGGGCTGGATTTCAGTTTCAGCGGGCTGAAGACTTCCATTCTTTATTTTTTACGCGACCGGTTGAAAGAAGATCCTGACTTTATTGAAAAGAACAAATATGACCTTTCGGCTTCCATCCAGCATACCATTGTCGGCATTTTAATGAAACAGCTAAAGAAGGCATCCCGTGAAACAGGCATTAGGCAAATAGCCATTGCAGGGGGTGTTTCGGCCAATTCGGGTTTGAGGCAGGCCCTTTTGGATGAACAGGAAAAAGGTGATTGGAAGGTATTTATCCCCCCCTTTGAATATTGTACCGACAATGCAGCCATGATTGCCATTACCGGCTACTTCAAATATCTGAAGAAAGATTTCAGTTCCCTGGATATAAGCCCGTTCACCCGTTACTGAGGGCCCTGCTCATTGCGGTTTTCCCGGTTTGAAATCCGGATAAAGCGATCGTTGTAGGCAGGCCTGAGGACATGACGGTTCCGGTCGTAAGTAAAATAGCGATCGGTGTCACTGGCGATCTCTTCCCTCACATAATAATTCATCAGGTAATCAAAAATATACTGGGCATTTTGCTCACCGGCAAAATAGGCCAGTTCAAATACATCGTCACTGGTAAGGTAATAAGGGGTATAACGGAAAGTGACTTCCCCGCTGAGTGGGTTGTAAACAAACCGGCCATCGAAATAATCGCTGGTATACTGCATGGAGTAAAGCACCTCCATGGGTTTTTCAGGCTGGTTCAGGGTAGAGAACTCAAACCAGTGGCTTTGCATGAGGGTGGTTTGGGGAAACCGCTGAAGGTATTGAATGGTATCGATTGTTGAGGTAAAAATGGCCTCATCCAGGTATTCCATCAGTTCCATTTGTGAGAGGGAAAAGATAAAAGCGGTGGTATCCAGGCGAAAAAAGGAATCAATATTATCGGGCCCGAAAACATTCACCTGGAAAAGTTCAAGGTGATATTTCAGGGATTGCATAAAATTGTTCACCACCAGTGAGTCGTCCACCTCATCCACAAAACGGGCATCTTGAAGGTCGTAAGCATCAATGGTGTCGGGGTCGGCTTCATCGGGGTGTGTGGGATAATATTTGACAATAAGGTCTGGGGGGGGAAGCAACAACACATTGATATTGGTTTCTTCCTGAACGAACTGTTGTGCCAGGCGACGTTCAGTAGCGCATGAAAACAGAACCAGGACCGGAAGCAAAAGAAAAAACAGACGTTTGATCCAATTCATAACAGGGTTACAATGGGATAAAAATACAGTTTTTTTTTGGTTACCCATGGTTAAAAAAACAAAAAACCGGGCTTTTGCCCGGCTTTCAGTGGTTTAGTTTTTATGGGCCTCCAATAGCCTGGCCCCAATCTCTTTTCCGTATTCAAAGCATTTCTGGAATTCATCTTCGTGGGGGGTAAATTTCACAAACACCCCTTCGCCCTGCACATTAAGTTTAAGGTTTTGCAGGTTGGTTTGGATGAGCTTTCCGGCTTCCCCGCTCCATCCGTAAGAGCCAAATGCCCCGCCGATCTTTCCTTTATCCCGGATGGGGCTTACCACGGCAAAAAGCTTGTAAATGGGCAGCAGGATGTTCTGGTTGATGGTCGGGCAGCCAATGATGAGGGCACTGCTTTTGGCCACCCGTTCGTCTACATCCCCAATGGGCATGGTTTCGATATCGGCTACTTCCACGTTAAAATTCCCGGTGCTTTGTATGCCTTCGGAAATGGCTTCGGCCATTTTTCCGGTGTTGTGATAAGCCGACACATAGGGTATAAATACAAAATCTTTTTGGGGAGTTTGCAAAGCTTCTTTTGCATATTGCTCAGAGAGGTCCACCCATTTTTTCCAGTCTTTCATCAAAAGCGGGCCATGACCGGTGAGCACGGCATTGATCTCCAGGGGGCGGATCTTCTCTATGGCCTTAAGCATAAACTTGCTGAAAGGTTTCAGGATCACATCAAAGTAATATTTAAAGGCATCACTGAAGTCGCCCACTTGGTCGTCATACATATCGGGGTTGGCATAATGGCAGCCAAAAGAGTCGCAGGTAAACAGCAGTTTGTCCTCTTCAAGGTAGGTGTACATGGTGTCGGGCCAGTGCAGGTTGGGTGCCGAAATAAAGCGCAGGGTTTTGTTACCCAGGTCTATGGTTTCCCCGTCTTTCACGATCTGGTGCTTAAAGTCTTTGCCCAGGAAGTCTTTCAGGTAGCCGATGGCCAGGCGGCTGCCCACCACCGTTGCGTTGGGAGCCAGTTCCAGCAGGTTGGCAAGATTGCCGCTATGATCGGGTTCGGTGTGGTTCAAAATGATGTATTCAATTTCCGAAGGATCGGTAACCTTTTTTAGCTTCTCAAGGTAGGTTTCCCAGAATTTTTCCTTGGAGGTTTCGATCACCGCTTTTTTGTCGGCATCAATAAAATAGGAATTATAAGTGGTGCCGTATTCGGTGGTCATCACCACATCAAAGGTTACAATGTCATAATCCAGAATACCGATCCATTTCACGTCTTGGGTAATGTCGAGCACTTCAGTGTCTGGTCTTTGTTTGGCTTTCATCGTTTCAAAAATATTTTTGGGTAAGGGTTTGGGTTTTTTCTGATATAAGAATAATGGCCAAACGCATGAATTGTTTAGCCATTTTCCGGAATTGGGTACAAAAATAATGATTCAGGGTAAAAACATGTCAATTCCTGCCGGCAATTTTTTCCGAAATTAAAACCAATGCTTAAGCAGATAATTGGGAAAGAAAAAAACACCGGAGAAAATTGCCGGATAACCCTTAAGTAAATGGGCCAGGGCAGATCAGGAAAAAAGCCATTTGGCGGCAAAAAGGCCCGGATATTCTTCGGGAAGGGCTTGGATTTTTATCTTAAACCTTTTACCGGGAGGGAATTGTTGCGCCGGGAGGCACAAAAAAAGGACCCATGTGGGCCCTTGAAAACCGGATAAAGGATTTCCCTTATCCCAGTGATTTGTCCACGTGGGTGATGAGTTTGCCGAGGCTGGTCACGTAACTGCCGTATTCATTGTCGTACCAGCCGAAGATCTTGGCATGGGTAACAGGCAGGTGAATATCTTTTTCCACATTAACGCCCAGCGCAGCCATTGAGGATTCGGGCAGGCTGATAAATCCCGTGCGGGTATGGGTTTCGTGCCCTTCAACGACCACAGCGGCCGGGTAACCCATCATATCGGCCGACACGTTTTGTTTTTCACTGAAGATCAGCAGGTCTTTCTGCGGGCCTTTGGCAGCCTTCTGGTAAACGCCGTTCAGGAAATCCTTGTTGATCACCGGTTCGCCTTTGTTATCCATTTGTGAGTTGAAGGTGATGTTCAGGATAATGAGGGAAACGGTGTTGGTGGGGATTCTGACCGAATCGGCCATAAAGCCGATCTCCTCGATCTGAGGCAGGATCTTTTCCAGGGCTTTGGCGGCTCCGGTAGAAGAAAGGATGATGTTGTTGAAGACCGAACGGTTTTTTCTCAGGTCGGAGGCGGCAGCCTTTGGCACGGCATCCAATACATTCTGGGAGTTGGTGGCTGCATGTACCGTTGACATGGAAGCCGTGAGAATGTTGGCGGTTTCCCGGGTTTGCAGCAAGGGGTACACCATGTGCGAAAGCCCGGTGGTGGTGCAGCTGGCGGCAGAAAGTACATGGTGATCGGATGCGCTATACTCCAGGTGGTTGATGCCAAACACCGTCATAAAACTGTCGTCGGGCATTTTTTTGGTTTTGTCCTTGATCTTGAAAGGGGCGCTGAGGATCACTTTTTGTGCGCCGGCCTCCAGGTGCCCGCGCAGGCTGCCGTTTTTCTGGTCGGGGGCGATGGTAGGATCTGCAAATACCCCGGTACAATCCACCACCACCCTCACGTGGTTTTCTTTCCATTGAATCTCGGCGGGATTGCGGTAATTACGCAACACCTTGATAAGAAAGCCATCAAACTCCAGCAGGTCTTGTTCCTCATTTACAATGGTGAAGGATTTGCCATTGCCGGAATGCCCGTAAATAAACCTGGAGAGGGAACCATAAGTGGAGTCGGTTTCCATTACCTGTATAACATCTTCCAGGGAGCGGCCCACTTCCCTGCCCACATTAATGACTACCCCGTCGAAATAGCGGGTGGCAATCTGGTTCCACAGGGTGAGTTTTCCAATTCGTCCAAGACCGTTGATTCCAAGCAGGTTTTTGTCGTTCAGATTGGTTTCCATATCGGCGGTTGTTTTTTTAGGTTTAGTTAATTATTTCGGTTTGTTCGGTTTTGTAATGTCCTTTAAAAATATTTCCTGCAAAGCCATCGATGGAGATTTTATCGCCGGGTTTAAGTTCCAGGCCATTGATTCGGCAGGTTTTTTCTTTTTCATCCACCAGCAGCTGCCGGCAGTTGAGCACGCAGACCTTTCCGAGGCGTGCGGCGGTAACGGCGGCATGGGAGGTTGTACCTCCCCGGGAAGCCACCAGGCCGTCGCATTCAAAGATGATGGGAATATCATCGGGCACGGTATCGGGCCGGAGCAAAATGCAGGGGTCGTCGGGAAATTTTTTTCTCAGGGTTTTGATGTCATCCATATCGATGGCCAGGCGGCCGTTCAGGGCACCCCCTCCCCCGCCTATGCCCCTTCCAAGCAGTTCCATTTTTTTGTTTTTCTGGCTGAATACCTCCAGGCGCTGGGGCTTGAGGGTATCCTGGTCGCGAATCTGGAGGATATAAAGGTCTTCGGGATTTTCAGACTCAAAAGTAAATTCGATCTCCTGGTGGTTAAAGCCCTGGTTTTCCACCAGCTCATTGGCAATTTCATACAAACGCCGGTATATTCCTGGCAATTCTTTTTGGAGGGAAGCCTGGTTTTCACGTTTGGTGAGCTCTTTTTGCAGTTCCGAGAGGGGCAATGCATGCACCAGTCCGGCCACGATATCTTCGCCCTGGCTGCAAAGGGTAAAGTCTCCATTGAGATAGATGCCGGGCTTTTGCACCATAGGGTTGTAAGTAAAGGCCACGCCGGTGCCGGAATATTCGGCAATGTTTCCCAGCACCATTTGCTGGATCACCACGGCGGTGCCCCACTCATCGGCAATCTGCAGGTGGTTGCGGTAAACGTTGGCCCTTGGCGACTCCCAGGAGTCAAAAACGTTCATGATGGCGTGTCGCAGCTGCTTCCAGGGGTTTTCCTCAAATCTTACCTTTGCCTCCTTCAGCACCTTTTTGTAGGCAAAGGCCATTTCGCGCATTTGCTCCGGAGTAAACTGTATTTTTTGCTCTACCTTATAGCGGTTTTTAAAATCGATCATGATCTGGTCGAACACATCCCGGTTGATGCCGTATGTCATTCCCCAGCTTTGCAGGAAGCGGCGGTAGCAATCCCAGGAGGTCCATCCGAAATTTGGTTGTTTGCTGAAGGATTCCACAATGCGGTCGTTCATGCCCACGTTAAGGAAGGTGTTCATGGCCCCGGGCATGGAAATGGCCGTGCCGCTTCTTACCGAAAGCAACAGGGGATTGCGGGGGCAGCCGAAGTTTTTACCCGTAAGCTTTTCAAGCCTGCGCACATGGTCTTTAACCAGCTCATCGAGCTCTTTGGAAAGGGTGGGGTTTGACAGGATGGCCTTGCGGCGGCGAAACACCTCGGTGGTGAGCACAAAACCGGGCGGCACCGGGAATTTTCCCAGGTAAAGTTTTTTCTGGAAAAAGGCTTTGGAACCGAGAAATATCTGGTTGTCCACTTTGGGTTTTTCTTCATACAAAGGACTCACTACCAGGTCGGGGTCATAAGACATAATGTGCCGGATCACTTCCGGGGTAAGGTTGTCCACCATGTTGCGCAGGGAGTGGATCATGCGGCCGATATAATTGTCGAGCGGCTGAATAAGGAAAGAGGAATAAAGGATCTCCCGGTAAAAGGCCTCGGATTTTTTCATGATCAGCTGGGAGGTTTCTTTCTCATTCAGCTTTCCCTCCGGATCGAACAGCTGGGGGATGATCATGCGCAGGGGCAGGTCGTAAAAGCCAAAGAAATAGGTGTTGGTGATGTCTTTGACATTTTTGGCCATGAACTGGAACAGGTTGATGAACTGGTCCAGGGAAAAGCTTTCGCTGGTAAGTCCGTAACGAAACATCTGGAGGTTGGAGTCCAGTCCCTGGCTGGTGACCCCGTCGAGTTCCAGGCCCCTGCGGAAAAGGGAAAGGATCTTATAGGCAGAGTTCAGAGACTTGGCCGTGATGTATTCGGTCTGGAACTCGTAGATGCGTTGCTCCATGAGGCGGGCGGCCAGGCGTTCCAGGCGAAAGATCAGCCCCAGGGCTTCAAACTTTTCCTCCCGGTACTGCCCGTACATGGAAGGTATCCCGAAAGCGACATGCCGTTTATGGTAAATGCTTTCCCATCCTTCGCTGAACTCCGGGTTAAAGATCACCTGGTTGAGCCGGTCCATAAACCCGAAGATCACCTCCAGGGAAGCCTCTGGCTCTTTGTTCTTTATGTGATTTTGCAGTTCTTTTATTTCATTTTCTTCAAAGAAGCGGTACTTTTTCAGGTTGGCAGCAATGTCGGTGGCCTCAAAAGAATATTTCTCGCTCAAAAGGAAATACAGGCGAAACAGCATGGCCACCCGTTTTTTGTCGCTTTCGCAGGAATGGTCAACCTTTTCCAACAACTTCGTAAACCCTTCATCCGAAATTTGCAACAGCTCCTTCGGGCTGCAATGGTGTTTCTGGCACAGCTCGTTCAGCAGCTTGTTCACTCCTTTAAACCAGCGGCTGTTCTTGTCGATGGTAGCGATCACATCTTTGGGCAGCACTTCTTTCAGGGGCTCGGTTTTCCCGTCGTACCAGAAATGAAAGATCCTGCGGCAAAGCTCAATATGGGCATTGTTGCCTTCGATATGCACCTGTTTGCGCAGAAAATGGATGAGTTTGTCCTGCCTGCCTGATATCTCATCCATTAAGGTGGTAACTTCCCGGAGTTCGCCTTCGGCCCCAATTTCATTGAAATAAACCGGGAAGATGCGTGTAAGCTGTTTGATCTGCTTATACAGGGGAGAGATGTCGCTGTTGAGCAGTTTGGTGATGTCGCGCTGAAACAGGTCGGTATCGAAAATGAAGATGCCGCCCAGGCGCAGGTTGACGATGAGTGCCGACAATAGTTTACGGAAAGTGTAGGGGGCGTGTTCGATCAGCTCCAGCCACACGCGGATGTTTTTCACATGGTTGGGGTTGACCTTTAGTTGCCAGTTGTCCTGGGTATATACCGTGCCCGGGGTTTCAAAACCCAGTTCAATGAGTTTGTTTTCGAAAAAGGTGATGATGCGCCTCTCCTTCACTTCAATCACTTCTTTCCCCAGGGTAAGCACACATTCCAGTACGGTGGACATATAGTTGTCCTTGAGCTCCTCAAACAGGAAGAAGATGTTTTCAAGGAATCCGGTAAACTGGTCTTCGGGCACTTCCTTGCGAATGTTGCGCAGGATCTTGTTAAGTTCCCATAGGAGCTGTTTGCGCTGGGCCTCCATTCCGGGCAGGTGCAGCAAAAAGATGATATAATAAAACCGCTCAATATGCAGTTGAAAGCGGTCGATGAATTTTCGGAAGTGCGCGGTCAGTTCATTATGCAAAGGCACTTTTGCAGTGAGGGTTTTCCAGTCTTTGGCTTGTTCCAGGTTTTGCTCCAGGGTTTCAAAAAAAGGCTTGCCGATATCCCTCACCTGCTTTGCATAATCTTTTTCAAAGAGGTGTTTTTGTTTTTCAAACCATTCTTCGGTGGGGGTATTTTCTTTCCAGAAGGCCAGGGTTGCCGAGGCCACTTTTCTGGTAAAATCCAGGGTGGGTTGACCAAAGGCTTTGCTCTGGGCCAGGCGGGCAAGATGTTTTTTAAGCTGCCCCGCATGGGTTATCAGCAGCATCATTTGCTCCCTTTCGAGATAATGAAAGATCTCAAAAAGTTTGTTTATCAGGGGTTTGTTTTTTGCGGGATCAGCATCGTTGAGTACCCCGGCAAATTCAAGGAGGGTTCCCAGGAGTAGGCCGGCTTCTTCACGGCTGAGTTCTTTTTTGAAAAGGTTGTGGGCTATGTCCAGCAGGAGCATAAAAGGTTTTTCCGGGTCCTGGTGAATTTCGTATAGCCATCGGTCGCCAAGAAGGATCTTGCGGAATTCGTCCACCACAAAGCGGTGGTTGGCATAAGGGTGGTTGAGTTCTTTCAGGAAATCTTCGGTACGTTTGAAGACCCCCCAGTATTCCCTGGATATTTCCAGGAAGTCCTTCTGCCCGGAGGGGATCACGATATTTTCCCTGCGGGTTTCGGCAAGATTAACTTCAAGGGCTCCGGAAGAGAATTTTTCTTTTTTGCTCATGCCAACGCAAAATAACCATTAAACAAAACCAAACCTTTCGGCAAAGGGATTACCCGGGATGCTTCTCAAAGTTAGCAATAAAAAAGCATCCTTTCAACAAAGAAAAGGCTTTATACGTTTCCAGGATTTCTTTTTTTAAAGTGTTTGGAGTCGCCCCATTCTCCATAGCCTATCTCCCCTCCTGCCATATGAATGCGGGCTTCCAGGCAGCGCTTGCATTCTTCGGCATCTTCATCGGTACAGGGTTTGTCTTCATAGAGCAGGTAGTCGTCGCGGTATTTGGTGGGTGTGAGGTTGGGCATGATGATATTGGCACCCACCTTAATGGCTTTTTCGCGCCCCATGGGGTCAATGGCCTGCATGGCCGTGGTAGCGGCAATGTTGATGTCTTTCATGAGGATGCGCAGGCAGGCGACCATTTTCAGGCTCAGGTTAAAGCGTTCCATTTTGGGCAGCAGGCGGTCTTTGTATTTGTACATGGGTGTGTCGGCATGTTCGATATAGGGGCCCATGCCCACCATGTCGATGTCGTGTTCCTGAAAGAAAAGGAGGTCATCGGCCAGGTCTTCCACGGATTGGAACGGCAGGCCGATCATCACCCCTGATCCGACCTGATAACCCACTTTGCGCAGCAGGTACAGGGCTTCCAGGCGTGCGTTGTAGTCGTGGGTTTTATCCACCGGATGATAGGTGGGATACAAAGCAGGATTGGACACCTCGATGCGCAGCAGGTAGCGGTGTGCCCCGGCATCGAACCAGCGGCGGTAGGTTTCTTCGGTTTGCTCGCCCAGGGACAGGGTGATGCCCAGCTCTCCTTTGCTCATGTCCTTGATTCGTGCCACCAGGCTTTCGATGCGGGCGACATAGTTTTTGCCGCTGCGTTCCCCGGCCTGTATCACCACGCTGCCAAAGCGGTTTTCCCATGCATAGCGGGCAGCTTCCAGCACCTCATCCTCAGAGGCTTCGTAGCGGTGCTGTTTTTTGTTTCCGGCTCGAATGCCGCAATAGTAGCAGTTTTTGGCGCAAAGGTTGGAAAATTCGATCAGGCCGCGGTAAAAGACTTTTTTGCCCACGAGGGCTTCTTTCACAGCCATGGCTTTTTCAAACAGCAGCTTGCGGTCCTCCTCCCCTGCCGATAAGAGTTTTACCAGATCGGGTTTTTCAAGATTTTCCTTTTCAAGAATATGTTTTATGTCGTCGGACATTGGGTTCGTTTTGTTAAGGGCGGATCAAAGCAGGAAGGATTCCATTGTAAGCCGCCATCATCAGGGCAAAGTTAATCAAAATTTACGGAGAAGGGTGTTGAATTGTTTAGTTGTTGAATCGCTTAGTTGTTTGTTTGTAGCTGTGGAAATTCCCATTGCGCTGCAAAGCCCTTTATCTCTTTTGCAAAGGAAATGCTTGCAGCGCCGAATATGGTCTTTGCCTATTACCCCGGGCTTCACCCGGGGCTATTCATATTTTACCCCTTCAGGGTAGGTTTTCTCCTGGTAGCCATGTGCCTGTTTAACCAAAAAAACAAAAATAATCGATTTGGTGCCATTGCGCTGCAAATGCCTTTATCGTTTTTGCGAAGGTAATGCTTGCAGCGCCGGATAGGGTCCTTGCCATATACCCCGGGTTGAAACCCGGGGCTATAGAATTTATCCCCTCCGGGGTTTTTGTCCTGCCAGGCTGAAAGACAAATCCGGCGATATGAAAAAGAAAACAGGGTGGGCGGTTTTTGCC
>SKVW01000143.1 GCA_007129255.1 Bacteroidales bacterium
AAGGGTCTGGACGGTTTTCAGTTCGATGTAGCGGGCCCCGGTGAGCCAGGCGGCAACAATGTTGTGCGACAACTGTGAGTGGGGGCCGGCGGCTATGCCAAATGGAGTGTCTATGGCTTGGTCGAAAACTTCCTGCCTGAGGGCGTTTTCTGCGGAAGGACGAAAGAATAATTCTTCGGGGATCCCAAAAATGCTTTTTTTGTGGCGATACTCGTCAAAGATCATTTTCAAAAGCTGGGAGAGGGATATCGGGAAAAATTTATCAGACATATTTTGCGTTTTTCTGGCCCTGAAGGCGGTGAACTTCAAAATTAGAAAATGTTTTCAGAAAAGCGAAAATAACGCGTTTTTGAGACATCCATATTTCCATAATTTTGCATTAGAAAATCTTTACTATGGAAGAAATGCATCAAAGGCAGGATTTTTTTGCCCTCATCCTTGCAGCCGGAGATTCCAGGCGTATGAGGGTACCCAAGCTTTCCCTTTCTTTTTCGGAAAGCCATTCATTTCTTGAGGAATGTATCCGACAGTTTCTGGCTTTTGGATGCAAAAAAGTCGGGGTGGTGGTAAATGCTGAAGGGGCCTCCCGGATAAAAGAGAAAAAGGGAATTTTCCCTCCCCAAATGATCATCATTCTCAACCCTTATCCCGAAAAAGGACGCTTTTTCTCCATAAAAACCGGCATTGCAGGGTTACAGCATGAAGGGCCGTTGTTTATCCACAATGTGGACAATCCGTTTATAAAGCAGGAAACACTGGAAACCCTGGCAGGTGCTTATCCCGAAAACCATGTTGTTTGTCCTGAATACCTGGGCAAGGGCGGTCATCCCGTATTGATCTCAGAGAAAATTTCCCGTGATCTGCTCAATGAAAAAAAACTGAACCTGAAGTTGAAAGACTTTCTTCAAAACTATGCTCCCCTGAAAGTGGAGGTTAATCATCCTGAAGTGGTAGTAAACATCAACACTCCTGAAGAGTACCGGCGTTGGTTTTCCTGAGTTGAGAAAATGGCGGGTGGTTCAGGCATTACTCTTTGTGATATAGCCTCAGCAACACTTTTTCCGGGGTCATGGGGGCGTTGAAATCCACCGGGGCTTTTGGATTAAATGCCAGAATGGCGTTTTGCAGGGCATAATACGCTCCGACACCATACATGAGGGGAGGTTCTCCAACTGCTTTGGAGCGCAGGATAGCCAGGTCGGGTCCTTCGGTTTCCAGCGCATTGCATTCCACCACTTTGGGCACCGAATAAATGTCGGGAATTTTGTAGGTTGACAGACTGTTGGACATCAGTCTTCCATCTTCGTTGAAAGCCAGCTCTTCCATGGTCATCCAGCCCATCCCTTGTGCCAGCCCGCCTTCGGCCTGCCCCAGATCAATGGAAGGATTGAGGCTGTTGCCAAAATCGTGTACAAAAGCCACTTTATCAAAATGATACCTTCCCCGGATACAGTCTACCGTGGCAATTAAAACGGCCGTTCCATAAACATGGTAAGCAAAAGGGTGGCCTTTGTTGGTTGATTTGTCAAAGTGAATGACAGGAGTGGCATAATGCCCGTTTTCTGTCAGGCAAATCCGCTTCTGGAATGCTTCCCAAACCAGCTTTTTCCAATGGATGTCGGTTTTGAATCCCTTAAGGTAAACCCATTCATTTTTCAGGGCAATATCCCGGGGGTTGGCTTTGAGCATGTCGCCGGCAGTTTCTTTCAGGCGGCCCAGCAGGGCATTGCAGGCGATCTCGGTAGCTTTTCCGTTAAGGTCGGCACCCGAACTGGCTGCCGTGGGGGATGTATTGCTGACCCTGGTGGTGTTGGTGGATTCAATTTTTACCTTCTCGGGGGGAACGCAAAAAACCCTTGCTGCTACCTGAAGGATCTTGGTGTTGACGCCCTGTCCCATTTCCACGGCCCCGCTGCTCACCCCGATACTGCCGTCCTGGTAAACATGCACCAGGGCACGGGCCTGGTTCATGGTGGTTTTGGTAAAGGAAATGCCAAAACACACCGGCATCAGGGCCATTCCTTTTTTGTAATAAGGGTTTTCGCGATTAAAAACCTCCACCTCCTGCTTCATGGCCCGGAGGTCATATTTCTCATCCAGCTGCGCAAAGCATTTGCTGATGTTTACATTCTCTGCAATCTGCCCGTATTGAAAGGTGTCGTTTTCTTTCAGGAAATTCCTGGTCTGGATTTTCCATGCCTCCACTTTGAGTTCATGGGCAGCCTTGGCAATGGCCGCTTCCATGATATACATGCCCTGTGGCCCGCCAAACCCCCGAAAAGCGGTATTGGGCGGAAGGTTTGTTTTGCAGCTGTATGCCGTTACCCTGGTGTGGGGGATATAATAGGCATTGGTGCTGTGAAAAAGGCTGCGGTCCAGGATGGCCGGCGAGAGGTCGGATGCCGCACCCCCGTTTTGGTAAAAAGTGGCCTGGTAGGCCATGATCTTCAGGTCGCCGGAAAGCCCGATCTTAAAATCGGCACTGTAGGGGTGGCGTTTGCCGGTCATTTTCATGTCGTCCATGCGGTGCAGAATCACCTTTACCGGGCGTTTCAAATGCCATACCGCCAGGGCGGCCATACAGGCATAGGGGGTTGCCTGGTCTTCCTTCCCTCCGAAACCGCCTCCCAGCCGGGCCACGTCTACTTCGATGCGATGCATGGGCAGCCCCAGAATGCGGGAAGCCGTTTTTTGCACATGGGTGGGTCCCTGGGTGGAAGAGTGTATCTTGATGCTGCCATTTTCAAGGGGATGGGCATACGAACCCTGCATTTCTATGTACAGGTGCTCCTGTCCGCCGGTTTCGGCCCTTCCTTCAAAAACATGGGTACAGTTTTCAAAAGCCTTTTCAACATCTCCCATCTGAAATGTGTTGGGAGGAAAAAGCAGCTGCCCTTTTTGCATGGCCTCCCGGGGGTCGGTGACAGGTTTTAACACTTCAATTTCTGCCTTTATCAGTGAGGCGGCTTTGCGGGCGGTCAATTCATCTTTGGCCACCACAAAGGCCAGGGGCTGGCCGCTGAATTCCACCACCTCGTCTGCAAACAGCACCTCGTCGGCAATAATGCCCCCAATCTGATTTTTCCCGGGAATGTCTTTCGCTGTAAAAACCCCCTCCACACCCGGGTAGGCCAGAGCTCCGGAGATATCCAGTTTCCTTAACCGACCGTGGGCAATGTCGGAGGAAAAAACTTTGCCGTAAAGGGTTCCTTTCTGCACGGGAATGTCGTCCACATACACGGATTTTCCAGTTACATGACCTTTGGCATCTGCGTTTTGCATATTGGATGGGGTTTAGCTTGTTAATTCTTTAATAGAAAACATTCCTGGAAAAATCTCCATGAAATGCGCCAGGAAAAGCTGCCGGGCCAAAAGGGCTTTGTATTCTTTGCTGCCCCTGACATCGCTGATGGGCGAAATTTCATCATTGAGCAAGCCGGCGGCATCGCGTATTGTGGATGCATTCAAAGGTTTGCCTTTAAAAAACTCCGCGGTTTTTTTCAGGAAAAGAGGAACCGGGGCTACTCCACCGGTTGCCAGGCTGCAATGCGTTATGGAGCCGTTTTCTGTTTTGATAAAACAGGCACTGTTTACGCTGGCAATATCCAGGTGCGTGCGCTTGCTCACTTTTTCAAAATTAAAACCAAAGGGTTCTTGCGGCAAAGGGAAGGAAATACTTTCTATAAACTCCCCCTGCTTCAGGTCGTACTTTTTATAATCAAAGAAAAACTCAGAGAGGGGAACGCTTCTGCTGCCTTTCTCTCCCCTGATCTGCAAAATGGCTCCCAATGGCATGAAAAAAATGGTAAGGTCTGCAATGGGGGAGGCATTGACAATATTTCCGGCAAGGGTGCCCATATTGCGGATGGGATCAGAAGAGATCAGGCGAAAGTGTTTTTTGATGTCCGGAAAGTATTGTTCCAGGATGGGGGAGTGCATGATGTCGTTGGCTGTGGCGGCAGCCCCGATCACAATCTGCCCTTTCTCCATCGCAATTCCTTTAAGGTCCTCACGATCGAAAAAAAGATCCAGGCCTGTTTCGGCGATCTGGTCGGGTTGCTGTACCAACAAGTCGGTACCTCCGCCCATGATGGTTTTACCATGGGTTGGCTGTTCTTGCTGATCTTTCAGGCCTTTCAGTCGCTGATGGATCCCGGAAAAATATTCAGGTAGAAACTGTTTGTCCACCAGCCATGCAATGGGGTCTTCAGGGTTTTTGTCCTTCAGCAGGTTGGAAATGCTGATGGCCGCCCTTTCAATGGATTTATAGCCGGTGCAGCGGCAAATATTCCCATTTACCGAGTCAACGGCTGCGTCGGCTTCTGAGGCCCCGTACTGAAGGGTATGGTTGGTAAGGGATACCACAAAACCGGGAGTACAAATCCCGCATTGCGTGCCCCCATGATCCACCATGGCCTGCTGCACCGGTGAAAGTTCCTCCATATTGAGGCCTTCCACGGTTACGATGTGCTTGCCACGGGCATTGCCTAGGGGGGTGAGGCAGGAAACAATGCTTCGGTAAATGATCTTTTCTCCCTCCAGTCGTCCTTCCAGCACAGTACAGGCCCCGCAATCTCCTTCCCTGCAACCGATCTTGGTGCCGGGCAGGTCTTTCTCATACCGGATGAAATCCAGCAGGGTTTCGCCCTCCCCGGCCGGGGTGCTCACCGTCTTTTCGTTTAAAATGAATGTTGTCATGCCACAAAGTAATACGTTCCCAAAAAGG
>SKVW01000029.1 GCA_007129255.1 Bacteroidales bacterium
GCAAAGATGTAATTATCGATGGCCGTTACAGGACGGGCACCTCTTTTTGCAGCCAGTATTGCCAGAATGCCGGTGCCGCAACCCATATCAACAAGGGAAAGACCTTTCAGAGGTGTTTCCAACAGCCACTCTGCCATCAGGGTGGTGGTTTCGTGGTGGCCCGTACCAAAAGACATTTTGGGTTCTATAACGATTTCCATTTCAACATCCTTGCGTGGCTGGTGAAAAGGAGCCCTTACATAACACTTTTTGCCGATAATAACCGGCTCAAAGTTGCTTTCCCACACCTGGTTCCAGTTTTTACTGCCAATTTCGGCTGTGCTCCAGAAAATTTCGGGAACCGCTTCCACAGCCGGAAGCTTCAAAGCCTGGTCAAGATATTCTTCACGGTATTCACTGAGTGTGATGTAGGCCTTAAAACCATCTTCCGTTTCTTCAAAGCTGTCAAACCCAATATCTGCCAGCTGAGAAATCAGAATATCTCTCCAGGGTTCGGGCGGAACAACTTTACAGGTTAATTCGACATAATCCATAGGTATGGCTTTCTTTTAATTTATGCAGACATGCGGCAACAATGTCCTTAAAAAGATTTAATGATCTCAATAAAATCGTCGGCTTTTAGCGAAGCGCCGCCGATCAATCCTCCATCCACATCATCCTGGGAAAAAAGTGAAGCGGCATTTTTGGGGTTGCAACTTCCCCCATAAAGAATGGTTGTTTTTTCCGCAAGATCGTCACCATATTTTTCTTTGATAAGCTTACGGATAAAAGCATGCATTTCCTGGGCCTGTTCAGGCGAAGCGGTAACCCCGGTACCAATTGCCCAAACGGGTTCATAGGCAATCACCACGTTCTCAAAACCCGTTTCATCAAGCCAGAAAATCCCGTTTTCAATCTGTGCGCGCACCACCTCAAAATGATTTTCCTTTTCCCTTTCAGGAAGCTTCTCCCCACAACAAAAAACCGGGATCAACTCATTTTCCAGTGCTGCTTTTACTTTTGCTACAAGCATTTGGTCATCTTCTCCAAAGTAAGCCCTGCGCTCCGAGTGCCCCACCAAAACGTGGGTTGCTCCGGTAGATTTAATCATGGGGGCAGATATTTCACCGGTATAGGCGCCTTTTGGTTCCGTATGGCAATTCTGGGCTCCTGAAAAAACCCCTTTTAGCCCTTCAGAAATTTTTGTCACCTGACTCAGATGTATATAAGGAGGAAAAAACAACACTTCCGGCATGAGGTCCAGGTTTTTTACTCCCGCTTCATTCAGCCTTTTACAAATCTCTTCGGCCAGGGAAACCCCCTCAGAATAGGTTAAGTTCATCTTCCAGTTTCCGGCTACAATTTTCTTTCTCATATCTTTGAAGGTTTAATGTTTCTTTTAAAAACTACCAAGTTACAAACTTTTTTATAGAGTGATTAAGCATTTTTTATTAAAAGCAAGTTGGCCCGGCTAAATTGTAGTCCTTACATGCTTTTTTATTGCAGGCGCACGCGTGGATCAAGGTATCCATAAATAATATCCACGGCAATATTTAACAATACCAGTATAACGGAAATAAGCAAAACAGCACCCATAATAACGGGAAAATCATAATACTCGAGGGCTTCGACAATCACCACCCCGATGCCCTTCCAGTCAAATACATACTCCACGAAAACCGCACCGGCCATCAGGGAGGCAAACCATCCGGAAATTGCGGTAATAACAGGATTCAAAGCATTTTTCATGGCATGGCGGGTGATCACCCGGTACATGGAAAGTCCTTTTGCACGGGCAGTGCGAATATAATCCTGAGCCATTACATTTCTGAGTGAACTGCGGGTAAGTTCGGTAACAATTGCCAGCGGCCTGATGCCTAAAGTAATGGCCGGAAGGATGAGGTTTTTCCAGCTGAGATATTCTCCCCGACCAAAGTCATCCACTTCAAAAAGACTGCCGGTCATATTAAGCCCTGTAAAATCACCCAGCACATAAGCAAATAGCCATGCAATGATGATGGCGGCAAAAAATGAAGGAAGCGACATGCCAAATACCGAGAACACCAGGGCCCCTTTGCTGAAAAGAGAATTCCCTTTTAAAGCAGAAAAAACCCCCAGGACAATCCCAATGATCATGGCAAACAAAATGGAAACAGAAGCCAGCAGTAAGGTATTGGGAAAAGCGGTGGCCAGTATTTCTGTAACCGGCCGGTTGCTTTGGTAGGATCTTCTCAGGTAAGGTTTCTTCATTACCAGGGATCTGCCTTTTACGGAAAACAAAACCGTTGCCGAATATTTTTCCCTGTCCAGAAAAAAAAGACTTTCTTCCTTTTTGTTGTTATGGAGGGAAACAACCGAAAGATCGTTAAGGTAATTCAGGTACTGGATGTGTACCGGCCGGTCCAGGCCCAGCTCACGCTGTATGGCTTCAACCGACGTGATGTCGGCCCTCTGCCCAAGCATCATTCGTGCGGGATCGCCCGGAAGTACGTTGAAAAGGAAAAACACCACCGTAACCACTCCCAGAAAAACCCACAACCCATACCATAAACGTTTGGCAATAAACTTTATCACGGTTTCCTAATGGTTTTTTGTTACCCGGTTATTTGTTTTCAATTTCCAGTTTGATCAGCGCAAAAACAGCATAATTGATAATATCATAATAATTGGCATCAATACCCTCCGAAACAAAAGTTTTTCCCTGGTTATCCTCAATTTGTTTAATGCGCAAAAGCTTCATCAGGATAATATCGGTCAGGGAAGATACCCGCATTTCGCGCCAAGCCTCGGAATAATCATGGTTTTTGTCGTGCATTAAAGAACGGGCCTTTTCAAAATAAAAGTCGTATTTTTCGGAAGCAGCCATTCTGTCCATATCTGGATGCTCGCTTGGTCCCATTTCCAATTGCACCAGCCCCATCACGGAATAATTGACGATCCCTATAAATTCTGGGGTGATCCCTTCAAGGATTTTTTGTGTACCTTTGTTTTGCAGGGACCGGATACGCTGCGCTTTAATGTAGATCTGGTCGGTAAGCGAGGAAGGACGCAAAATCCTCCAGGCGCTGCCATAATCCTGCATCTTTTTCAGGAAAACATCCTGACAGATTTTTTTAACCTGGTCGTATTGTTTATCAGTGGCAGAGGATGCGTGCATTGATTGTCAATAGTTAAAATGAATTACTAGAAAAAAATCGCATGGCGAAAGATACATTTTTTTGCCCAAAAAAGACCCTTTGTTGCCGTGGCAAAATTATAAATTTATCTGCACCCCTTGTCATGGGGATTTTGAATATTACCCCCGATTCATTTTTCGATGGAGGCAAATACGGGGTCATCCCCGATATCCTTTCCCGTGCGGAACAAATGTTAAAAGAGGGTGCGGGAATCATAGATTTAGGGGCAGCTTCCACCCGTCCCGGAGCCAAACTGATCCATCCGGAAGAAGAAATAAAACGGTTGCTTCCCGGCCTGAAAGCCCTCACAGAAGAATTTCCCGAAGCGCTCTTTTCCGTGGATACTTACAATGCGAAAACTGCCGAGGCCGCTGTTGACCGCGGCGCCCATATGATCAACGACATATCTGCCGGGGCTTTTGATAAAAACATGTTTGCCACCATCGCACGATTGCAGGTTCCATACATCATCATGCATATAAAAGGAACCCCGGATACCATGCAAAAAAATCCCCAATATGATGATCTGATCAGGGAAGTGGTCCGCTATTTTGCCGACCGCATCCACGATCTGAACAGGTTAGGCGTCCACGATATCATCATTGATCCCGGGTTTGGATTTGGAAAAACCCTGGAACACAATTATGAATTGCTCAACAACCTTGATTTTTTCAAAATATTTGATGTGCCTGTTCTTGCAGGGGTTTCCAGGAAATCACTGGTCAACAAAGTCCTCGGTATTGGTGCTGCTGATGCCCTGAACGGCACCACTGTGGTCAACACCATGGCCCTGCTTCGCGGAGCGGACATATTGAGGGTTCACGATGTAAAAGAAGCGGTGGAAGCAATAAAAATAACCCAAATGGTTCGTCGGCAAAATCAATTGGATTAATTTTGCCCGAGAAAACTTGAAAGATTTATGTTACCGTTTATGGTTCCCGCATTTCTGCAAATAAGGTTTTTGGACATCATCGACATTTTGCTCGTGGCGGTTTTGCTCTACCAGCTATTCATGCTGATACGCGGAACCGGGGCCCTCAACATTTTTCTTGGCATCCTTTCCATCTATTTGCTCTGGTGGCTGGTACGCATGTTTGAAATGGAATTGCTTACGGCCATTCTGGGGCAATTTATCAGCGTGGGAGTGCTTGCACTCATCATTGTTTTTCAGCCTGAGATCCGTAAGTTCTTATTGCTTATCGGTACCCGGAGTTTGCTGACCAAAGGATCCAAAGGGATTTTTAAAAAGCTTTGGACTTTTGGAGAAGAAACAAAGCTGAACGTTTCGCCCATTGTCAATGCCTGCGAAAATTTATCCCTGAGTAAAACGGGTGCACTTTTGGTATTTACCAACCGAAATGAACTGGAATTTTTCCTGGAAACCGGGGAAATGCTTGATGCAAAGATTTCCCAGCAATTGCTGGAAAGCATTTTTTACAAAAACAGCCCCCTTCATGATGGGGCGGTGATCATCACCGGCAACCGGATCAAGGCGGCCCGTTGTGTATTGCCCGTATCAGAGAATCCAAGATTCCCGCAGACCCTCGGCCTTCGTCACCGGGCGGCTCTGGGTATTACCGAACAAAGTGATGCGGTGGCCATAGTGGTCAGTGAGCAAACCGGTCGTATTGCCTGGTTTAAGAGCGGTCAGATCCGCCGCAACATTAAGCCTTTGCAGCTTAAAGAATTGCTGGCCAAAGAATTGCTGGTTCGCTCAGAAGAAACTTCCTCAACTGAACAAAAAGAAGCATAAAATGATATTGTTGGCAGATAGCGGCAGTACCAAAACTGATTGGTGGCTTACGGAAAACGGAAAGGTGGTCCGGGAGATCAAAACGGTGGGTTTTAACCCCTACTATGTCACTTCCGAAAAAATGGCCGAAGTGCTGAAAAAAGATTTTTTTGGTAAGCTGGATCCCCAAAAAACTGAGAAAGTTTATTTCTATGGAGCGGGTTGCTCCTCCCCTTCCAAAAAGGCCGTGATTGAAAAAGGCCTGAGAATGATCTTCGGTGAAGCCCATATTGAAGCTGATCATGATATGCTGGCAGCAGCCCGTGCCTTATTTGGCAACAATAAAGGCATTGCCTGCATTCTTGGTACTGGGTCCAACTCCTGCCTCTATGATGGGAAAGATATTGCCGAAAGTCTTTTCTCCCTGGGTTACATGTTTGGTGATGAAGGCAGCGGAGCCCACCTGGGTAAAACCTATATTGCAAAACATTTAAAAAACCGGATACCCGAAGAAATTAAAGAAGCTTTTGATGAGCATTACGGACTTTCTCATGAGGAGATCCTCACCACCCTCTACCAACAGCCAAACCCCAACCGCTTCCTGGCATCATTTACCAGGTTTTTAAAAAAACAACTGGATCATACTTTTGTATTTCAACTGGTTGAAAATTGCTTTGACGAATTCTTTGAGGAGCAGGTGAGCAAGTTTACCGGTTACCAGTCTCTTCCATTTGGATGCATTGGTTCAATAGGTTTTCATTTTAAAAAGGTGCTGTTGTTGTCGGCAAAAAAATATGGGGTAAAACCCGAAACTTTCCAGATCTCACCCATGCAAGGCCTGCTGGAATTTCATTGCATGAAATAATTCTTGATTTTCAGGGAGGGTTAAGACTTTTGCCGGATAAAACCCATTATATCCTGCTGTTGGTCAGGATGGAACCATCGGGCATCTTCATAACGTTTAAACCATGTGAGTTGTCGCTTGGCATAACGGCGGGAATTGGTTTTAATTTTTTCCAGTGCATATTTCAAGTCGTGACAACCTGACATCCAGGAAAAAAGCTCCTTGTAACCCACAGTATTCAATGCATTGAGATGGCGGTACTTAAAAAACCCGATGGCTTCTTCAATAAGCCCCTGTTTTACCATAAGGTCCACCCGCCGGTTGATCCTGTCAAAAAGTTCATCCCGATCGCGGTTGATAATGATGCGTTTGATCCGAAACGGGCGTTCTTTATACTGTTGTTTTCTAAGTTCTGAAAAAGGGATCCCTGTGCTCAGAAACACCTCGATGCCCCGCTTAATGCGGTTGGGGTTGCCAAGGTCAACCTGCCGGTAATAAACAGGGTCTATTTGTTTTATCCATTGCCTGATCCCTTCAATGCCTTCTTTGGTATAAACCTGTTTTATGCGTTGCCTTACCTCAGGTTCTGCATCCGGTAGGTGGTCAATGCCATGACATAGGGTATCAATATACAAGCCGGAACCTCCTGTTAAGACGACATAATCCGTTTTCTGAAAAATTCCTTCCAGGACTTTTAAGGCCTTTTGTTCAAACAGGGAAACATTGTAATAATCAAAGATAGATAGGTGCCCTACAAAATGGTGTTTCACTTTTTGCAAATGAGAAATATCAGGGGCTGCCGTGCCGATCTTCAGTTCCTTGTAAAACTGCCTGGCATCTGCGGAAATGATCTCGGAATTAAGTTTATAGGCTATATTAACGCTCAGGTCTGTTTTTCCAACAGCAGTGGGGCCTGTAAGCACAATAAGGGTTTTATCTTTAAAAGTCATCCTCATCAGGTCCCTGGGTGAAATCCTCCTCACTGTTCCCGAAATCCTCTCTACCATCAAGTTTTTCCACATCTTCCGGATCTATTTCATCTTCATCAAAACCCAAATCCATGCCTTTTTCCACCCCGGGAATTTGCTGAGGGGTTGCTTTTAGCTCCCTGGGGGTGAGTCCCCGCACCTTTGAAAAACGGGGATAAGAAATCCCATCCTGGGCTTTGGCTATTTTAAGCAATTCAATATAAAACGTCCAGTAATTAAGGTAATCATAAACATAAAGCAACTTTTGATGGGGGTCATCAATGGCATCGCTTAAAAGGGTATCCTGCATGATCAAAACCGGATCGCTTCCGTCTTCATTGGGTTCGGGATCCATGTTAAGAACCGATATTTCCTTTTTTTTCCGGTACTGATGGTCGCAGATGAAAAAAGAGGAAAGCATACCGGGATCAATCTCAAGGTTTTTGGTGAGGGCCTGATGAAAATCTTCAAAACTCTGATCCGCCATTATTTCCAATTCCCTGAAAAATTCATCCTGATCTTCAAAGGTTATTCTGAAACGGTAGATGTGCATTTAAAAACCTGTTTTTTTGGGTTTCAACAATCTATTAGCTGAAAATGCCATAACAAATTTAACCATTAATTTTTTGAATCTACAGGGGTCAGGCCGAGTTTTTTCCCTTCATCCAGCATCAGACGGTAAGCCTCTTCCCGCTGGTTGGGAATCTCACCATCCAGGATGGCTTCCCTTATGGCCGCCTTAATTAAACCTACCTCTTTGGACGGTTTCAGGTTAAAAGCCTGCATGATATCGTCGCCGGTAACGGGAGGTTGCCAGTTGCGCAGATGATCTTTTTCTTCAATTTCGCGTAATTTTTTTCTGACCAGTTCAAAGTTCTCCAGGTACCTTTTTACTTTTTCGGGGTTACCTGAAGTAATATCGGCTTCACATAGCAACATCAGGTCATCAATGTCATCACCGGCTTCAAACAGCAACCTTCTGACGGCCGAGTCGGTAACCACATTGGTACTTAGCACAATGGGGCGCAAATGAAGCAATACCAGCTTCTGGACATATTTCATCTTTTCATTCATGGGAAGTTTGAGGCGGCGAAAGATGCGGGGCACCATTTTTTTTCCCAGAAATTCATGGCCATGAAAGGTCCAGCCCACATCGGGGTTGAATTTTTTTGTGGCCGGTTTGGCAATGTCATGAAGTAAAGCAGCCCATCTTAACCAAAGGTCATCTGTTCTTTCGGCGAGGTTGTCCAGCACCTGTAACGTATGAAAGAAATTATCCTTATGGGCTTTGCCATCCACCACTTCCACTCCGTGAAGCTGATCCAGTTCAGGAAAGAATTCTTTGAGCAGACCTGAGGCACGCAGCATTTTGAGGCCTTTGCCCGGAACCGGTGCCAGGAGAATTTTATTGAACTCATCCATAATCCTCTCCATCGAAACAATACCGATGCGATATGCATTGCGTTTAATGGCTTCAAAAGAACCGCAATCGATCTTAAAATCCAGCTGGGAGGCAAATCTTATAGCCCTCATCATACGCAAAGGATCATCAGAATAGGTTTCATCAGGATCAAGCGGGGTACGGATGATTTTATTCTTCAGATCTTCCAACCCGGAAAAGGGATCAATGAGCTCCCCGAAATTTTCAGGATTCAGGCTGATGGCCATGGCATTAATGGTAAAATCCCGCCTTTTCATATCTTCTTCAAGGGAAGCATCTTCAACAATAGGTTTGCGGGATTCGTAACGATAAGATTCCTTCCGGGCACCAACAAACTCTACTTCCCATTCATTCCAGCGCAGCATGGCCGTACCGAAGTTTTTGAATACTTTCAACTTTTCTTTTTTCCCTAACTTTTCGGCTACCCTTCCCGCCAGTTCCACGCCACTTCCAACCACAACTATATCTATGTCCTTTGAATCGCGCCCAAGGTGGATATCACGCACCCATCCGCCTATCACATAAACGGGACAACCCATTTGTGCAGCAGCTTCAGAGACAAGCTTAAAAAGCCGGTTGGAGAGAAATTTCTTCAATTAATTAAATATATAACTCTGGTGATTTTTAAAACTCTGCAAAATTATAAAAAAAACCCTGAGCAATGAATAATCCCCGCAACGCAAATCTGCAGGGGCAATAGCCGGTTATAAAACCAATGAATAATACTTAAGGAAATTAAAGGTACTAATTTCTGATGATCTGGATTTCCCCCTCCTTATTAATCCTTACAATGGTGGAAGGTTTTGGGCGGTTAATTCTGTGTTGATTCACTTTTACAACATAATCAACTGCATTTTTGATCTTCGGGGAAATTTGGCTGTATGAAAGTGGATTGGGTTCACCGCTTACATTGGCAGAAGTAGAAGTAACAGGTTTTCCAAAATTACGGATCATTTCCTGGCAAAAATGGTCATTGGGAATCCGGATGGCTATGGTACCATCTTTGGCTATCACGTTTTTGGCCAGGTTGCGGGCTTTCGGGTAAATAACCGTAAGGGGATCAGAAACACTGGTGATCAAATCCAGGGCCAACTCCGGTAGATCCTCCACGTAGCGGGAAAGCATCTCAACACTGTCAACCAGAATGATCAAAGATTTTTGAAGCATTCTTTCCTTGATTTTATAAATTTTTTCTATCGCACGCGGGTTGGTGGCATCGCAGCCGATACCCCAAATGGTATCGGTTGGATACAGTATGGTCCCGCCCTCTTTGAGGACTTCCTCCACTCTGGAAAAATCATATTTTTCAGGACTGCCAATCATTTTTTTGTTTTGCCAAATTTATCAATTTCAATTATTATGCCAGTTCGTTCGGATTTGTTTTTTTGAGGGATCATTTTGCCTTCTCAATACCATTGGGAACCCGGGTGATTTTTTCCCTCCTTACCCTTTTTCTGATGGCTTTGTTTTTCTCCATGCTCTCAGGGGTTTTATAAGGTCTTGGGTGGTCCAGGTGCAGGCAAATGGCATAATACCTGATCTGTTTGCCCTTGATCCCGAAATTCATCAGGCGTTCACCCAGCTCACGGTCAAGGCCTCCATAAGTCATGTCTTCATTGTAACCGTTTACGGCAAGAATATCTTTCTTCCAGCCGCTAACATTGTGCCCGTTCCATGTGGCGCGGGTGGGTGTTAAAAAGTTCAGCAATCCGGCCACGTAAGGGTTTTTGACCAGTTTGATAAGTTTTTGGGAAAAGGGCTGCCCTTGTTGCTTAAGCCATTTCCTGGAAAAGGGACGCTGTTGAATAATATCCTCCCTTGAAATGACTTTTGACACTTTTAGGGAAAGTTTCAGGTATCCCCCGCTAAGAAAAAATCCTTTCTGTGCCCTTTTCAGGTGAGCTTCAACAAAATCCTTGCGGGGAATACAATCCCCATCGGTAAAGATCAGGTAATCTGATTCGGAACGGACAATGGCTTTATTAAGAATGGCACACTTTTGAAACCCCTCGTCAGGATGCCATATATGCTTTATCTTCAGGGAAGAATTTTTGGAAAACCAATCAATAACCTCCCTGGTTTCATAAGCCGAACCATCGTCAGCAACAAGGATTTCAAAATCTTTTTGCGTTTGCACTTCAAAACCCCAAAGCACCTTTTTCAGCCATTCGGGCTGATTATAGGTTGTGATGACAACCCCGGTTTCAGGATAAGATAAGGTCGTTGTTTTTTCCATCGCCGGCAGGGTCATTCTTTTGGGGATTTGTCACTTTCGCGGATTTCGGCCTGGGCAATATTAACCTGCTCGTCGGCCTGCAGGAATTTTTCATTATTTTTTTCCAGCTGAATGAGGTTTCTGAGCTTTGCATATTTCTGAAAATTCAGAAAAGCAGAATTCCGGGATACCACAAGCCCCATGTATCCATCCATAAATCCCCGTTTCACAAAATAGTACTGGATAAAACGCCAAACCGGCTTGTAGAATACTTTCCATGCCGGGCACTTTTCTCCTTTTTTAAAGGCTTCCCGGGCGGCAATGGTGCTGAATTTGTTTATAGTATCAATATGTTCCTCATAGGTTTCGCAAAGCCAGTGCAGCAGATCTCCCTTTAGCCGGCCGGTGGTGGTTCCGGGATCCATAATTACTTTGTCATGGGGGTTAACCCCTCCCCATTGTCCTTTGCGCCGGTCAAACAAACGCAGCTTACGGTCAGGGTAATAATTGGTATGGTGTATCCAGTGGCCGCAAAATTTGTTCAAACGATTGAACTGATATGCATCATGTTTCCAGTTGTCTTTTACTTTAAGAATGGATCGGGAAAGCTCTTCCGAAAGTGCTTCATCAGCATCCAGGGACAAAACATGATCGAAGGCAGCCTGCTCCAGGGCAAAATTTTTCTGCTCAATGTATCCCAGAAATTTCTGTTCAATAAACTTTACCCCCAGTTTCCTGCAAATTTCTGGGGTGCGGTCTGTTGACAGGGAGTCCACAACCACCACCTCATCGGCAACGGTCAGGACCGAACGAATGCAGCGCTCGATGCAGGATTCTTCGTTTAAGGTAATAATAACAGCAGAAATGGGTGGCATAAGATTCTAATTGGAAACATACAAAAGTATCAAATTAATTAAATGACAGTTATACATCAACAGGAGTATTAAACTGCCACATTGAAATCTCTGAGTGCCTGGTTAAGGCTGGTTTTCTGGTCGGTGCTTTCTTTTCTTTTTCCAATTACCAGGGCACAAGGCACCTGATAGGTTCCTGCAGGAAATTTTTTGGGAATACTCCCTGGAATGACCACCGACCGTGCAGGAACATATCCGGTATATTCAACAGGTTTTTCCGCACTCACATCGATGATACGGGTAGAACCGGTAATTACTACATTGGCCCCCAGTACAGCTTCTTTTTCAATTCTGACACCTTCCACAACGATACACCGGGACCCAATAAAGCAGTGGTCTTCGATTATTACGGGAGCTGCCTGTACCGGCTCCAGCACCCCTCCAATACCGACACCACCGCTCAGGTGAACATTCTTACCGATCTGGGCACAACTCCCTACCGTGGCCCAGGTATCCACCATACTGCCGGTATCAACCCATGCACCGATATTTACATAAGAAGGCATCATAACCACATTGGAGGCCAAAAAAGCACCATAACGCGCAATAGCATGAGGTACCACGCGCACACCCAGTTCCCGGTATCCTTTTTTCAGCGGGATCTTGTCGTGAAATTCAAAAGGACCAACTTCAATGGTTTTCATCTGGCTCAGGGGGAAAAACAAAATGACTGCTTTTTTGACCCAGTCATTCACTACCCATTTCCCTTCTTTTGGCTCAGCCACCCTCAACCGGCCTTTATCCAGATGCTCGACAACAGACAATATGGCCTTACCGAACTCTTCTGACTTCAACAGTTCCCTGTTTTCCCAGGTCTTTTCAATCTTTTGCTTTAATTCTTCCATGATAAAATTTGCATGATGTTTGCATAATGGTTAAAAAAATTCTGATGCCGCTATGGCAGGAAAATTAACTTGAAAAACCACAAATATAAAACTATTTTAAGCAGTTTGAAACGCCGGAGGATTTCACTTCAGGTCAAAAAATGTCCCCTGCTGTTATCGTATAGTTTGTTTATCTTTGCCCTTTAAAATTTTCCTGATGGGAAGGATACTGGCCATTGATTATGGGCGCAAGCGGGTGGGCCTTGCCGTTACCGATGAGATGAAAATGATCGCCACCGGACTTACCACCGTGCACTCCAAAGATATCATCGCTTTTTTAAAGGATTATCTTTCCAGGGAAAATGTAGAGTGTATTGTTGTGGGCGAACCTTTTGACATGAAAAGTCAGGCTTCGGAAGCAGCAAAATATATCGATCCTTTTGTAAAACATCTGAAAAAACAATTTCCGGATATCCCTGTTGAAAGAATGGATGAGCGGTTTACATCGCAAATGGCATTTCAGGCCATGATCGATGCGGGCCTGAAAAAGAAGGCCCGTCAAAATAAATCCCTGGTGGATACTATCAGTGCCACTATCATTTTACAATCTTATCTGGAAAAAAAATCAAATACCGACAACCGAACATGATATTACCAATCCTTGCATACGGTGATCCCATATTAAAGAAAAAAGCGGTGCCCATTGACCGGGACCATCCGGGTCTGGAGGAGTTGATCAATAACATGTGGGAAACCATGTATAATGCCCAGGGCGTAGGGCTGGCTGCCCCGCAGGTGGGCCACTCCATCCGTCTTTTCATTATTGATGCCAACCCTTTTGCCGAAGATCACCCCGAGCTGAAAGATTTCAAGAAGGTATTTATCAATGCAGAGATCATTGCAGAAACGGGTAAAGAATGGCTTTTTAATGAAGGCTGCCTTAGTTTTCCTGAACTTCGGGAAGACATCAACCGTAAACCCACCATTGTGATGCGATACCAGGATGAAAATTTTGAACCTCACGAAGAAACCTTTTCCGGAATGGCAGCCCGCATCATCCAGCATGAATATGACCACATTGACGGTATTTTGATGGTGGACCGGATTTCGGCTTTAAAAAGAAGATTGATTAGAAAAAAACTGACCAATATCTCCAAAGGGGTTGTTAACCCTGGTTATTTAATGAAGTTTCCCCTGAAAAAAAGATGATTTACCAAACACACAGGCTTTCCAACGGAATTCGTATCATTCACAAGCACACGGACTCCCCGGTAGCTCATTGCGGGCTGTCCATCAATGCCGGTTCCCGCGATGAATCCTTTAAGGAGCAGGGACTTGCCCATTTTATAGAACATGTCATTTTTAAAGGCACTTCCCGCAGAAGGGCGCACCATATCCTTGCACATATGGAAAACGTAGGGGGTGAACTCAATGCCTTTACCACTAAGGAGGATACCTGCCTGCATGCTTCTTTTATGCATCAGTATTACCAAAGGTGGTTTGATTTGCTTTCAGATATCCTCTTTCATTCCACTTTTCCGGAAAAGGAGCTGATCAAGGAAAAAGATATTGTAATTGATGAGATCAACTCTTATAAAGACGCACCCGGAGAGCAGATCTTTGATGATTTTGACGAGGTGATCTTCAACGGCCATGCCCTTGGCCGGAACATACTGGGTACTCCTGCCAAACTCAGGTCCTTCGACCGGGAGGCCATTTTCAGGTTCATCAGTAAAAATTACACTACCGAAGAGATGGTGATCTGTTCTGTGGGGAGAATTCCTTTTTCAAAGCTGGTGCGCCTGGCAGAAAAATTCTTTGGAGAAGCCGGACAAACTACCCGGTTGAATTCAAGGGTTCCCTTCAGCGAATACGTTCCAAGCAAAAAAACGGTAAAAAGGCGCAATCATCAATCTCACTGCATGATAGGCAGCAAAGGCTATCCAAGCACCCATCCACACAAAACCACCCTGATTTTGCTCAACAACATGCTGGGAGGACCGGGGCTCAACTCCCGCCTGAATATGGCCGTGAGGGAAAAACACGGCTTTTGCTATAACATCGAAAGCCATTACCAGCCTTATTCAGATACCGGCATTTTCAGTATATACTTTGGTACAGATCCAGGGTACATTGAAAAAACCCTGAGCATCATTCGGAAGGAACTGGCCCGCTTGCGAAACAATAAGCTTGGGTATCTGCAACTGAAACGGGCCAAGCAGCAGCTTATTGGTCAGGTAGCCATTTCCTTTGAGTCCAATATGAATGAAATGCTTTCCATGGGTAAAAGCATGCTGCTTTACAACAAAATAGACAGCCTTGAAGAGATCAATCAAAAAATTGAAGCAGTAACCGGAAGCCAGCTTTTGGAAGCCGCCAATGAGGTGCTGGACCCTGAGGACATGAGCATGCTTATTTTTAAACCTTAGATTTTTTTATATGAATTTTCTTCCCCCTGAAATAGAAGCTTATTCAGAAAACATCAGCAGTCCCGAATCCCCTGTTCTGAAAAAATTAAACCGTGACACCCATGCCAAAGTGCTCAGGCCACGGATGCTTTCGGGTCATTTGCAGGGAAAGCTCCTGGAAATGATCAGCTGCATGTTACGTCCTTCGCGTATTTTGGAGGTAGGAACCTATACTGGTTATTCGGCCATATGCATGGCCCAGGGCCTGAAACCCAGCGGGAAGCTGCATACCATTGACCACAATCCCGAACTGGAAGATTTCGCAAAGGAATATATTGTTCAGGCAGGATTAAAGGACAGCATTATCCAGCATATCGGAGAAGCCCTGGAGATTCTTCCCGCACTGGATGAAACTTTTGATATGGCCTTTATTGATGCCGACAAGGAAAACTACATTACCTATTTTGACCAGATCTTTGAGAAGACCAATAAAGGCGGGGTGATCCTGGCGGATAATGTTTTGTGGAGCGGGAAGGTCCTTCAGGAGGATATCAAAAATGACCCCGAAACAGAAGGTATTGTTCGTTTTAACGAATACGTAAAAAACCATTCCGGGATAAGAAACCTTTTACTGCCCTTCAGGGATGGACTAATGATCAGTCAGAAAATATGACTCCCCTTTTGCTAAAGCGGGTGGATTCCTATCTCCATGCCAAACATAAATCTTGGCAATTCGGGCAGTTGGGCCGAACTGCGGAATAAATCGGAAAGCCGATAGGTGGTTTTGAAAACAAAATTATTGAAGCCCTTTCTGGCAAGGACTCCATATGATAAATTATTGGGATAATCCAGGTTGCTTCTTCTTATTCGAATGCGCTCATCCTCTGTTTCCTTAAAGCCGACATGGCGCACATTAAAATGCCATTGGCCAAATACTCCCACATCTATAAACCTGCCGATATAGTCTCCCCTGCGGCCGTAACTCACGCGCTGATAAAGCGCCAGACCGGTCTGCAGGCAAACCAGTTTCTCCCGTTTCCTTTCCAGCATGTCGGGTATTTCTTTTTCATCACCTTGTTTAATAACAAAAGCCATACGGCTGATATTTGCTTCATAACCCGCAGAAAAAACTTGTGAAAACCTCCTTTTATAGCGCAACCCATATTCCATTGCCCAGGAGCTTCCATGGGATATCCTGGCACCGGGTGTTTCGGGAGGACCACCGGCAAACTGAACCCCTAAATAAAAATGCCGGAAATGTTTGCGGTTCATTCCATAATCCGGTTTTATGGTATCGCCCCTCAGGTCTTCTCCCAATAAAACGGTTTGGCCTTTGGCCGGTGGGCAAAGCAACAAAACAATTATGGGTAGCAGTGTAAAAAGTTTTTTAATCATACCTGTTCAAAAAATACGTGAAGCGGTAAACCCTTTAAAATGAACGAACAATCGTTGCCCCGGCTGAAAATCGTTTTTCCTGAAGGTAAGGGCTTCATGCTGATCGGCCCTCACAACGTAGTATTGCTCAACTTCCCCCTCGTTATTTTGAATCTGGTAAAACACGTAAAGATCGTATGGGTCATCCAAAGGGAAGGTGATCACATTCTGCCGGATGATCACGCTGATATTGGTGTCATTATCAACAAAATCAAATGTAGGACCGGGAAAAACGGGTTCATCTGAAATAAAATTACCTGCCCGGGGTGTTCCGTATCCATGGGCAAAATCAAAATAAGGATAAAGTCGGGCACTTCTCTCCAGGGCATTAAACAGTTGCATGCTGGTCCATTCCGGGTACATTTGCAAAAGACAGGCGGCAAAACCGGCAACCAAGGGGCTGGCAAAGGAGGTACCTTTGGGTGTTGAAAACCCTCTTTTATTGGCAGCCACCACCGTGCCAAGGGCACTTACATTGGGTTTAGGCCGGCCATCGGCCGTTGGCCCCAATGAAGTATAGGGAGCCCGCAAAAGGGAAGGATACTCCAGGGCGCCAACGGCAAGCACACTATCGGCATCAGCGGGTGCGGCCACAATGCCCCAGTTTTCCCTGAGTCTTTCATTACCGGCGGCATTGACAACCAGCATTCCTTTCCTGGCCGCAATATTGCCTGCCCGGGAAACCAGTGAGGTTTGACCATCCATTTGTTCAGGAAAATAACGGTGATAAATATAGCCAAGCGACGAATTGATGATATCTGCCCCATGCTTGTCGGCCCACTCCATGGCCGCCAGCCAGTATTTTTCTTCTGCATAGATCTCACGCAACAATTCTGTTCTTGCCAGCAAAAACTCTGCACCGGTGGCTAATCCCATGGGGATATTGTCTTTCATCCCCCCTATTGCCGACATTACCATGGTGCCATGAACATTGGCCCTGAAAACATCCTTGCGTTGGTTATGGAAGTCATAAGTGGCAATTATGCGATCGTCGTTAATGATATGCCTGAAAACCGGATGGGTATCCACCGCGGGAAACCCCCCATCGAAAATGGCAATGCGAACCCCGCTTCCATCAATTCCCTTTTCAGAAAAAAGCTGCCCTTGCATATGATAAATCTGGGCCCTGAGCAACTCCTGCTGTTCCCCTGATAAGAACAAATTTTGCTTTTTACCGCAGAGGTTTTCAGCCGGATAAAAACCCCCTCTTACCGGTTGGACTTTTTTAACAAAATTAAGTTCCTCCAGGGCATTCACCTGCAGGGGGGTTGCATAAACATGCACGGCATTGAACCAGCGCAAAACCACATCCGCAGTATCCACATAATTTGTAATGGCCTCAAGATAATCCTTTCTTACAGGGAAATTCAAGGGGTCGAAAAGGGATTGTCCATGCCGGATGCGGCGTTCAATGGCCTTAGGATCGAAGTAAGCCCATGGGTTAAAATCCACTCCATCTTTATCAGTAAAGAACACCCAGTAATTGTTGTCCGGTATTTTATCAGCCCTTTCACTTGCCTGGATTATTGCTGAAAACATCAGAAAAATAGAAATAACAAAAAAAACCGGGATTGGCTTATTAAGCTGTTTTTTCATGACCGATTAGCGCTAGTTGGTAAAGCCTTGTATTTTTTTAGCAACGCTTTCCATGAGCCATCCCGGGGTAGATGTTGCCCCGCAAATGCCTACATGGTTGCCGGCATTAAACCAGGAAGCGTCCACCTCATCAGCATGTGTAACAAAATATGAGCGGGGATTCACTTGTTTGCACACCTGGAAAAGGTAGCGGCCGTTACTGCTATTTTTACCGCTTACAAATACCACCACATCCTTTTTTCCGGCAAACTTTTTTAACCGGGGCTCACGGTTACTCACTTGCCTGCAAATGGTGTCATGAGCGGTAAAATTGTGTTTCCCGCTACATCCTTTTTGGTTTATGCGATGATGTATTTCATTTACCAGCTCCTGAAATCCTTTAACATCCTGTGTGGTTTGGCAAAAAAGCATAATGGGTTTTGTAAAATCAATTTTCTCAAGATCTTTCAGGTCATTGCCAATCACAATGGCATTGGAGGGGATCTGCCCCTTGAGGCCTTCCACTTCGGCATGTCCCTTTTTGCCGTAAATAACCAACTGCCCCTCCTTTTCAGCTATTTCTGAAAAACTTTCGCGGATGCGTTTTTGCAGCTTTAAAACCACCGGACAGGTGGCATCAATAAGCTGAATATTGTTTTCAAAGGCAATGCGGTAGGTTTCGGGGGGCTCCCCGTGGGTGCGGATTAAAACTTTGGTGTTTTTTAACTGCCGGAAAGTTTGGTGGTCAATCACCTCCAGGCCCTTTTCATGCAACCTTTCCACTTCTTTTTCGTTGTGAACGATTTCACCCAGGCAAAAAAGGCTGTCCGACTTTTTCAGTTCCTCTTCTGCCACATGTAGGGCGTTGCGCACGCCAAAACAAAAACCAGTGTATGGATCAATTTCAACCTTCATTACTGAGATTCTCTGATCAGGGGCGTATTGTTTTCGGGGCGATAAAAAAGATCTGACAAGCTGGTGCTTATGGAAATATGGTTGGGTGCTCCGGCGAGATGGTAGTTGGAACGGCCGTAATCCAGTTGAAACCTTGATATTCTAACCCCAAAACCCCAGGAAAAGCCTACGGTAGAGATTTTGGATTCTATTTTCATTTCCTGCCGGCGACGGTAATTATATCCTAAGCGAAAATTAAAATTATCGGTGGGTATGAATTCAACACCGAAAACCAAATGTCGCATCAGCTGGTCACTGATATCAGCCATTTTGTCCCGATCGTCATCCTCTTGTGGCGAAAATCCAGAAATCTGCTGGGGTGCTAATTGACCCGATTCGTAAGTAAGGTCGAAATTATGGAGGTTGTGGGCAGTGGCCGAAAAGCGGAATGGAGCATTGGCAAGCTCTTTGGAAATCCCAACAACCAAATCAAAAGGAAGGGGTTCTCTGTTGGCAGTATGATAATAAGTCAATTGCCTTCCCATGTTGCGGGCGGCCAACCCAATGGCAAGCAAACGTTCAGGGTTGCGATAAGCAACAGACACATCCACAGCAAGGCCGAAAGACTGGTATTCGTGCAAAGTAGAATGGATGGCTTTGATATTGCTGCCAATGGAGAACTGCTCATTGAGCATCATCCCCCACCCGATCATAAAGTTATACTCTCCTGCTGTAAATTCGCCGTAGGTTTCACCGGTTTCGTCTGCTTCGGTAAAGCTGCCATAATCAATATATTGCATGGCCAGGCTAAAGGTCCCGGCATTTTGAAAATCCCTGGCAAGGGATACGGTTCCGTAGTTGATGTCATCAAAGTAATCCACAAAATTCAGGGAAAGATGATAGCTCATTTCCTTATTAAGCAAGGCAGGATAGGTAAGGGCCATTCCCAGATCATTATCCAGGTCGGGGATGGCATACCCCCCCAAAGCAGTAATCCGGGCCGTACCGGGCAAACCCAGAAATTCATAAACCCTTCCGCTTTGGCGCTGCCCAAAGCTGTAGGAGCTTAATTGAAGAACCATGAACAGAAAAAGAAAAACTGCCGGCTTTTTCAAATGAAAGAATTTTATAATGATAAAATATAAAGTCTTAACGGGCTAAAGTACATCCTTATTTCAAAATAAACAGGCTTTTTTCTCAGTTGTTGCCGTAAATTAATGCTTCTGGGTACCGGCCTGCTCTTTTTCTATTCTACAATCCCACTGGGATCAATCACTTGCCTGGTACGCACACTTAACACCGGTATTGGTGAGCGATTGACCATTTGCTGGGCATAAGGTCCCAGGAAAATGTTGGGCGGGGAGAATTCCTGTTCTGTCATAATACAGATAAGGTCTGCGTTGATTTCTGTTGCATACTCCAAAGTTGAAGTGGTGATATTTTCACTTACCATTTCTTTGGTAATATATTTGATATCATTGTTAGTTAAATGTTTAACTGCCTCCCTGGTATTGGATTCCACTTTTTCTTTGGTATGATGGGTAAGGTTGCTGTAAAGGGATACGACATGTATTTCGGCATTGAAAAGTTTGGCCATTTCGGCTGCCACAGGCAGTTTCTGGGTGGTTTCGTATGTGCTGTCAATGGGAAGTACTATTCTGGCGATTCCCTGCTCGGGGTCAAAGCTTTTCCTTACGGTCAACACCGGGCATTCGGCATGGGATACAATTTTATAGGCATGGCTGCCGATCCATACTTCTTCGAAGCCCGAAAGGCCATGGGCCCCGGTAATGATCATCCAGGCATCGGAATACCTGGCCTGATTGGTAATCTCTTGGTAAACACGGCCTTCCCGGATTTTGGTTTCTATTTCGCCCTTGAATCCCGCTGCATTTTTTTCTATCAGTTCAGTAAAACCAGCTTCGATTTTCTTGCCGGCTTTTTCTTTTTCCAACGGTTCCTTACTTTCAAAATCTTTGTCTTTAACAACATGAACCAAAATAAGGGAGGCCTCTATCTTGTCGGCAATATTTACGGCATATTGCAAAGCCACCGCAGAGGTTTTAGAAAAATCCGTTCCTACAATGATCTTCTTCATAATGCTTATTTTTTGGAAAATTAAAAACCTATTTAATTCAAACCTAATGGAATTTTGTCAGAAAAGCAACCCACAGGCAGAAAGATTTGGAGTGGTAAGTACCATATTTTCAATCCGGATTAACCTGATCTTACTTTGCAGATGAAAGATTTTTAAGTTGGTCATGAATCTCCAGAACCCGGGGCAAAACCATATGGGGATCGTGGTTGTAAATAACAAAGTCAGCGCGTTGTACTTTTTCTTCCTGGGCCAATTGGTTATCCATTCTTTTTATTACTTCGTTCTCACTAACCCCGTCCCTGTTACAAACCCTTTGGATCCTTTCCTTACGGGGAGCCGCCACAACGATAATGGCATCAAAAAAACGATAATGGCCGCTTTCAAAAAGAATGGCTGCTTCCTGCAGGGTATAATTGCAGCCTGATTGCATGGCATGCCATTTCTCAAAATCTTCCCTGACCCTGGGATGAATAATGGCGTTGAGTTTTTTTAATGCTTCAGGAGATTCAAAAACAATGGATGCCAATTTTTTTCGATCGATTTGGCGGGAGGGGGTTAAAACTTCCTGCCCAAAAGCTGCTGCCACTTCCCGGATTACTTCTGTTTTTTCCAGAAAAAATTTTCCCCGCTCATCAGCATGGTACACGGGTACGTCCAGTAATTCAAAAACCTTGCAAACGGTTGTTTTTCCGCTACCAATGTTCCCGGTAAGACCAACTTTAAGCATGGGTCGTTAAAATAAAATCCAATTTGCTATTGCAGGATAATGTACTCTACAGAGCGGGGCCGGATGGTTTGAATTCTCACCATACCAGGGTATTCCACAAGTTCTACTTCCAGGCGTCCCCCGACACGATGATCCTTCGGCGGGCATTGGACCACCGCCCTGAACATTTCCGGATCCACATGATGGTAATCCTTAAGTGAAACCACATAAACTACCCTCACTTCAGAAGGAAATAACCGAATGCTTTCAACCTCAAAATCATTGTTTATTTCCGGGCATTCTATTTCAACCGATATTTCAGCTGAACCTTCGGTATATTCCTCAACGGGAACCTTAACTTCAACCTCTCTTACTGAAATTTCAACAGGGGGAAAATTGGCAGGGATATAAACCGGAACGGCCTTAATTGTTGTTTCACTTAAATTTTGCAGGTTTAACTTTTTGGTGTTCAGGTGCGTTAATGTATCCAGCAAGGACTCAGGGCCCCTTATTTCGAGGCTGTCGGGCTCTACCTGGATTTCGCCATAAAGGTCAAAACGTTTTTCAAAACTGATGGTTGCATTCAGTTCCACAGGCAGTTTTCTTTTTTTTGCGGGTTCTAACTTTACAAAAACAGTATCGGGCCTGATGTTCATTACATTTTGCCCGGCATCAAAATGCCTGGTCAAACGCGCAGACAGATCCTGTCGCGTCAGGTAATGAAAGTTATGTCCAAAGCGCTGTATTCCGGGCAGGTCGGTAGCTTCAATCCTTAGAGTATCCCGGGGGCCAAACAAGCGCATCATTACCAGGCGGGCGCCGGTGGCCTGCAGGTTAAAAAAAACAACAGAATCGCTTTGGGCAGTAATGATAAATTCATCACCGGCATAATCCAGAAGAAGGGGCTGGTTAAAAGGGGCCTGGCTATCCCTGGACAATTGGGTAAAAAGCCAAAAAAGGGCACTGAGCAGAAGACATAGAAGAAAGATATAGGTATTTCGTTTCTTTGCAGGGTCCCTCGGCAAAGACAGGTTTAACTTTTTCCAGGCTTCCTTTAAATTCATGCTACAATTAAAAAAAGGTTGCTTCATGAAGATTTCTTTCAGTTAAGCTTTTTGCCACCGAAAAGTTACTTCACAAAACAACCCCTTATGCAAAAACGGCTTTATCGCTTATCACCCAGGTTTTCTGAAGCACCATCCATGGCTGCCGCTGATTTTTCAATCTTCAGGCGGTTTTGTCCTTCCACCTCAATGGTGAAAGTCCGGTCCTGTACCTCCACAATTTTTCCATGAATACCGCCGATGGTAATGATCTTATCACCTTTCTGAAGGCTTTCACGATATTTACGAAGATCTTTTTGTTTTTTCATCTGCGGACGGATGAAAAACATATAAAAGACAAGGATGATCAAAATAAGTGGTAAGAAGCTTACCAAAGGGTTTCCTCCCTCCCCATCCTGAGGTGCCATCAAAATAATGCTGCTAATTAAATCCATTGTTTAAAGGTTTTTTTGATTATCAAAAGTTAATACGGAATATTTAGTAAGTTTAACTTGCACATTGTTGTATCTGGTGCCGTTCTTTTTATAACAACGACCATTTAAACAAGCCATTTGCATGCAAAGTTAGCAAAATCAATCCAAAAATCGGCCGGATCATCCTTTTACGGTTTTATTGATTTTCTTATCCTGCAAGAATTCGGCTACCAGCTTATCAAGCACCCCATTGATAAAAACCTTGCTTTTGGGTGTGCTGTACATTTTCGACAGTTCAATGTATTCGTTGAGGCTTACCTTTATCGGAATATTTTGAAATTTCAGGATTTCTGTCAACGCCATTTTCATAATGATTATGTCCATCAGAGCAATGCGCTCAATATCCCAGTTGCGGGTTTTGGCAGAAATGATTTTGTCAAGTTCCTTTTCGTTCAAAATGGTTTTTTTGAAGAGATTCCTTGCAAAGTCCCGGTCATCTTCCTCCTTGAACAGTTCCATAAGCTGCAGGCCGCTGCTGCCGTCACCGGTTTCTAAAAGGGTTTTGATTAGCATTTTATTCACCAGTTCCCAGTCATCAAGCCAGTAAATGCTTTTTTCCTCGTAATAATGGTGAAGCAGTTCAAAGTGCATCAGGTCCTTTTTTATCAGCTTCACTATAAAATCACGGTCAGCTTCAAAAGAAACGAAAGAGGCCCGGGAATACTCTTTAAAATAATGCTGGGATTTGATGTGCTGCAAGAGTTTTCTTACCAGGTCCTGGTTATTGTTCCAGTTTATGCTTTTCTTCTTGCAACGATCATGAAGGTCTTTTGAGGCTGCGATCATTCTCAGGCATTGGTTGTCCTGAAAACGGGTGCTGGGGTTTAAGTCTTCTTCGGTAGGCAGGTGTTTGTTGCGCTGATCTTCAATAAAGCGTTCTTCCTGCCGCAACAGCTCTTCCAGCAAAGAAAACTGGTAGAGATAGAGGTCGTAAATCTTTTCAATTCCAAAGAGCAATTCTTTTTCACCGTCAGCCAGATCATCATTCCCCGACTGAAAAAAAGCATAAAGGCTTTGTAAAACCTTTACACGCAAATGCCTTCTGTTTAGCATAAAATTCGTGTTCTGTATTGAGTAAGAGCCTGATTATTCCCGGGTCAGCAATAGCTTTTCAGCATTGTTTTGCCAAAAGCACTGCAAAAGTAATGGTTTTTTCCGGGTATCCATGGTTAAATTTTTATAAGGCAGATTGCTCGATTAAATATAAAAGTTTTGGTGTCATTTGTTTGTGTCGCAGTATCATATTTCTACTTTTCACATTTAACAGGTTTAAATTTTTATAATTGATCCTCATTTATTATATTTGTTTAAGCATCAGATTATGGCAATATTTTTGATACCAAGGTGTTGTATTATTAGTTCAGCTAAATACTAATTTTCAGGTTTTAACGATTAACAAAAATAAAAACAAAGAAAGAGGAAAGTATTATGGATGAGTTTGGACCGAAGAACACCCGGGATGACTTGTTTTCCAAAGCAGTTCGGGCAGGAAAAAGGACCTACTTTTTTGATGTAAAATCCACACGCGCTGAAGAACTTTATTTAACCATAACTGAAAGTAAAAAGCGCTTTAATCAGCAAACCGGCAGGTTTTTTTACGAGAAACACAAATTATTTTTATACCAGGAAGATTTTGACAAATTCAAGGATGCCCTTCAGGAGGCTTTCGATGCCATTGCTTCCAGTGGCGGTAAACTTCCTGAAAGGCCTTCAGAAACGTCCCCTGCTTCCACCGACATTCAATTTGAAGATCTGGATAAGGAAATAGAGAATCAGAAAAACCCATCGGGGGAAGAAGATTATCCGGCAGGTGAGGAGAAAACTGATCAGAAGCAGGAAGGCAATGATGAAGAAGAGGAATCCCAATCCGGGAAAGAATCACCCGATGAACCGGGAGAAGAAAAACCCAACCCATAAAATCAGGGAGGCCGTGGTAATTGCCACGGTCTCTTTTTTTTGCACCGCATAAAAGTTTTGTCTTTCCACTTCCCTATTAGTGAAAGGGTTATAAAATTTCCTAAAAAAAAACCCAAAAAGCATGCAGAAATTGTAAATTTGCATTTGATGCAAAAAACCGGTTAAAGCCACAGACACCTGGTTTTCAGGTGTTTTTATTTAGCCGGCGGATTTATTCTGACTGCCGCATGCAAAATTGTTTTATGTTTCCGGGAATTTTTGATCCGGAAAAAAAAGAAACTTTTAATCGGATGATCGATAGAAACTTGCGGAGCATCCCCGGAAAGGTTGAATTAATTTTTTCAAAACAGATCTATGAGTAAAGTTATTGCTATTGCCAATCAAAAAGGAGGAGTAGGAAAAACCACTACCGCCATTAACCTTGCAGCCAGCCTTGCCGTGCTGGAATACAAAACCCTGCTGGTAGATGCCGACCCCCAGGCCAACGCCACTTCCGGAGTGGGTTTTGACCCAAAAGTTGTTAAAACCAGCATTTATGAATGCATCATTGATGATGTAGAGCCAAAAAATATTTTGCTCAATACTTCCACGCCAAACCTGGATTTAATCCCCGCTCATATTGATCTGGTTGGTGCTGAAATTGAGATCATCAACCTTCCCAACCGGGAAATGATGATGCGCAAAGTATTGGACAAAGTCAAAGACCGCTATGATTTTGTCCTGATTGACTGTTCTCCTTCTCTTGGTTTGATCACAGTAAATGCCCTCACCGCTGCCAATTCCGTAATTGTTCCTGTTCAGTGCGAATACTTTGCACTGGAGGGCCTTGGCAAACTGCTGAACACCATCAAGATCGTTCAAAGCAGGCTGAACCAGAAACTGGAAATTGAAGGCATTTTGCTTACCATGTATGATAACCGGCTTCGCTTGTCCAATCAGGTAGTGGAAGAGGTAAGAAATCATTTTCAGGACCTGGTATTTGATACCATCATACAGCGCAACACCAAACTGGGTGAAGCCCCCAGCTTCGGGGAAACCATCATCATGCATGATGCCCAGAGCCGCGGTGCCATCAATTACCTGAACCTTGGCAGGGAAATATTGCAAAAAAATAACCTGACAAAAATCAACCAGTCAGCAAAAAATATTGAAGTATAATGAATCGTCCGGCAGCGGGGTCAATGAAACCCGTTCAGTGAAAATATTTTAAAAAACACAACCATCTGATTACCGATAAAAAAGATCCTTTGAACCCATATCCTGCAGATAATATTTTTCTCAGATTTGGGTTTTACATAAATGATTGTTACTATCAAAAAGATCTGGAATGAATGCTAAAAAAAGGGCTTTAGGAAAAGGCCTGAGCGCATTGCTCAACGATTCGGGTATGGAAGCAGAACCTGTTTACGATGCCGAAAAGGAATTGCTTGCCGTAGGAACCATAGGCCTGGTACCCCTCGACAACATTGAAGCAAACCCTTACCAGCCCCGGACTGACTTTGACGAAGAGGGGCTAAAGGAACTGGCAGCCTCCATCAAAGAACAGGGAGTGATCCAGCCCGTTACCCTGCGGAAAGACGATAACGGAAAATTACAGCTTATTTCCGGAGAGCGGCGCTGTAAAGCTTCTCGTATGGTTGGGCTTACCGACATTCCTGCCTATATTGTAAAGGCTGATGACCATGCCATGCTGGAGATGGCCATTGTGGAAAACATCCAGCGGGAAAACCTAAACCCCATTGAAGTAGCCCTTGGATATAAGCAATTAATCAGTGATTACAGCCTTACCCAGGAGATGCTCAGCGAAAGGCTTGGAAAAAGCCGTTCTTCCATTGCCAACTTCCTGCGATTGCTTAACCTTCCCGGAGAGATCCAGATCGGGTTACGGCAGGAGCTCATCAGCATGGGACACGCCCGGGCCCTGGTCGGTATTGAGGATGTGCAAACCCAGCTGGATATTTTTCATGATATCCTGGCACAAGGTCTTTCTGTAAGGGATGTGGAAGAAATAGTCAAAAATCTTTCCGAACCCAAAAAAGAAAACCGGAAAAAGCCCGGACCGGATCATTCTGAAAATGAAAAATTTATAAAAGTTCAAAAAGAACTTTCCGAAATTTACGGAGCCAAAGTTCAGCTTAAGGCAAAATCCGGCGGAAAAGGGTCCATTGTCATCAATTTTTCCTCCGGGGAAGACCTGGAACGGATCTTAAACCTTATCAACAAATAAAAGCACCAAAACCTGAAGTGTTTGAATTCCTTTCCCATAAAAAAGTTGCTTCAAACAGGAGAAATAAAGCAAAGTGCAATGTTTTCCGTGTAGCCGTTATGGCCCTGGGTGTTTTGCTTTTGGCTGTATCGGCCAACCCGGTAAGGGGGCAGAACATGGGAAACAACAATTCCGGACAGGTTGCCATTACCCCATTAAAGGAAGAACCGCCCTCCCCTACCCGTGCCGCCATGCTTTCGGCTACGCTTCCGGGCCTGGGGCAGATATACAACGGCAAATACTGGAAAGTTCCGATTATTTATGCCGGTTTTGGTACCCTGGCTTATTTCATTGATTTCAACAACACCGAATACCAGGTATGGCGACAGGCATACGTGGCAAGGGTAGATGGAAACCCCAATACCGTGGACGGCTTTCCTAACCACTCGGACGATAACCTGCGCAGGGCCATGGAGTATTACCGGCGCAACCTGGAAATCACGTATATTCTTACGGCGGCACTTTATATGCTAAACATTTTGGATGCAAGTGTGGATGCACACCTGATGGATTTTGACGTGGGAGAAGAACTGGGCCTGAAAATGGAACCACACTTCACTCCCATGCCTGTGGGCGCATCACGGTCACCAAAAGCTGCCGGATTAAAATTAACCTTCAGATTTTAACAGGATGGGAAAGAAACTAAAAATCGCCATTATCGGATATGGCAAAATGGGAAAGGAAATTGAAAAGCTGGTTATTGAGAGAGGCCATGATATCACTGCCATAATTGACAGTGAGCGCCACTGGGATGAGCTCAGGCAAATGTTGAAAATATCGGACGTAGCCATTGAGTTTACCACTCCGGCCACCGCCCCGACAAATATTGAAAGGTGTTTTGAAACTGAAACCCCGGTGGTATGCGGCACCACAGGATGGCTGGAACATTTGCCCGGGCTGCGGAAACTGTGCCTGGAAAAAGACCAGACCCTGTTTTATGCTTCCAATTTCAGTATAGGGGTAAATATTTTTTTCGAGATCAACCGACGCCTGGCCGGCTTCCTGAGAGATTATGAAGAATACTTGCCTGAAATCTGCGAAACCCATCATACCCAGAAACTCGATGCACCGAGTGGTACGGCGGTTTCACTGGCCAATGATATTTTAAAGGAAAGGAAAAACCTGACCGGCTGGGTTAAAAAAGGGGAAAAACACCCCAATGACAAGCTTGAGGTTGAGTCTTTCAGAATCAAAGAGGTTACCGGAACCCATATTGTAAGCTATCACTCACCGGTGGACAGTATTGAGATCAAACATACCGCCCATAACCGCAGCGGGTTTACAAGGGGTGCCTTAATGGCTGCCGAATGGGTGTATAATAAAAAAGGTGTGTTTTCAATGAACGATTTGTTAAAATTTTAATCCATACCCATGAGCATTTACATGATTTTGACCATTTTATTCTTCCTTGCTTCAGTTGCAGGACTATGGAGAATTTTTGAAAAAGCAGGATACAAAGGATGGTACGCGATCATTCCCCTTTTCAACTTTTACATTTGGCTGAAAGTGATCAACAAACCACTGTGGTGGTTTATTTTTGTGATCCTGCCATTTATCAATATTTTCACCCTGTTATTAATGGTAGTGGAAACCCTTAAATGTTTTCATAAAAATGGTCTTGGTGAGCAGGCACTTGGGGTATTGTTTCCTTTCATTTATTTGCCATACCTGGGTTTTTCCAACCGGGAGGCATACATGCACCCTTCAAAGATCCCCCCCATAAAAAAATCGGCCGCCCGCGAATGGGCCGATGCCATTATTTTTGCGGTAATTGCCGCCACCATTATCCGCACCTTTTTTATTGAAGCCTACACCATCCCTACCTCCTCTATGGAGAAATCCCTGCTGGTAGGAGATTACCTTTTTGTAAGCAAAATCAGTTACGGTACCAGGGTTCCCATGACCCCCATTGCGTTCCCTTTCGCACACCATACATTGCCTTTAACCCAGTATACAAAATCCTATACCGAGTGGATCCAACTTCCCTATTACCGTTATCCCGGGCTTCGCAGCATCAGCAACAACGATGTGGTAGTATTCAATTATCCCGAAGGCGACACCGTGGCCCTTGAGCTGCAAAACCAAAGCTATTACAACCTGGTGAGAGAATTGGGCAGGGAAACCGTTTGGCAAAATTACCAGGTAGTAAGCCGGCCGGTCGACAAAAGGGAAAACTACATCAAAAGATGCGTTGGAATACCCGGCGACACCCTGGAAATTGTAAACGGGGAGATCTTCGTCAATGGGAAACGCCTGCCTGCCCCCCCCGGGGTGCAGCACAACTACCAGGTGATAACCGATGGAACCCCTTTAACACAGCGCCTGCTTGACCGGCATGATATTACCGACTGGGGCCAGGCCGGCCCTAATATTTATGTGCTGGCCATGTCCCCCGAAGTAGCTGAAAAAATCTCCCAGGCAAGAAGTATAAAAGAGGTACAGCAAATGATCCGTCCGGCCGGTAGAAGAGAAAGACATATTTTTCCCCAACACGATAACTTTCCCTGGAATGAAGACAACTTCGGGCCCGTTTTTATCCCTGCCAGCGGACTGACTGTCCCCATCAATATGGAAAACATTGCCCTTTATCAAAGGATAATCGAAGTTTATGAGGGCAATGACCTTGAGATCAATGGTTCCGACATTTATATCAACGGACAGGTTGCCGGTGCATATACCTTTGAAATGGATTACTACTGGATGGTGGGAGACAACAGAAACAACTCGGCCGATTCAAGATACTGGGGTTATGTTCCCGAAGACCACATTGTTGGAAGAGCAATGTTTGTCTGGCTGTCACTCGATCCCAACAAAACCTTTTTGAATCGCATCCGCTTCGACAAAACTTTCCGCGTGATCCGTTAACCCAAAGGTTAAAGGTTTTTTTAAAAAAACAACCAAAGTATTTCGTTCCTTCAAATCAAATATTCCTTTTTCAGGAAAAAGCAAAAACGGGTTTTTATATATTTGCATGTTATTTTATAAAGTAACTCCGTTGTTTCTTGTTTTTTTTTGAAGTCAGTGAGTTACTTTTTACTTTTATGTAGAAATCCATTTGCCCTTTAGTCCGATGAAAAACAAATATATTGACCTCATAGAACAAACCTTTGATTTTCCTCAGGAAGAATTCAAAGTGATTGAAAATGAGCTTTATTTTCACGATATATGCCTGATGGATTTGGTAAAGCAGTATGGCACTCCTTTAAAGATCAGTTACCTGCCCAAGATCAGCCAGCAAATTCAAAAGGCAAAAAGGCTCTTTAACGTTGCCATGGCCCGGGTGGATTACAAGGGTGAATACCACTATTGCTACTGTACGAAAAGTTCCCATTTCAGCTATGTATTGGAAGAAGCCCTGAAAAACGACATCCACATTGAAACTTCCTCTGCATTTGACCTTTATATTGTTGAAGAGCTCTATAATTTAGGGCTGATCGATAAAAGCAAGTTTATTGTTTGCAACGGGTTTAAACGGCCCCTGTATACCCAAAAGATCAGTGAGCTGGTAAACAGTGGTTATGAAAACACCATCCCGGTGCTGGATAATAAAGGGGAAATAGAATCCTACCGGGAACTGATCAGGAAAGACAAACGATGCCAGCTTGGTATTCGGATTGCGGCAGAAGAAGAGCCCATGTTTGAGTTTTATACTTCCAGGCTTGGTATACGCTACAATGATATTGTACCCTATTATAAAAAGTACATTAAAAACGATGCAAGGTTCCATCTCAAGATGCTCCATTTTTTTATCAATACCGGTATTAAAGACAATGCCTACTATTGGAACGAGCTTTCAAAATGCGTGCAAGTATATTGCGATCTGAAAAAAATATGTCCTGAACTCGACAGCCTGAATATCGGCGGAGGCTTCCCCATCAAAAACTCACTGGGATTTGACTACGATTATGAATACATGACCGAAGAGATCGTGGCCCAGATCAAAAACATTTGCCAGCAAAACAATGTCAAAGAGCCCAATATTTTTACCGAATTTGGCGCATTTACCGTTGGGGAAAGCGGAGCGGTGATTTACAGCATCATTGACCAAAAGCAGCAAAACGACCGGGAGCACTGGAATATGATCGACAGCAGTTTCATGACCACCCTCCCGGATATATGGGCTGCCAAACAGCGCTTTATCCTGCTGGCCCTCAACAACTGGGATAAGGAATACCAAAGGGTAAACCTTGGCGGACTGACCTGCGACAGCCAGGATTATTACAATGCAGAAACCCATTCCAATGCCATTTTTCTCCCCAAAATTACATCCGGAGATGTACAATATATTGGCATGTTTCATACCGGGGCCTACCAGGAAAGTCTCGGGGGTTTCGGAGGTATTCAGCATTGCCTGATACCTGCTCCCAAAATGGTGATCATCGACCGGGATGAAGAAGGGGAATACAGCACCAAGTTGTTTGCAAAGGAACAAAGCTATAAGTCCATGCTTAAAACCCTGGGCTTTTAAAAAGCCGTTTGGGCAATTCCTCTATTGGAAAATGGATCAGGCCAGAGAAGTTTATTGGTTTTGGTAATAAAAATTTTTGGGGCATAATAACTTATAAATTACGGGCTTTTGCCGGTTTTGCTTTATATTTTTTTATCTTTACACCAATTAATAAAGGAATAATATATTTTATTCAGGCAGCTTGTTTGCTTTTATTGTCTGGCAGGCTGAATCCATCACCAATCATGCAATGCCATGCTAAAAAAAAGAATTTTTTTGCACCTTCCGGCCCCGATCCTTCTTACCTTTTTATTGTTGGCGTTTTCTCCCGTTTCAGCACAGGATGATTTCCGGGGTCGCATCACTTATGAAATCACCTACGAAGGAAGCCAGATCGACCTGGCAGAAATGGAACAGCTCCCTGCCATAGCCGAGCTTACCGTTCGTGGCCCCATGGTCAGATGGGAGATGGGAGCAGGTGAACTAAACCAGGTTAAAATTACCAATGCCGAGCAGCAAACCGTAGCCACCAAGCTGGAAATAGGAAATGAACATTACGTTATTCATCAGGACAGGTATGATATTGAAGAGGAATTAAGTGAAATGATCCGGCCTGATTTTGAGTACACCGATGAATATCAGGAAATTATTGGATACCAGTGCCGTAAGGTGATCGCCACAGCCCGGAATCAATACGGGGACAAAGTAACCTTCGAGATTTTCTATACCGACGAAATAGACGGTTTTCCCTTTCATTTCGACCATCCCTATAACGAAATACCGGGTCTCATGCTTCGGTATGAAATCCAATCGGGGCCACTCAGGATGAAATATGAAGCCACCTCCATCAGGTCAAGGCTGTTTGTGGGAAGAGGTAATTTTCGTATTCCCGACAAATATCAGCCCATTACCTTTGAAGAGCTGCAGGCAAAACTCCGGGGAGAGTTTTAGTGCGTTTCGACCCCGTTCAACCTAATTGACCGGCTTTTCTTTCCAAACTCAACAATGCAAAGCTTTCTGCTATTTAACAATACTTTTTGTTAATTTTGCGTTGGAATAAAACCACAATCCATAAGCATGCCCGCAAAATTCAATAAGTATAAAAAAAACACCTACAAGAGCCCCAAGGCAAAAAAGAACGACCTGGAAGGCAATGAACTTTCCTGGGACTCCTTTCGGGATTTTTTCCGAAACCGCCGATTAAAGAAAACTTTTGGGCTTTTCCTGGTCATTCTCTCCATTTATATGCTGATGGCCTTTTCGTCTTACCTGGTAAGCTGGAAAGCCGATGATGCAGTCCTTGACGGGCGGGAGTTTAACTGGGACCTGCTCACCAATAAAGAAATTGTGGTAGAGAACATGATGGGCCGCTTAGGTGCAATTACCGCGCACCTGTTTATTAACAAATGGTTTGGGATATCTTCCTTCCTTTTTATTTTTATTTTTTCCTTGCTGGGAATTAAGTTTTTATTGAATTACAAACTTTTGCCCATCAAGCGGTCGTTGGGAGTTGCTGCCTTTTTCCTGGTATGGATCTCCGTATTTTTTGGCTACCTGATCGGTGCGGGAGAATGGCTGATCCTTGGGGGCGTATTTGGGTTTCAGATGAGCGTTTGGCTCAACGGCCTGATCGGAAAAGTGGGGACGGCCCTGTTGCTGTTCTTTTCTCTGGGCAGCTTTACCATCCTTGCTTTCGATCCAAACTTTAACCGGCTGGCAGCCATTACTTCCCGCCTTTTTTCCGGCAAACTCTTCCCGCACAAACAAGAAGATCAAGAAGGTTCTGTTGAAGGGTATGAGTTTACAAACGGGCAGGAATCTGTTACCGAAGACCCGGAAGGTGTCCCTGACCATGAGCCCCGTTCAGAATCAGAGATCATTGCTGCCCTGAGAGCGGAAAACGAAAAAGAACCCGGCCGGGAAGGGTCAATTGAAGAAGAACTGGAAGTAACCACCGATCAGCAGAATAACAAAATCAGGAACCCTGAAAAGGACCCCGAATGGGAAATTGAAGTGGGCAAAGAAACCAACCAGGTCAGCGGGAGCAACTATCAAAGCGTTGAAGATCCCTTTGGTAAAGACGATGAAGACATTCCCGACCTTGCCCATCTTGGTGAGTTCGATCCAACGTTGGATCTGCCCCATTACAAAATCCCCGGTACGGAATTGCTTGACGAAAGGGGAAGCAACACCATACAGGTTAACAAAGAGGAACTGGAGGCCAACAAGAACCGCATCATCGAGACCCTCAACAATTACAGCATTCAGATTGACCGGATCAAGGCCACGGTTGGTCCGACCGTAACCCTTTACGAGATCATTCCGGCCCCCGGGGTGCGCATTTCCAAAATTAAAAACCTGGAAAATGATATTGCCCTGAGCCTTTCGGCATTGGGAATACGGATCATTGCCCCCATTCCCGGGCGGGGTACCATTGGCATTGAAGTGCCCAACAGCAATCCCGAGATCGTTTCCATGCGGTCTATACTGGAAAGCGATAAGTTCCAAAACTCCTCCTTTGAATTACCCATAGGCCTTGGAAAGACCATTGCCAATGAAACCTTCATCACCGATCTCACCAAAATGCCTCACCTGCTAATGGCAGGGGCTACAGGGCAGGGAAAATCCGTCGGTCTTAATGCAGTGCTGGCTTCCATCCTTTATAAAAAGCACCCGGCTTATGTGAAGTTTGTTTTGGTGGACCCCAAAAAAGTTGAACTTACCCTGTTCTCAAAAATTGAAAGACACTTTCTGGCAAAGCTGCCCGATGCAGAAGAAGCCATTGTTACCGAAACAAGGCAGGTGGTTCGCACTTTAAATTCCCTGTGTATTGAGATGGACAATCGCTATGATCTGCTTAAAGATGCCCAGGTAAGGAACATCAAAGAATACAATGCCAAGTTTAAGGCGAGGCGGCTGAACCCCGAACACGGGCATCGTTTTTTGCCTTACATCGTATTGTTTATTGACGAGTTTGCCGACCTGATCATGACCGCGGGCAAAGAAATCGAAATGCCCATTGCCCGGCTGGCACAGTTGGCCCGGGCCGTGGGTCTGCACCTGATCATTGCCACCCAGCGACCTTCGGTAAATATCATTACCGGAACCATCAAGGCCAACTTCCCCGCACGCATTGCCTTCAGGGTAACCTCACGCATTGACTCCCGCACCATTCTGGATTCCGGCGGGGCGGATCAGCTGATTGGCAGGGGCGATATGCTGCTTTCCACCGGCAGCGACCTGCTCAGGTTGCAATGTGCCTTTATTGATACTCCGGAGATCGACCGTATCACTGATTTTATCGGCTCCCAGCGGGCCTATCCGGATGCCTTCCATCTGCCGGAATACTTTGATGAGGAATCCTCCGGGGCTGAATCCATGGATCCTTCCGAAAGGGACGAGCTTTTTGAAGATGCCGCACGCATAGTGGTGGCCACACAGCAAGGCTCTACTTCCCTGCTGCAAAGAAAACTTAAACTAGGTTACAACCGTGCAGGACGCATTATCGACCAGCTTGAGGCCGCAGGAATTGTCGGCGCTTTTGAAGGCAGCAAGGCAAGAAACGTTAAAATAAAGGACGAAGTGGCTTTGGAACAAATTTTGCGTCAGGAATCTTAAAAACCCATGTAGCAGGTCATTCCCCCTGGCTCTGTTTCATGATTAACCTTAAAATGATCTCAACAATGAAAATCCTTTGGCTAGCAGTATTATTTTCAATGATTTCCTCCGGAATGGTTTATTCCCAGGAAACCCCTCCCCAGCGAAGGTTTGAAGAAAAAGGCGAACAGCTCATGAAAGAAGCCAGCCAGCGCTTGAAAGCTTATCGCTCGCTGAAGATTGAATTTACCTACACCATGGAAAATAAAAGCCAGGATTTTGAAGAAAGTATGGCCGGCGTTCTTTTTGCCCAGGGAGATAAATATTATATGGAGGTAGGTGACAATCTTTTTGTTTCCGACGGAGAAACCGTATGGTCTTACCTTGAGGAAATGGAGGAATTGCATATTAACCTGGCAGAATATACCGAAGGCGGACTGACACCTACTTCTGTTCTGGAAGAATTTGACCAGGAATTCCGCTCAAAATTTATCCGCCAGGAAAGCCACGAAGGTAAAGAGGTTGACATCATCGACCTGCTGCCCAATGAGCCCCAGGCCTTTTTCAAATACCGTGTAGCCCTGGATGCCAAAACCAAAATGCTGGTTTACACCATGGCCTATGACCGGCATGGGGGAACCTACACCTATTCCATTGACCGTTTCCAGCCCAACATAGAAATTCCTTCAGAAAAATTTTCTTTTTCAATGGAAGATTACCAGGATATTGAAGTTATCGATCTCCGCTGAGACTTTCTTTGGCTTTCCTGCTTTCTTTGGCAGTCATTACCGGCGTTCTTACATCTTTTTTCCGGAAATCCTGATAGTGAAAAATACGTGTATGCCGGTTTTCCCATCCATTTTCATTGCCCATGGTGCGTTGAAAGTCAAATGGCTGGTCGTACCGGGGAGCATCCATGGCATTAATGCAGCGCGAAAAACCGCTGCCGAATTTTTGCAGGGCATTGAAAAAGAAATAAGCGGTCTGTGCTCCTTTAAATGCATATTCCCCGGGTTCAGTATCGAAGAGATTCCGGTAGTTTAAAACAAAATCCTGGATATGGAAAGACTGGTAATCATAAAACTCCGGTGTAAAAATATGTACATTGAGGTTTTGCAGGTAATCCACTTCCAGGGTCTCATAATCCTGCCATTGCGGGATACCAAAAATGGTAATATCAAAAGTATCCAACTGCTCAGCCAGTGCCCTCAAATAGCTGGAAACAAAAGGTTCGCCACTGATCAGGGTGATCAGGACATTTTTTTTGTTCTCATCCATTTTTTCCAGAATCCCTTCCACCTTCAGGGAATCATAGATCACTTCTTTGACGTTGGAAGGGGGTTGCCACCTGTGAACCTGCTGAAGCCCGGTCTCAGTATGGGATGGCAAACGATGCTGAAGGATTGAGTCATTGACCACCAGCACATTGGTACGACGGTTGCCCACCAGGGTGCCATTAAAGAAATAACCGTCAATGCGGGCCAGGTTCAGGCTGTCATTGAAATGCCGGATATAGCCGACCTCACCCATCAGGTCTTCTTTAAATCCTGCAATAAGTTCAACGGCTCCCGGCTGGTTATTATGCACAATAAAGATGTTTTGATCGGGATAATTGCGCGAAACAAATTTGGAAAGATCTTCAAGCTGTGCTTCCAAAGATGGGGTAGCCTGAAACAGATTGGGAAACCCCCGGATCTGCCGGTTATCATCCAAAAGCGGGGAAACCACAGGGATATTGTTTCTCAGGCCATACCCGGCAACAAAGCTTAGGGTTTCCCTGTGAAACGGGCCAATGATCAGGTCCATATCCTGAAATTCGGGTGTGCGGATCACCTCCCGGGCTTTGGTAAGGTCGCGGGAAACATCATAAACATGCAGGGTAAAATCACCTCCTTCTTTTTTCACAGAATCCAAAGCCATCAAAACACCTTTATAATACTCGATAAAGGAGAAAGACCGATGGTCGAGGGGAAGTTCAGGAATGGTGTCGTGTCCTGTCAGTTCTTCCAGGAATAAAGGGATCAGCAGGGCAACATGGTAATGATCTTTAAGCTCGGGTTCAAAACAATCGGGGTCAATTTTTTCACCGGGTTTTTCGGTGATCTCCGGGGGAAGAAATATATAACCGTCTCTGGGAGGCACCCTTTCGGGAAGGCCTTTTTCACTGTTGGGTGCAGGCAGGCGGATGCGCTGCCCTTCTTTAAGACCTTCGGCAGCAACTGCAGGATTCAATGCTCTGAGCTGATCTATGCTGATGCCAAATTGCCGGGAAATGCCATATTCTGTTTCTCCGGCCGATACCGTATAATGAAGATAGGTGTCATCCTCTTCCACAAACACAGGAATTTTTAACACCTGCCTGACCTGCAATCCTGACCTGGCATCGGGATTATGAAACAAAATTTCCTCCATGGGCACATTGTATTGACGCGAAATTCCAAAAAGGGTTTCCCGCCGCTGCACCTTATGCCGGATGAAACCGTCTTCAACCTCAACTTCATCAAGCTTTTTCTCTCTTCTGTCTTCTTCCTTTTCTTGGGTATCTGCAGGAATGCGGATGATCTGATCGTAATTCAGCCCAGATTCCAGGTCAGGGTTTTCGGCAACGATTTCATCAATGCTTACCCCATAAGCCCGGGCAATGCTGTACAAGGTCTGCCCCTGCAATACCGCATGAAAATAATAAGGCTTCCCGTTCACCATCTGAATGGTTTCCGAGCGGTTGGTAATGCCGTGGTCTTGCGCCTGGCTCACCAGGCCGGAAACTGCCAGGAAAAACCCGACCAGGAAAAAAATGGTCCTTATCACAATCACAGGTTTTGTTTACATTAATATATTACGTAAAAGCCGGAGCTAAATTGCAAAAATACAAAAACTATTCCCATTCGATGGTAGCGGGAGGTTTGGAACTGATATCATATACCACCCTGTTCACCCCTTTTACATTGTTGATGATGTCGTTACTTACTTTGGAGAGGAAATCATAAGGCAAATGGACCCAGTCGGCCGTCATTCCGTCGGTTGACTCCACCGCCCGCAATACCACGACATTTTCATAGGTACGCTCATCTCCCATCACGCCTACCGATTGCACCGGCAGCAAAATGGCGGCTGCCTGCCATACATCTTTATAAAGATCATGCTGGCGCAATGACTGAATAAAATAATGATCAACTTCCTGCAAAATGCGTACCTTTTCGGCGGTAACCTCCCCAAGAATGCGGATACCCAGACCCGGACCGGGAAAAGGATGCCTTCCCAGAATGGTATTGGAAATGTTCAGGGTGCGGCCTACCCGTCTTACTTCGTCCTTGAACAAAGAGTTCAGGGGTTCCACAACTTTCAGTTTCATCACTTCCGGTAACCCCCCCACGTTATGATGGGATTTGATGGTGGCTGAAGGTCCGTTTACCGACACGGATTCAATTACATCGGGATAAATGGTGCCCTGGGCCAGCCAGTTCACATCTTTAATATCATGGGCTTCTTCGTCAAATACTTCTATGAATACCCTGCCAATGGCTTTTCTTTTTTCTTCAGGATCGGTAATGCCTTTCAGGGCCTCAAGAAAACGGGGAGCGGCCTGCACTCCTTTTACGTTCAGGCCCATGTGCAGGTAAGAATTCAAAACATCCTCAAACTCATTTTTGCGCAACAATCCATTGTCCACGAAAATGCAGTGAAGCTGTTTGCCAATGGCCTGGTGCAACAATACGGCGGCAACACTGGAATCAACCCCTCCGGAAAGACCAAGGACCACCTTGTCATTACCGAGTTTCTTTTTCAGGGAATCTACTGTCATGTTTACAAAAGATTCGGGTGTCCAGTCCTGCGAGCAGCCGCAAATATCCACCAAAAAATTCTTTAGCAGCCGGCTGCCCTGTTTGGTGTGATACACCTCCGGATGAAACTGCAGGCCAAAGGTAGGCTTGTCGGTGGCCCGGAAAGCTGCCACACCAATATCGTTGGTTCGGGCGATCAGTTCATACCCAAAAGGAAGACGGGTAATGGTATCGGCATGCGACATCCACACCTGTGATCCCTTGTCAATTTGTTGTAAAAGCGGGTCTCCTGCATCGATATAAGAAAGATTGGCCCGGCCGTATTCCCTTGTATTGGAAGCTTCCACCTCTCCCCCATGGGTCATGGTGATGTACTGTGCGCCAAAACAAATGCCTAAGATCGGTACTTTCCCGTCGCACCAGACAATATCCGGCTTGGGAGATCCTGGGTCACGCACACTAAAGGGGCTTCCCGACAAAATAACGCCTTTGATTGGTTTAAGGTCGGCGGGTTGGTAATGGTAAGGCTGAATTTCACAATATACGTTTAATTCCCTAACCCTCCTGGCTATCAACTGGGTGTATTGAGAGCCAAAATCCAGTATCAGAATCATTTCTTGCATGATGCAAAGATAATTATCTGAACAATTAATCTTACCTTCAGCAAAGGATATTCCTTCACATTTTTTTTGGAATTGTTATTTTTGCATCAGTTAAAAACAGGACCCATATGAACATTGCAGATAATTACAGGAAAATACTGGAGAAAATTCCGGAAGGCGTAAAATTAATTGCCATCACCAAAACCAAAACCCCGGAAGAGATCATGGAAGTTTATGAGTGTGGCCACCGGCATTTTGGGGAAAGCAAAGCCCAGGAAATGGTTCCTAAAAAAGAAGAATTGCCTGATGATATCCGGTGGCATATGGTAGGGCACCTGCAATCAAACAAGGTAAAATACATTGCCCCATTTGTTTCCCTGATCCATTCGGTAGACAGCCTGAAACTGCTAAAAGTGATCAACAAAGAAGGACGTAAAAGCCAAAGGGTGATCCCCTGCCTGCTGCAGCTCCATATTGCAGATGAAACCTCCAAGTTTGGGATGTCCTTTGAAGAAACCTGCGAACTGCTGGAAAGTGAAGCCTACAAAGCTATGGAACATATTAAGGTTCATGGGTTGATGGGAATGGCCACCTTCACCGAATACGAGGAAAAAGTTGCCGGAGAGTTCCGGCAGCTGAAAAATCATTTTCAGGAAATTAAGAAAAAGTATTTTGCGGAAGATGAGGCTTTTCGCGAAATTTCAATGGGCATGTCCGATGATTACCAAATCGGCATTAAAGAAGGCAGTACCATGGTCAGGGTTGGCAGCGCCATTTTCGGGGAAAGGCAGTACACCTGAAACCCCCTTAGAAAAGCCTTTTAAAAGGGGACTTTATTAAATGAATCCTGGGAAGAAATTCTAAGAAAGCAGGACCCTTTCTCTTGGATAGGCTCTGCTTTTTTAGGATTTACGCAGTATCTCCTTTTTCCGGAAAATCATGCCGAAAATTTATTTATTCATCAGGCTGTAAACCACAGGGATCAGCAACAGGGTAATAAGGGATGAAATGATCATTCCCCCGATGATGGTGATGCCAAGGGGTGACCAGATCTCCGATCCCATCCCCGTGCTGATTGCCAGGGGCAACATCCCGAAAATGGTGGTAAAGGAGATCATAAGCACCGGCCGCAGGCGGCTGCGGCCTCCCTCAATGATCGCTTCAGCAAAATCATACCCGCGGTTACGAAGCAAATTGGTGTAGTTTACCAATACAATTCCATTGTTTACCACAATCCCCAGCAACATGATCAGCCCGAGAAAAGTGACCACATTAAAGGTTTGTCCGGTAATGAGAAAAATCAAAATAACTCCGATCACTGAGAGGGGAATGGTAAAAATAATGATAAAGGGCTGCCTGACCGATTCAAAAAGAGAAGCCATTACCATGAATACCAGTACCAAACCGATGACAAACATAAGCCACAGGTCTTCAAAAGCTTCCTGTTGCTCCATCACTTCCCCTCCAAATTCAATGTCCACTCCTTCGGGTACTGGTATATCTGAAATGGCTTTCCTGGTTTGCTCCACCGCTTCTCCCAGACTCACCCCCAAAGGATTTGCATAAACATACACCACCCTTTGCTGTTGCTCACGCCGAACCTCCATTTGCCCATGGGCTTCCTTTATGGCTCCTACGGAAGACAAAGGCAACTTTTCCCCGTACAATGTCATGATCATAATGTTTTCCAGATCGCCAAGGCTGCTGCGATGCCTCTCGTCATAACGGATAAAGATCCGGATGCTTTCATCTCCATCCCTGAAGGTACCAGCCTCTTGCCCGTGAAGGCTTTGCCTGAGCTGTGAAGACACCATGGCGGTATTCAAACCAAGGGCCGAAGCTTTTTCCTTGTCCAATACTACCTGTAGTTCGGGTTTTCCCCGGTCAATGGTATTCTCCAGGTTGGTCAGCACGTTTACATGATGGAGGGTATCGTAAATCATCTGGGCGGTTTCATTGACCATATCCAGGTCGGTTCCGGTAACATTGATCTGTATGGGACGAATATTGCCCATGATGGCGTCGGAGATCAGGCTACCCCCGGCAACGGAAAATTTTTCCACCTCTGGTAGCTGTTCCACCCTTTTCCTGACTTGTTCTGCCACCTCATCGGCAGTACGCTTGCGGTCCTGCGGCAGGGTCATGCGTGCAAAAACTGAGGTCACATTTTTTCCTTCCCGAAAACCCACGGTTCCGAGCATTCCCTCTTCACTTTGCCCGGTAAGACTATACA
>SKVW01000212.1 GCA_007129255.1 Bacteroidales bacterium
CAGGGTAACGTTCCATGCAAGGTTTATATCTTTGGTTTTATCCTGCAAGGCTTTTGGTGCAGCGCTAAGCTCCTGGTCCGACATGAGCACCTTGCGCATTTGGTTGTAATCCAGCCTGTCCAGGTCTTTCCGGGCCATCAGCTCCTGAATGACAGAGGGCTTGACCTCTGCATTCACCAGGTTGGCAACCCAAAGGGGCCTGATATTTTTTGCTTTTCCGGCAGCTTCCATGTCTTCAAGCCAGGATAGCAAACCGGCCTGATGTTGTTCGCTGAATGCCTTCAACTCATCGACCACAAACCTGCGCCGCTTTTCAGGATCCCGGATGGTCCGGCTTTGCTGATAAAGCTGCTGGTCATCAATCTGCGCCTCAAAACGCATGTTCACCGAAATGAACTCCTCTTCTGCCTTTTCCGATAAAACATCCTGCAGGGCAGGAGTAACCTCCGGCTGCGCAAAGGCCCCCGGAAGCAGGAAGGGTATGAAAAAGAAGAACAACAAATAGTAAAACCTTTTTTTCATGATAAAGTATTTTTGTTGATTTTAAGGGTAAAAAATGAAAATTCGAATTTAAAAAAAGCTGTTTAATTTGATAAAAGGAGCAATAAAGTCTTTTGAATCAAACCGGTACAAGCTACAAATATATGGAAACCTGCCAATAATTGAAAGTTTCAACACAAATTAATTTGGCGCGTAAGTTGCAGATAACCTGCTTAAACCGCCAATAAAGAATGGTGCCTGATTTATTTTTTCAGTTAAACTACACAACCTTAAACTCCTGCTTACTAAACTGTAAAAGAACATGTTTTGTTTGTCCGGTCCAGCCTTTGTAATGCAATTTATTCATATTTTAATAAAAAAACTAACAAATTAGTTGCAAAACTAAAAAATTAGTTATAAGTTTGTGTCAGAAACTTCAAGGATAAATTCGAAATCAAATGAGGATGGTTATTTATGCATGGAGATAGAGGATAGAGGATAGAGGTTAGAAGGTAGAAAGGAGAAAGTAGAAAGTAGAAAGTAGAGGGTAGAGTTTAATTCTGCCATCAGCCATCTAACTGCCAACCTGAGTTTGGAATTTGGGATGCGTTTTTAAAGTTTAAAGAATCAAATAGTTGCAAAAATATTAACTGATGAAGGAATTAACCAAAGCAGAAGAACAGGTGATGCAGATTTTGTGGGATATTGAGTCGGGGTTTGTAAAAGACATCCGCTCCAGGTTTCGCGATCCCAAGCCTGCCTATACCACCGTATCAACCATTATCCGCATTCTGGAAGATAAGGGCTTTGTGGGTCATAAAGCTTACGGCAAAGCCCATGAATATTTTCCATTGGTGGATAAATCAACCTACACCCGGGTGATGATGAAAGGGATCCTCTTGAAGTATTTTGGAAATTCGTTGCGACAGATGGTTTCTTTTTTCTCTCAGGAAAAAGGGCTTACCACCTCTGAGTTGGAAGAGCTCAAACGCATTATTGAAGAGGAGATCCGCAAGCAGGAAGAATAGGTCCGCTTATTGCTCTGTAATCTGATAACCTAAAAACAAAACCATGGAAACCCTGTTTCAATACTTTTTCTGGACATCCCTGTACTTTTTCCTTTTGGGTGCTGGCTACCTGCTGTTTGTTCGCCCGCTTAAATTTCCCGCTTTCAGCAGGTTTTTCCTGCTTGGAGGCCTGCTGGCTTCTTTGATTCTGGGTTTGGGATTTTTGTGGCAGGCCGCCGGGCCGGTAACCACCGGTTCGCAGACTCTTTTGTTGCCTGATGTTTTGGTAAGTGCAGGAACCCAACTGGAACGAACCCAGGACAATCTCCGGTTTTTTGTGCTGGACAAAAATGTATTCATTTACCTTGCAGCAGGAGTGGGGGCAATTTTGTTTTTAAGGATGCTTGGCTCACTGGTATTCTTATCCTATAAAATCAGCAGGTCTGAAAAAATGAATATGCATGGAATGCGTGTGGTGGTATTGAAAGACCAGATTGCTCCTTTTTCTTTTCACAACCGCGTTTTTATCCCCGAGAAAATAAAAGATGATCCTTCACTTGAAAAGATCCTGTTGCATGAAAAAGCACATATCCGGAAAAAGCATTTCATAGACCTGGTTTTGCTGGAACTGTTGTTGGTTGTTTTCTGGTTTCACCCGCTTATCTGGTTTTTGCGCAAAGAAATGAAAATGATCCATGAGTTTGAGGCCGACCGTTTTGTACTGAGCCAAAGCGGGAATAAAACTGCTTATCAGCAATTGCTGGTAAACCTTTCCTTCTCACGCTTTCAATTTTCACTGACCAATCCCCTGAATTATTCACCCCTTAAAAAAAGAATCATGATGATGAACCAAAAAACCAAAGTTTCCCTTATCCGATTGTTTTCGGGTGTTCTGGCCGTAACGGCCTTTTTTGCCACCGCTTTATTTTTCCAGGCCTGCAACTTAAATGACGATCCGGTTTCTCCTGCAGAAACCAAAGAGGCTTATGAAGAGGAAGTGATCCATACGGTGGTGCCGGTTCCGCCTTCCTTCCCGGGAGGAGAGCAGGGCCGTATCCGGTTTTTGCAGGAAAATCTTGTCTATCCTGAGAAAGCAAAGCAAGCAGGAATCGAGGGAACCGTGTTTGTCTCCTTTGTGGTGCGCTCCAACGGCGAAATTACCGATGTAAAAATTCTAAGGGGCCTGAGCCCGGAAACAGACCAGGAGGTATTAAGGGTCCTGGAACTGATGCCGAGGTGGGAGCCGGGCCGCCTCCACAATGATGAACCCGCCAGCGTGCAGTTCAATATGCCGGTGAGATTCAGACTGGAAGAGGAACGGGAAGACAAAGCCCAAACAGAGGAGTTCAGTTTTTCGGAAGAGTTGGTGATCATCCTGGATGGTGAAAAAATCGAGGATGACGAAGTCGTGAATATCAACAACCTGGTCAGTCCCGGGGAAATACACCACATTAATGTCCTGCGCGGGGAGGAGGCCATGAAAAAATACGGCTATGAAAGGGTTATGGAGATCACCCGGAAAAAAGAGTGAAGTAGATTTTTTCTATTAATTTCTATCATTATTCCGCCCCGTATGGGGCGGTTTTTTTTACAGGGTGTATCGTCCTAAAAAAAAGTTTACAGTTTAATAAATAAATCCTGATGTGACTTTACAAACCAGATTGCTACCGGAGGGAGCCAGTACCAATGGAAAAAACCAACCGGCCATAATCAGCATTCCGGATGATGCAAAAGCCTTCCCGGGATTGTTCCTGCAAAATTTCAGTTTTATTATGATTCTTCCCCTGAACAATCCCTTTTCCAATCCTGTTTGAGCATTTGAGATGTATTAACTTTACCCTGAAAATTTTTTAATTCCGGGAACAAATTACTGAAACCTTTTCCTTGTATGCTCCTTCGCTTAATCATCCTGGTTGCTGTTTTGCTGCTGATAGACCTCTACGGCTGGAGGGGGTTGCGTTCCCTTTTTTCCCTTCCCCGGCTCAGGCCTTACCGTAAGCTGGTTTTTCGTGCATACTGGATCATGGATGTGGCCTTTATCGTTTTTGGAATTACGTGGGCTATGATCATCCGCAACTCCCAATGGCCCGATTATGTGCAATACCGGAATTATTTTTATATCACGGGTGCTTTTGTGCTGATATTCCTGCCTAAATTTACCTTTCTTGTTTTTGTGATCCTGTATGACATACAACTGCTGGTTTTGCGTCTCTTTCGCTTATTGACTGAAAAAACCGCCTTTTACAAACCCTTTGAAAAAAATGGGCAGAGAAGGTTTTTGCCCATTACGGGGTTTATATTGTCTGTTTTTATGTTTGGCTGGGTTTTATACGGTGTGGCATGGGGGCGGTTTAATTTTAAAGTGGAGGAAGTGGAAGTAAGGATTGAAGGCCTTCCGTCCTCTTTTGAGGGATACCGCCTGGTGCATTTCTCCGATACACACCTGGGCAGCTTTGCCCGCACCCGCCCGGTGGAAAGGGGGCTGAGAAAGATAGAAGAACTGAAGCCCGATGCTGTGATGTTTTCGGGCGACCTGGTAAACAACCAGGCCAAAGAAGCCAAAAAATTTGTGCCTTACTTTCGCAGCATTCAAACCCCCGATGGGATGTTCTCCGTGCTGGGAAACCACGATATGGGCGATTACCGCCGATGGTATACCATTGAAGAAAAGGAGGCCAACCTTCTGCTTTTGGAATTGCTGAACGAACAAATGGGGTTTCATCTGCTGCGCAATGAACATGCCTTCATTACAAGGGGAGAAGATTCATTGATGGTGATTGGGGTGGACAACTGGGGCCTGCCGCCTTTTTCGCAATATGGGGACTTAGAAAAAGCCCTGGGTGAATATCGTGATTTTCCTTTACAGGTGCTGATCTCTCATGATCCAAGCCATTGGCGTGAAGAGGTGATACCTGACAGCAATATCCGGCTGACCCTGTCAGGGCATACCCATGCCATGCAATTTGGGTTTCGCACCCCTTTTTTCAAATGGAGCCCCTCTGCTTTAATTTATCCCGAATGGAGCGGGTTGTACCGGGAGAACGAACAGAAACTTTATGTAAACCGTGGATTCGGCTTTCTCGGGTTTCCCGGGCGCATCGGCATGCCCCCCGAAATAACCCTGATCGTCCTTAGAAATGCCGGTTCCTGATGGGTTGAACCAAAA